>JAICVB010000090.1 GCA_025935545.1 Gemmatimonadales bacterium
GCGTCCGTCCCACGGACGCGCCACCATCCGGGCGAGCTCGCCCGGCACGGCGTGACCCCCGGCGTACGACCGGATGACGTCGTCGAGCAGGGCCTGCCGGCGCGCATACTCCACCGGCCGCCGATTGTCGGGATCGACGAGCGCGAGGTTCCAGAGCTCGTCGCCCTGATAGATGTCGGGGATGCCGGGGGCAGACAGCTGGAGGACCACGCGAGCGACTGCGTTCCAGGCGCCGGCGGGCGCGATCCGGCGGACGAACTCGCCGACTTCCGAGAGCAGCGGCCCGGAGCGCACGGGATCCAGCGCCGCGGCGACGTACTCGAGCAGCGCCGACTCGTAGGCCGGATCAGGCTCGAGCCACGATGTCCGCTCCTTGGCCTCGCGTGCGGCCTTGCGCATGTATTCGCCGAGCCGGCCCGCCAGGGACGCGCGGCACGCCTCGTCGATGGGCTGGCCGACCGGCCAGATCCCCACCAGCGACTGGAAGAAGAGGTAGACCATGTTCGCGTCGGGAGCGGTGCCGTCGGCGTCCCGCCGCTGCAGCGGCCGGGTGAGCCTGCGCCACCGGTAGAGCCGCTCCTCCCACTCGTCGGGTAGCTCACTCAGGACATCGAGCCGGGAGCGCACGTCGGCGCTCCGCTTGGTGTCGTGGGTTGTCGTGACCAGCATCGCGCTCGGCCACGCGCGGGCCCGGGCATCCGCCGTCCGGTGGAATGCGGGCACCGCGTCGGGCGGAAGGGCGTCGGGCGCGCCGCCGACCTCATTGAGGGAGGCCAGCGGCACCCACGCGTAGAACGCCGTGTCCTCCACGCCCTTGGCCATGGCGGGCCCGGTGAGCTGCTGGAACCGCTGCACGAAGCGCAGACGCAGCTGCTCGCGCTCGGGGTCGGGCCAGGGGCCGCCCAGCAGCACCGCCTCCAGGCGGTCAAGCGCGACGGGGGACGCTCCTCCGCGCGAGCGCGCCGACGCGACGGCGGCCGACAGCCGCTCGCGGTCCGCAGCCGAGCCAGTCGGTGCGCGCCGGTCCGCGTAGGTGCGGTACACGGCGAGCGCCGCGATCACATCCACCAGCGCGTTGCGCGCGGCGGCAACCGGAATTGCGACTCCGCCGCCGAGGCGTACCAGGCGCGCGGCGAGCACCCGCACGCCGGGCGAGAGCCCGCCCCGGAGCGCGCTCCGCTTTCCCTCCTCCGCGACAAGGGCGAACGTGAGCGGGCGGCGAATCAGCCGCCGATAGTCGCGCTCCAGCCGGGCGAGCCCTGCCCGGTCCACGAACAGCGCCTCCACCTCGTTCAGGAAGTCGTAGCCCGTCGTGCCCGAAACGGGCCACGCCGGCGGGAGGGTCTCGCCCGGCTGGAGGATCTTCTCGACCCAGACGGGATAGCGCGCATCGGGCCGCCAGTCGTAGGCCTCGTCGGCGAGGCGGCGGAGGTACGCGAGGGGATCGAGGAGGCCGTCCGGATGGTCCACGCGGAATCCATCCACTACACCGGCGTGAGCCCACTCCACCACACGTCCATGCGTCTGGGCGAACACGACCGGATCCTCCATGTGCAGCGCGACGAGCTCGTTCACATCGAAGAAACGGCGATAGTTGAGCTCCCGCGCGGAGCGCCGCCAGTAGACGAGGCGGTACGCCTGGGCGTCGAGAAGCCGCCGGAGGCGCCGCGCACCGTCCGGCGGCGCGGCAAAGGCGTCGAGCGCCCTCTCGGCGGCCCTGGCGGCGGTCCCGTGCGGACCGATGAGCCGGGCCACCTGGGCGGCGGCGGCATCGGCGCGCCGCGCGGTGTGCTCCCGCTCCGCGGCCGTGCGGCCCCGCCGCCGCGACAGCGCGCGCAGCATGCGGCCGTGGGCGCGAATCGTTCCCGCCGCCTCCGGGCCCGCACCGCCCGCCTCCGCCGCATCCGCGATCGCGTCGAGCACGGGATGGAGGGAGAGCGGGTCGAGCGGCCACTCGTGCTCGAAGTAGCCGACGCGAATCCCGCCGTCCCGGAGACGAAGGGTGATCTCGCCGCGCTCGAGGGCGCGCACCCGGAGATCGCCCAGGACGGGAAGGACGATGCGGGGCCGCGGACCCGGCTCCCCGCCCCGCCACTCGATGTCGAACCACCGGGCATGGCGCGACGCGGCCCCGTGCGTCAGGACGTCTTCCCAGAACGGGTTCTCCGCGTGGGCAGCCATGTGGTTGGGCACGATGTCGAGCACGATCCCGAGGCCGGCCGCGTGGAGCGCCGCCGCCAGTGCCGTGAACTCCGCCTCGGTGCCCAGGGCCGGGTTGAGCCGGGTCGGGTCGGTGACGTCGTAGTTGTGCCGGCTGCCCGCGCGGGCGGCGAGGACCGGCGAGAAATGCAGGTGGGTGACGCCCAGCGCGGCAAAGTAGGGGATCAGTGCGCGGACGTCGTCGAGGCGGAAGCCGGCGTGGAGCTGCAGCCGGTACGTGGAGAGGATCGGCCGCACGTCAGCCGGCGGGCCGGTACCGCAGCAGCATGAGGGAGTGAGCGACCAGGCTGACCGCGCCTTCACGAACCGGCCGGGAGCCGGCCCGCGCGGTGTTCACCATCTCCTCCCAGCCGCCGGCCTCGGCCAGCGCCGGAAGCACGAAGCGCCGCGTGCGGCCTCCGCCATTGAGCAGGAGGAGCACGGTCTCGCCGGCTGCGGGCTCGCCATGCTCGTCGCGCTCGTCGGTCGCGCTCTCCCGGATGAGCATGCCGAGGACGTGGGAGGAGGCGTCGCTCCAGTCGTCGGCCGTCATCTCCGCGCCGTCGGACCGCAGCCACCACAGGTCGCGCTCTTCGGGCGGCGCGCCGGCATCATGGCGGAAGTAGCCGCGCCGGCGGAGGACCGGGTTGGCGGCACGGATCTCGAAGATGCGCCGCGTGAACGCGAGCAGATCCCGCCGGGTGCGGTCGAGGTCCCAATGCACCCAGGTGAGCGGATTGTCCTGACAGTAGGCGTTGTTGTTCCCCAGCTGGGTCCGGCCCATCTCGTCCCCATGCGAGAGCATGGGCACGCCCTGCGAGAAGGCGAGCGTGGCGAGCAGGTTCCGCTTGATGCGCTCGCGGGTCCGCACGATGTGCGGCGCATCCGACGGCCCCTCGACGCCCCAGTTCCGGCTCTCGTTGTCGGGGTGGCCGTCGCGGTTCTCCTCCTGGTTGGCCTCGTTGTGGCGCTCCTCGTAGCTGACCAGATCCTGCAGCGTGAAGCCGTCGTGGCAGGTCACGAAGTTGATGCTGGCCTGGGGGGACCGTCCCGACGCTTCGTAGACGTCGCTGCTGCCCGCCAGCCGCGACGCCAGGGCGCCGATCGCCCCGGGGTCGCCGCGCCAGAACCGGCGCACGGTGTCCCGGTACTGGCCGTTCCACTCGGCCCAGCCGACCGGGAAACGGCCCAGCTGGTACCCGTTCTCGCCGAGATCCCACGGCTCGGCGATGAGCTTCACGCGCGATACGACGGGATCCTGACGGATCACGTCGAAGAAGCGGCCGAACGGATTCATCTCGCCGATATCGCGTCCCAGCGCGGCTGCGAGATCGAAGCGGAATCCGTCCACATGCATCTCGGTGACCCAGTAGCGCAGGCTGTCCATCACGAGCTGCAGCGTTCGCGAGTGGGAGAGATTGAGCGTGTTGCCGCACCCGGTGTAGTCCACGTAGTGACGGGGATCGGCGGCGTCGAGCCGGTAATAGGCGACGTTGTCGATCCCGCGGAAGCAGAGGGTGGGGCCCAGGTGATTCCCCTCGCCGGTGTGGTTGTAGACGACATCGAGGATCACCTCGAGCCCGGCACGATGGAGGCGCTTCACCATCGACTTGAACTCCGCGACGGCGCGGCCGCCGACCCCCGTGGCGTACCGCACGTCGGGCGCGAAGAAGCCGATGGTGTTGTATCCCCAGTAGTTGGTGAGTGACCGCTCCACCAGGTGCCGGTCCACCGCGAACTGCTGCACCGGCAGCAGCTCGACCGCCGTGACGCCGAGACGCTGCAGGTGCTCGATCACGGGGTCGGTGGCGAGGCCGAGATAGGTGCCCCGGAGCGCGGCGGGACCGTCGGGGTGCAGCGCGGTCATCCCCTTCACGTGGCACTCGTAGATCACCGTGCGGTTCCACGGCGTGCGGGGGGAGCGATCGTCCCCCCAGGTGAAGGCGTTCTCGACCACGATGGCTCGGGGCATGCCGGGCGCGCTGTCCCGGGGGTCGGCGGCTTCCTCCGCGCCGGGCTCATGGCCGAACAGCGCATCGCTCCACCGCACGGGCCCGCTGATGGCGCGCGCGTAGGGATCGAGCACCAGCTTGGCGGGATTGAACCGGTGGCCGCGGGCCGGGTCGTAGGGCCCGTGGACGCGGTACCCGTAGCACTGGCCGGGGCGCACGTCGGGCAGGTAGGCGTGCCACACTTCATCGGTGCGCTCCGAGAGCGGCACGCGCAGCGACTCGCGCGGCGACTCGGCCGACTCGAACAGGCAGAGCTCGACCCCCGTTGCGTGGGCCGAGTAGAGGGCGAAGTTGGTGCCCTCCCCGTCCCAGGTGGCGCCGAGCGGCGCGGGTGCGCCGGGCCAGACGCGGGTCGGCAGCACCGTGACTGAGGTTCCCATCCCAGTCATACTAGGCGCGACGGGCCACCGATCAAACCGCCGGCCCAACGCGACGCGGGGCCCGGGCGCGTACGCGCCCGGGCCCCGCGCTCCCTGCGGCGCTGCCGGCCTACTTGGATCCCATGGCATTCCCGGTCTGCGGCACCACGGCGAGACTGGCCAGCTGCCACTCCTTGAGGCCGCGGCGAAGCACGGCGAGGTACCGGCTCGTGCCCTGGGCCGTCGTGACGGTGCCGACATCCCACGCGGTGTGCCCCACGACCCGGGTCGTGTCGGAGCTGATGCTGAGATCCGACGTCGTATCGGCGGAGAGCATCTTCATGATGGCGGCGCGGCCCGCGAGCTGCTCACCCCGCGACGTGATCATGATCGCGTCCGGCGCGAACATCGTCCCCAGTGCCGCGTTGTCGTGCTTGTTCGCCGCCGTGGTGTACTCGGCGCGGAAGGCGCTCAGCTCGTTGAGCGCGGTCCGGAGGGGGATCCGCGGACGCTCGATGCCCTGGGCGCCGGCGGCGGCGGGAACGCCGATGGCGAGCGCGGCGAGGAGCGAAACGCTGGAACGGGTGAGCGACAGGAATCTCATGGCGGCGCCTCCGGTGTGGGGAACGGTCAGGGTTGAATGATCCTGGCGCTGCCCGACGGCCGCAGGAGGCGGGTCGGCGCGAGCCGGGCGACCAGCTCCGCCACGCTCAACTCGAGCGCCTCGGCGTTCCGGCCGGTGGCGTCCGCGACAACGGCCTGCTGCTCGGGTGTGAGCTCCAGACGGACGTGCCGCTGGTCTTTCGCCACGGCTGCCTCCTGCGATGGCCAGGATCGTGGCGCGAAGATGGGCCGCGACCGTGAATCGTCCGTGAATCGCGGTTGCCGATCCGTGAACGGGCGGTACCTTATCGGCGTGACGGCCCTCGTCCTGACCCTCCTCGACTACCCGTCGGCCGCCCTGCGGGGCGGACCACCCGCCCCGCTCGGCCTCAAGACGGTGGGGCTCCTCGCCTACCTCGCGCTGGAGCCCGGTCCCCACGCGCGCGAGGCCCTGGCGACCCTCCTCTGGAGCGACGCCGGCGACGAGGATGCCCGCGCCTCGCTGCGGCAGGCGCTCCGGCAGCTGCGTGCGGCCTTCGGCGATGCCGTCATCGCGGACCGCCAGTTCGTTCGGCTCGCCGAGGCGCCCGACTGCGACGTCCTCCGGTTTCTCGCCGCCGCGCGCACCGCCGCGCGGGCGGCCGCGGGCTTCGACGTGAACCGCTTCTTCCGCGGGGCGGCGATCCGGCAGGCACCCGCGTTCGAGGAGTGGCTGTCGGGGACGCGTGATCGCCTCCTCCGGCTCTCCCTCGACGCACTGCGGGACGAGGCCCGCGCCGCGGTGAGCCGCTCGCGCTGGCACGACGCGCTCGCACTCGCCGACCGGTGGCTCGCGGCCGACCCGGCGGACCAGGATGCCATGGCGGTCGCGGTGGAGGCGGAGTACTGCGTGCGAGGCCGGTCGGTCGCGCTCCGGCGCTACGGGTCGCTGCGGACGCAGCTCGAGCGGGAGACCGGCGCGGTCCCGGGGCCGGAGCTCGCCGAACTGGCGCGCCGGATTGACCGGGCACCGGAAACGGCGGCCCCCGCTACCGATGCCGATATCCCCTCGGCCCTCGACTTTCACGCGGACCTCATCGGGCGCGAGGCGCAGTGGTCCGCGCTGCAGGATGCCTGGCAGGCACTCGGCACCACCGGGGACCGCGTGGTCCTCATCGAGGGCGAGGCCGGCATGGGCAAGACCCGGCTGGCCGAGGAGTTCACCCGCTGGGCCGGGGCGCGCGGGGGCACGATCCTGCGCGGAGAGGGCTACGAGCCGTCGGGCGGTCCGCCCTTCGGCACCGTCGCGGGCGCGCTGCGCCAGGCGCTCGGCGCGCCGGGCGTCGCCGGCGCCGACGCCGAGTGGCTTGCCGAGGTTGCGCGCCTGCTGCCGGAGCTGCGGCACCAGTTCGCCGGGCTCCCCGCGCCGGCGCCGGCCCCCGCTGGAATGGAGCGGTGGCGGCTCTTCGAGGGCGTGGCGCAGCTGCTCCTCGCCCTCGCCGCCGAGCGCTCCGTGGCCCTCTTCATCGACGACCTGCAGTGGTGCGATGGCGAGAGCTGCACGCTGCTTCAGTTCCTCGTCCGCCGCCTGGCGGAGGCCCCCGTGCTGTTCATCGCGACGGTCACGACGGGCGAGGCGGAAGCGGGCAGCGCGCCGCACCGGCTCACCCGCATGCTCCTGCGCCGTGGCGCCCGCCGCCTCCCGCTGCAGCCCCTCAGCGAGGAGGAGGTGTGGCAGCTGGTCCGCCGCATGGGCAACATCCGCGCGCCCGCGGGCGGGCGGCGGTTCGCCCGGAGGCTCTTCGGGGTGAGCGACGGGAACCCGTTCCAGGTCATCGAAGTGGCCAAGATGCTTTTCGCGGAAGGCGTGCTGGGAGCGACGCCGGTGTCCCGCGAGTGGGTGCTGCCCGCCAACCGCGCGTCAGGCGAGCATTCGCGGCTCGAGGTTCCGCGCTCCGTGCGCGATGCGATCGGGCTCAGGGTCTCACGGCTCCCCGATGAGCTGCGGCAGATCCTGGCGTCGATCGCCGTCGCCGCCCGCCCCGTCGGTGCCGACGTCCTGGCACACGTGCACGGGATCTCGCGCCTGCGACTCGCGGCGATGGCGGATGCATTGATGGAGCGGCAGCTCGTCGTGGAGGAGCGGGAGAGCTACAGGATGGCGCACCCGTCGCTGGGCCAGGCGGTTCGCGCGGGCCTCAGCAGCGCCCGGCGCCGGGAGGTGCACCGCGCGCTCTCACTGGCCTTCGAGGCATCGGCGGAGACCGAAGCCGTCGCGGAGCGGGCCGGGGAGATCGCCCGGCACGCCGAACGGGCGGGCGAGGCCGCCCGTGCCCGCCGCTTCGCGCTCCTCGCGAGCGATGCCGCGCTCGCGCAGCTGGCGTTCGACGAAGCCCTCGCGAGCCTCGAGCTCGCACGGCGCGCCGCCCCGGACCAGGCCGGCGAAATCGACGCGCGCGTCGCGGCGCTGGCCGAGCGCGCCGGCTGGACCTCCCCGCCCTCCACCCCCTTCGACACGGCGAGCCGTCCGCTCTCGCCGGAGGACCTCGATCTCCGCCCCGCCGACCTCGCGGGCGCCGAGTCTACTCGATCGTCTTCCTGAAGCGTCGCACGCTCAGCAGGATCATCAGGACGGCGAACCCGCTCAAGACCGCCGTCTCGGGCCACAGTGCGCCGAGCCCGCTGCCTCGCAGGAGGACTCCGCGGAGGACCCGCAGGTAGTAGGTCAGGGGAATCGCGTCGCCCAGCCACTGGGCCGGCGCCGGCATCGCCTCCCTCGGAAACATGAACCCCGAGAGCAGGATGTTGGGCAACAGGAAGAAGAACCCGAGCTGCATCGCCTGCGCCTGGGTGCGCGCGAGCGTGGAGAACAGGAGACCCAGGCCCAGGTTCGCGACGATGAAGGCGAGGGTGACGCCGTAGAGCAGGCCGAGGTTTCCCTGGATGGGGACGTCGAAGACGAGGCTTCCCAGGAGCAGGATCACGGTCATCTGCACGTACCCCACCAGCACGAAGGGCAGGATCTTCCCCAGCATCAGGCTGGTCTTGCCGATCGGCGTGACGATCAGCTGCTCCAGCGTTCCCCGCTCCCGCTCGCGAACCAGCGCCATGCTCGTGATCATGACGAGGGTGAGTGAGAGGAGCACTCCGATAATTCCCGGCACGATGAAGACGGCCGTCCGGAGCCCCGGGTTGTACCAGGGGCGCACGCGGAGGTCGAGCGCCGGCCGTACGGCGCCGGGCAGCGTCGCGGCGTGGGCCGCGGCCGCGAGCGCGGCGCCCGACATCGCGGACGATGACGCCATCGGGTCGGCCGCATCCACGATGACCTGCGCCGTCGCGTCACGGCGCGAGAGGTCGCGCGCATAGCCGGGCGGGATCACGAGTGCGGCTCGCGCCGCGCCGCGCTCGATGGCGGCGCGGACCTGCGCCCGGGTCGCGACCCGACCGACGACCCGGAAGCTCCCGCTGTTCTCGAGGGCCTCGACCAGCGCGCGACTCTGCCGGGTGCGCGACTCGTCGAGTACCAGCATCGGCAGGTGCCGCACCTCGGTCTGGATGGCGAAGCCGAAGAGGAGGAGCTGGATCGCGGGCAGGCCGAGCATCATCGCGAGTGTGAAGCGGTCCCGCCGCATCTGGACGAACTCCTTCCAGAGCATTGGCCAGAGCGCGCTGCGCGGATGGAGGAGCCGGAGACTCACGCCGCGGGCTCGTCGCGCTGCTGCAGCTCGATGAACACGTCCTCGATGGACTCCCGCCCGAAGCGCTGCAGAATCTCGGCGACCGTGCCGAGAGCTTCGAGCCGCCCCCGCGACAGGATGGCGAGCCGGC
Organism: Gemmatimonadales bacterium; assembly: GCA_025935545.1. GTDB lineage: Bacteria > Gemmatimonadota > Gemmatimonadetes > Gemmatimonadales > GWC2-71-9 > JAICUF01. Next base: position 8,984 of record JAICVB010000090.1, read on the forward strand.
CGCACCGCTCCGCCTCGTCCATGTAATGCGTGGTGACCACGATGGTCGTGCCGCCGCGGGCCAGCCGGTAGATCCAGTCCCAGAGCAGGCGGCGCGAGGCGGGATCGACGCCGGCCGTCGGCTCGTCGAGGAACAGCACCTCGGGCCGGTGGGCGGTGGCACACGCGAGGGCGAGCCGCTGCTTCCATCCGCCGCTGAGCGTGCCGGCGAGCTGCGCCGCCCGTGGGGCAAGGCCGAGGTCCGCCAGCAGCTCGGCGCCCCGGCGGCGGCGATCCTCGGGGGTGAGGCCGTAGACGGAGGAGTAGAAGCGGAGGTTCTCGGCCACGGTGAGGTCGTCGTAGAGGCCAAACCGCTGCGACATGTAGCCGATCCGGCGGCGCACGCCCTCGGGATCGCGGACGACGTCGAGTCCGGCGACGACGGCCGTTCCGGCCGTCGGCTGCAGCAGGCCGCAGAGCATGCGGATCGTGGTCGTCTTGCCGGAACCGTTGGGCCCGAGGAGGCCGAAGACCTCACCCCGCTCGACCGCGAGATCGAGCCCTGCGACCGCCACGAGCGATCCGAACGCCTTGCGAAGGCCGCGCGTCTCAATGGCGAGCCCGGCGGGGCTCACGGCCGGAGGGGCGGAAAGCGGACGGTGACCGGGAGCCCCGGATGCAGCACGCCCGTCGTGTCGTCGAAGGCCACCTTCACGCCGAAGACGAGGTCGGCGCGCTCA
>JAICVB010000048.1 GCA_025935545.1 Gemmatimonadales bacterium
CACGCTGTCGAAGAGCGCACCGTCGGTGTCGGCGTAGTCGGCCCAGATCCGCCCTCCCAGCGCGATGGACCAGTCGAGCCAGCCACGCTCGCCGGTCGCCTCCCACGCGTCCAGCGCCGCGAGCGCCACGTGCACCTGATCCTCCAGCAGACCTCCCGCACCGCCTGGAGAGTGGGCGACGGCGTCGGGTGCCGCGCTTTCGGCCCGGATCCGCCCGAGGGTCGCGAGCGCATGCGCCGCCGCCTCCTCGTCGTCGAGCTGGGCCGCGGCGGCGAGCATTGCGCTGGCCATCATCGCATTCCAGCTCGTGTAGCGCGTGCGGTCCACGAAGGGCGCCGGCCGGTGCCCCCTCGCCTCGAGAAGCCGGCGCCGCGCGGCATCGAGCAGCCCGCTCACCTCCGTCGCGGTGCGCCCCGTCTGGGCCGCGATGGCGGGCACCGTGGCCGCGACGTAGAGCACGTTCTTCCCCGGATTGTGGTGCATCTCGCCGGCGGTGCCGATGTCGTAGTACGCCGCGGCCACCTCGAGCTCCGCCTGACTGAGCACCGCCGCCGCCTCGTCCCGCGTCCACGTGAAGTAGTCGCCGTCGTCGTCGAGGCCGACATCGGCATCCTGGCTGGTCCCGTAGCCGCCGGCCGGGTCGGCCAGCACCTCGCGAACCCAGCGCACGATTCCGCGCGCCGTGTCCGCGTACTCCGCGTCGCCGAAGGCGGCGGCCGCGGCGACGTACACACGCAGCAGCTCTGAGTTGTCGTACGCCATCTTCTCGAAGTGCGGCACGATCCACTCGTGGTCCACGCTGTAGCGGTGGAAGCCGCCGCCGAGCTGGTCGTACACGCCGCCGCGGGCCATGCCCTGGAGGGTGCGGTCCACCAGCAGGCGGCGCTCCGGCGTCGGCGCGTCGGCCCAGCGGGTGAGGGCGAAGTGGAGCGCTGCGGGGTGGGGGAACTTGGGCGCACCGCCGAAGCCGCCGTGCGTGCGATCGAAGGCCCGGAGCATCGCCGCCTCCGCGGCGTCGAGCAGGGCGGGCGTCAGCTCGCCCGGCGCGGCCTCGTCGAGGCCGGCATCGAGTGCGCGCCGGATCGCGCCGGCCTGGGCCAGGACCTGGTCGCGCCTTCCGCGGTACACCTCGAGCACGGTCCGGAGCACCGTGCGGAACCCAGGGCGGCCGAACCGGTCGTCCGGCGGGAAGTAGGTGCCGCCATGGAACACCTCCCCGGCCGGCGTGAGGAACGCGGTCAGCGGCCAGCCTCCCTGGCCAATGAGGGTCTGCACGGCGCGCTGGTAGCGGCTGTCCACATCCGGCCGCTCGTCGCGGTCCACCTTGATGCAGACGAACCCGGCGTTGAGGATCGCCGCGAGCGCAGGATCCTCGTAGGACTCGCCGTCCATCACGTGACACCAGTGGCACCAGACCGCGCCGATGTCGAGCAGGATCGGCCGGTCGGACGCCTGGGCAGCGGCAAAGGCGTCGGGGCCCCACGCATACCAGTGGATCGGCTGGTGGGCCGCGGAGCGGAGGTAGGCCGAGGCGGCCGCGCCGAGGCGATTGGAGGGGGAGGGGTCGCCGGTCAACGGATGACTCAAATGAAGAGCTCGCCGGCGGCGCCGGCGCGCGTGACGGGTCGGCGGCCCCGGGCCAGCAGGGCCGTCCGCGGCCAGTGCACGCTGCCGTCGGGCCGACGGAAGCGGGCGAAGTAACTGAGCATGTCGGCGTCGAAGGCGCGGCGCGCCTCGCCATCGAGCTCCGCGTACCCGGCCGCGACGCGTCCCGTCGAGCGGTTGAGGATGGCCCACACCGCCTCGGGCGACTCGGCCTCGAACGGCACCGGGATGGGCTGCGTCTCGATCGAGCGGAAGGCCGCGCCGAGCCAGCCGGCGGCGCGAGCCGGGTCGCCCCACTCGTACGGATCATGCGGCGAGGGCTGCCGCGCGATGTGGCGGTACACCAGCTCGTAGTATTCCGCCGTCACGTCGTCGTGCAGCCACGCCGTGAGCGCGGCCCAGCCATCCGGCCGCACCACCCGCGCCAGCTCCGCCACCGCCTGCCCGGGCGCCGGCGCGAAGATCACGCCGAAGTTCGAGATCGCCGCGTCGAATGCGGCGTCGGGCACCGGCAGCGCGAGGGCGTTGCCCTCGAGAAAGGTGAAGCCGGGCTGGTCCGCCGTGAGCTCGCGGGCCACCGCGACCATGCCGGGGGCGTAGTCCACGCCCGTGATCTCCGCGGCGCCGAGCGCTCTCGCTTCGCGCGCGGCGGTACCGGGGCCGCAGGCCACGTCGAGCACGCGGGAGCCAGGCCTGATGTGCGCGAACTCCGCGAGCGCCCGGGCGGCCGGCTGGAGGCCCGGCACGATCGATCGCGCGTACTCGCGCGCCACGGTGCTCCAGGCCACCGGCATCGGCGGGGTCATGGCACCCGGAAGGCGGAGGGACAGATGTCGGCGAGCACGCAGTCCTCGCAGCGGGGGCGCCGCGCGACGCAGACGCGGCGGCCATGGAAGATGAGCAGGTGGGAGATGAGCGCCCAGTCCTCGCGCGGAATGAGCTTCATCAGGTCCTGCTCCACCTTCACCGGGTCATCCTCGGTGCTGAGCCCGAGCCGCCGGCTCAGCCGGCCGACGTGGGTATCCACCGTTACGCCCTCGTTGATGCCCCACGCGTTGCCCAGGATCACATTGGCCGTCTTCCGCCCGACACCGGGCAGGCCCTGCAGCTGGTCCATCGTCCGCGGCACCTCGCCGCCATGATCGGCCACGAGGGCCTGCGCCATGCCGATGAGGCTCTTCGCCTTGTTCCGGAAGAAGCCGGTGGGGCGGATGATCGCCTCGAGCGCCGGGGTGCGCGCGCGCGCCAGCGCCGGCGCGTCGGGGTATTTCCGGAAGAGGATCGGCGTCACCAGGTTCACCCGCACGTCGGTGCACTGCGCCGACAGGATCGTGGCGCAGAGGAGCTCGAAGGCATTCCGGTGATCCAGCTCGCAGTGCGCGTCGGGATATTCGTGCCGGAGCCGGGCCAGCACCTCGAGGGCGCGCGCCGCGCGCGCCTTCCGGGATCCGGCCTTCACCGGCGGCGCCGGGCGAAGGCGAGGAACTCGTCGGCAGAGAGCGTGTTCAGCACGTCGCCGGCCGCGAGCCCGCCCTTCCGCGCCATCGCGAGCCCGAACTCCACGTTGCCGATGCCGGCGAGGCTGTGCGCGTCGGCGCCGATCGAGATCGCGACGCCAGCGGCGCGGGCCCGGGCGAGGTGCCGCCAGTCCAGGTCCAGCCGGTGCGGATCGCCGTTGATCTCGATCGCGACGCCCCGCTCGGCGGCACGCGCGATGACCGCGTCGAGGTCCACCTCGTAGGGATCGCGCGAGAGGAGGAGCCGGCCCGTCGGGTGTCCCAGGATCGTGAGGAAGGGACTGTCCATCGCCGCCAGAATGCGCGCGGTCATCGCGCGGGCGTCCGCCGCCATGCCGAAGCGGCTGTGGACCGACCCGATCACGAAATCGAGCCGCGCGAGCAGGTCGTCATCGTAGTCGATGGCGCCGTCCTGCAGGATGTCGGCCTCGATCCCCTTGAGGATCCGGATGCCCGCCAGCTCGTCGTTCAGCCGGTCGATCTCCTCCAGCTGGCGGAGGAGCTGCTCGGGCCGGAGGCCGCCGGCGTACGCGGCCGCCTGGCTGTGGTCGGTGATCCCGAGCCACTGGTAGCCCGCCTTCCGGCTCGCGACGGCCAGCTGCTCGATCGTGTTGGTGCCGTCGGAGGCCCGTGTGTGGCAGTGCAGGCATCCCCGGAGGTCGCCGCGCTCGACGAGGATGGGCAGCGTGCCGCGCGCCGCCAGCTCGATCTCGCCGCGCCCCTCGCGAAGCTCGGGCGGGATGACCGGCAGGTCGAGGGCGGCGTACACCGCCGTCTCGTCGGGAGCGGGGAGCGCGGTGCCGCCGCGCGTGAGCGCCCCATCGGCGAGCGCGAGCCCCCGGGCGGCGGCGCGCTCGCCCAGGCCGCGGAGGTGATCGTCGCTGCCGGTGGCGGTGAGCAGCGCGGCGCCCGCCGTGGCGGGCGTGGCCACGACGAGCCGCGCGCCCGCCACCGGGCCCAATCCGCGCTCGAGGGCGTGAGCGTCCTCCGTGACGATGACCATGACCAGCTCGCTCACCACTTCCATCGAGCGTCGCACCTCTCCCGCCGCCTCGACGCGGAGCACTCCCGGCAGCTGCCGCAGCGCCGAGCGGAGGGTCTCGGCCTCCGCGAGCGCGCGATGGAGCAGGCGATAGCGCGAGGCCTCGCGGCGATCGGCGATCGCCTTGACGATGCCGGCGGCCGTTTTCGCGCCGAACCGCGGCAGTGCCGCGAGCCGGCCATCGAGCGCCGCGGCCTCGAGCTCCTCGACGGTCTCGATGCCGAGCCGCTCGTGGATGAGCTGCGCGCGGGTGACGCTGAGCCCGGCGCCCTCGATCAGCCGGACCAGGCCCGCCGGAATCTCCTCGCGGAGATCGTCGAGGAGGGAGGCGCGGCCGGTCCGCAGCAGTTCGGCGATGATGGCCAGGGTCACCGGGCCGATGCCGCGGGTGCGCGCCAGCGATCCATCCTCGAGGCCGCTCCGGAGGCTGCCGCCGAAGCCGGCCAGGGCGCGCGCCGCCGTGCGAAAGGCGCGGACGCGGAACCGGTTCTCGCCCTTGAGCTCGAGGAGCGACCCGATCTCCTCGAGCGCGGCCGCGATCGCCTGGCGCTCCTGAAATTCGGCGAGACCGTCAGTCACCGGAATGCCGCCCCGCGGCAAGCCATGCGCGCCAGCCCAGCTCGAGCAGCTCGGCGCCGTCGGTGACCGACGCCAGGCCCGCGGCGTCGCCGCCCGTGAGTGCCGCCCCGAAGAGCGGGCTCCCGTCGGCCCGGCCGGCGGTGGCCTCCCGCGGCCCGCGCACCTCCGCCACGCTCAGGCCGGGCCGGTCAGGGCGCAGACCGAGCGCCGCGAGCACCGAGAGAGAGCCATCGGCCTCCAGCCCGAGGAAGCAGCCGTCCAGCGGCTCGGGCGGGGCATCCGCGATCGCGGCGACCCAGACGCGTCGGGTGGGAAAGGCCACGTAGAACTCGGGCGGCGGGGCGGCCGGGCCCGGTTCAGCCGGGTCCCCAAGGAGTGCCGACAGCTCGACGCCGGTCAACTCGAGTGTCGGCGTCCCTGCGAGCCAGAAGAGGTACGCGTGGTGGAGGAATGCAGCGAGCTGGCCGACCTCCTCGCCGCTGCCTTCCTCGGGCAGCAGCTCGCGCACCAGCTGGATGGTGGACCGCGCCATCAGGAAGCTGTCGCGGTCGCGCGGAGCAGCCTGCGCGGCTTCCAGCTCGGCCCGCACCGCGGGGAAGCGATCGGGCGCCAGATCACCGAAGACGAGATCGAAGGGGGTGGGTCGGACGGCGGGCATCCCGAAGCTTAACCGCGTCGGATCAGCGGCCGAGGAAGTCCTCCAGGATGGCGGTGAAGGCGGGAAGGGACTCGACGTAGGGAACGTGGCCGCAGGCGGGCAGCCGATGCAGCGGCGCGCCGAGCGCCGCCGCCACAGCCTCGGCGGAGTCGGCGGGAATCGGGTCGTCGGTCCCGTACAGCACGGTGGCGGGCACTTTGAGGCTCGCGAGCGCGGGCCGCAGGTCGTAATCGCCCAGGCTGGCCCAGACCTCATGCTGGGTGCGGCCGGTGACGCGGAAGGGTGTCAGGTCGGCCACGCGGGCGGGATCGTGGAAGTAGGGCACCACGCTCAGCTCGAAGACGCGCCGCGCATACGCGTCCGGATCGCGCTCGCGTAGGCCGCTCTCCCTGAGCGCGGCCCGCTCCCGCTGCAGGGCTGGATCGAGATTCCGTCGGGCGAATTCCGCCTCGAACCGCTCGCGCGCCTCGCGCCAGGCCGGCGCGGGCGACACCAGCGCGAGACGGGAGACGCGCCCCGGATGCTCGGTGGCGTAGAGCAGCGCGAGAAGGGCTCCCCACGAATATCCCGCGATGCTGAGCCGCTCGAGGCCCCACACCTGCCGGAGCGACTCGAGGTCGGCGACCTGCTCCCGCCAGCCGACCGGCACGTCACGCGGGACCGGCGAGCGGCCCCCGCCCCGCTGGTCGTAGTAGATGAGGGTGCGGCCGGTGGCCAGCGAATCGAAGCCGGGAAGGAGATAGTCGTGGTGCGCGCCCGGGCCGCCGTGCAGCACCACCGTTTCGGGCCCGCTGCCGGCACGGCGCTCGAACAGCTCGACGCCGCGAACCGCCGTCAGAGCAGCACCGCGAGCGCCTCGGCCACCTTCCGCACCTCGGCCTCTTCATCCGGGGTGAAGGGATCGGGGACGTCGCTGTCGATGTCGATCTGGCCGAGGATCGCGGCGCCGCGGCGGATGAGGACGACCAGCTCCGAGCGGGTCCAGATGTTGCACGCGATGTAGTTCCCGATCGATCCCACGTCACCCACGTTCTGGTCCTGTCCGGTGCTCACGGCGGTGCCGCAGACGCCCTTCCCCACGGGAATCCGGGTGTGCTCCGTTTCCCGCCCGGCGTACGCCTCCAGCACCAGCTCATCGCCGTGCAGCATGTAGAGGTACACGGACGTGTAGGGCGAACCCGCGGCCTGGATCTTCTCCGCGGCGATCCGGAGCAGCTCCTGGCGGCCCGCTTCCCGCGCGAAGGCGCCCCGCAGCGCCGCGACGGCCCGGCTCGCATCGAGGATCGGCATGCGGTCAGCTCCGGGTGCCGAGGGTGGCCGTGACCGCCAGGCTGTCGGTGCCGCGGCGGATCCGGATCTCGACCACGTCGCCCGCCTTGTGCTCGCGAAGCGCGTCGGTCATCGCCTGCAGGTCGGGCACGTCGTGGGTGCCGATCCGCGTGATGATGTCCCCCGCGCGGAGGCCGGCCCGCTCGGCGGGGCTGCCGCTCCGCACCCCACTCAGCGACACGCCGCCCGGATTGTCGGTCATGTCGGGGATGGTGCCGAGGTACGCGCCGTAGCCGGCGGTGACGGCGGTCCCGGTGTGCGCCTGCGGCGGGGCCTGGTCCACGAAGGTGAGCGCGGCGGGCCGGTTGCCGAGCGCCGTGGCCAGGCGGGCGGCGAAGTCCACCACCATGGCCTCGCCATATTCGTTGATCTTCTGCCAGTCGTCGGTGGTGCGGTGGTAGTCGGCGTGCAGGTCGGTGAAGAGGTGCAGCACCGGCAGGCGCGCCGCGAAGAACGACGACTGGTCGCTCGGACCGTAGCCGTCGCCCTGACTCCGGAGGTCGAAGCGCCGGGGCGTGTTGAGCGAGTCGAGCAGGGCGGGGAACTCGCGGGCGGTGGCGGTGCCGTAGACGATCAGCCGCTGGTTCCGGAGCCGTCCGACCATGTCGAGATTGATCATCGCGAGCGTGGTCCCGATCGGGTAGACCGGGTGCTTCACGTAGTAGGCCGAGCCGAAGAGGCCCAGCTCCTCGCCGCTGAACGCGATGAAGACCACCGTGCGGCGCGGCGGCGCGGCGGCCAGCGCTTCGGCGATATGGACCAGGGCCGCCGCGCCCGAGGCATTGTCGTCGGCGCCGTTGTGCACGCGGCCGGTGCTGTCGGGCGCGTCGAGCGCGCCGTAGCCGCCGCCGCCCAGGTGGTCGTAGTGCGCGCCGATGATGAGCGTCTCGTTCCGGAGCACGGGGTCGCTGCCGGGGAGCACGCCGATCACATTGCGTCCCGACTTGCCGCCGACGTCCGCCGCGCGGGCGGTCGGCGCGTCGGGCGAGATGGCGAAGGTCTGGAACCACCCGCCGGGCGCGGGCTGGAGCCCCGCATCGGCGAAGCGGCGGGCCAGGTACGCCGCGGCGCTGTCGGCACCGGGTGATCCGGTGAGGCGCCCTCCCAGGCGGTCATCCGCCAGGTAGCGGATGTCGTCGAGGATGGAGGGCCGGGGCGCAGCCACGGGGCGCTGCGCCGCCGCGGTGGCAGGCAGGGCGAGCGCCGCGCAGGCAAGCACGGCGAGCGAATGGCGGAGAGTGATCAACGTTGGCACGCGGCTGGAAACGCGAATTGAGGGTTGCCGGGATGGAAATCCACCCCGAGATTGGATTGGAGACCTCACAATATACATGTCGCCCAGACTCCTCGCTCTCATCCCGTCGGCTGTGGCGCTCAACCTCGCCATCGGCTTCGTCGTCAACCAGCTCGGCCTTCCGCTCTATCTCGACACCGTCGGCACCGTGATCGCGAGCGCCCTCGCCGGGCCGGTCGCGGGCGCCATCACCGGAATCGTGAGCCAGACGGTCCGCTCGCTGTACGAAGGCTTCATCTGGTTTCCCTTCGCCGCGGTGCAGGTGCTGATCGCGCTGCTCGCGGGATTTGCCGCCCTCCGCGGGGGCTTCCGCTCGGTGCCGCGCTCGCTCGCCTGGGGCCTCGTGGTCGGCGCCCTGGCCGGTGCGCTGTCGGCGGTGATCTCGTGGTTCGTGTTCAAGGGCGTCACGGCGACCGGCGTCACGGCGGTCACCATCCTCCTCACCCGCCTCGGCCTCACCACCCCGCAGGCGGTCACAGTGTCGAGCCTCGGTACCGACCTCCTCGACAAGACCATCGTCTTCCTCCTCGCCGGCGCCGTGCTCCGCGCCCTTCCCGAGCGCGTGCTGGGCCGCTACCCCTGGGCCCGGCGGGCGCTGGCGCGGTGACGCCCCGCGCCGGGCTCGCCGCACGCGCGCACCCCTTCACCCTGTTCGTGGTCGTGGCCGGCGCGGCGGCGCTCGCGTTCATCGTGCCGGCGCCGGCGGGTCCCCTCGCGCTCTACGCGCTCACGGCGGTGCTCGCGCTCATCACGGGGAACGCCGGCGCCGTGGCGCGCGCGGCGCTCGTATGCCTGCCCCTCTGGGTCCTCCTCGCGCTGCTCCACGGCGTGGGCGGCAGCTTCGATCCCCGGTCACTCACGGTGTCGCGGGAGGGGCTCGCCGCGGCCGCGGCGCAGGGTGCCCGGCTCGGTGCCGTCGCCACCGCGTCGCTCGTGCTCTTCGCCGCGTTCGACCCGAGCCGCTTCCTCGACGCGGTGGCCGAGCGCGGCTGGTCGTTTCACGCGGCCTACCTCGTGGTGGCCACGCTCCAGGCCGCGCCCCGCTTCCGCCGCCGCGCCGCCGCCATCCTCGAAGCGCAGCGCGCCCGTGGCCTGCGCACCGGACGCGGCGTCGCGGGCCGGGTCCGCGCGCTCGTTCCCCTGACGGCGCCGCTCGTGCTCGGGATGCTCACCGAGGCGGACGACCGCGCGATGGCGCTCGAGATGCGGGGGCTCGGCGCCCGCGTGGCGCGCACCCCGCTCGCCCCGCCGCCGCGCCGTGCGGGCGATCGCATCGCGCGCTGGGCCATCGGCGCGCTCGTCGTCGCCGGCATCGCCTGGCGCCTCCTGGCGTGAACGACGCCGCGCCCGCGCTCGTCTTCGACGGGGTGACGCTCCGCTATTCCGCCGCCCACACGCCGGCCCTCGCCGACATCTCGCTCACGATCCGGTCCGGCGAGGTCACGTGGCTCTATGGCGCGCTCGGCGCCGGGTGCACGTCCTTGCTGCTCGCGGCGGCGGGCCTCGCGCCGGGCCACACCGGCGGTGAGCTGAGCGGCAGCGTGCGCGCGCTGGGAATCGATCCGCACGACCCGCGCGGACGGGCCGGCCTCGTGGGGCGGATCGGCTTCGTCACCGCCGTCCCCGCCTCGCAGCTCTCCGGGGTCGCCGCCACCGTGCGCGAAGAGGTCGCCTTCGCGCCGGCCAACCTCGGCTGGCCCGTGGGGCGCATCGAGGCGGCTGCTGCAGCCGCGCTCGAGCGGTTCGGCCTGACACGCCTGGCCGAGCGCGATCCCGCGCACCTCTCCGGCGGGGAGCTGCAGCGGGTCATCGTCGCCTCGATGCTTGCGCTTGGCCCGGCGCTCTGGCTCCTGGACGAGCCCGCCTCGGCGCTCGATCGCGCCGGGCGCGAGTCGCTCAGGTCGCTCCTTGCCGCGGAGGCCGGGCGGGGCGCCGCGGTGGTCATCGCGAGCGAGGATGCCGATACCATGCTCGGGGTGGCGGACCGGATCGTGGTGCTCGACGGCGGCCGCGTGGCACTCGACGGTCCACCGGCCTCGGTGCTGGCGGGCCCGGCGGTCTGGCAACATGCCGGCGGCAGCACGGCGATCGCGGCGTTGGCCCGAAGCGCGGCCGGCCTGGCCGAGCCGGTGCCGGCCGCGCTGCTGCCCCCCTACCCGCTCACGGCGGACGAGGGCGTCGCGCGATGGAGCTGACGCCGCTGCTCGGGCTCCGCGATGTCACGGTGCGCTACCCCGGTGCGGGCGCCCCCGCGCTCGCGCAGGCGTCACTCGAGGTCGCCGCCGGCGAGGGCGTGGCACTGCTTGGTGCCAACGGTGCGGGAAAGACGACGCTGCTCCGGTCGGCGATGGCGCTGGTGCGCCCGGCGTCGGGCACGGTGGAGGTGTGCGGCCGACCCACCGCCGCGCTCCAGCCGGAGGATCTCGCCGACGTCGCCGGCTACGCCTTCCAGAATCCGGAGGATCAGCTCTTCGAGCGGACGGTGCGGGCCGAGCTCGCCTTCGGGCCGCGCCAGCTGGGCCGGAGCAGCGAACGGATCGCGGCTGTCACGGCCGAGCTGCTCGACGCGTTGGGCCTGGCAGAGTACGCGGAGACCCATCCCTACGATCTGCCGGCGCCGCGCCGGCGGCTCGTGGCCCTGGCCGCCACGATGGCGTCCGAACCACGCCTGCTGCTGCTGGATGAACCGACGGCCGGCCTCGACCAGGCCGGGCGGCGGCTGGTGGAGGCCGCGGTGCGGCGCGCGCGGGAGCGCGGCGCTGCGGTCGTGGCGGTGACCCACGATGCCGACCTCGCCCTCGAGTGCCTCGACCGGGCGGTGGTGCTCGCCGCGGGGCGGATCGCGCGGGAGGGGCCGGCGCGCGACGTGCTCGGATCGGCGGCGGCCGTGCCCGCGCTTCCCCCGACTGCCGAGCTCGCGACCAGGCTCGGGCTGGGCGGCGCCGGGATGACCCGTGGGGCCGTGGCCGCCGCGCTCGCGGCACGTTGCCGCAACCGCGCCTGAAGGTTTAACTTGCGCGTGCGACGGTCCCCCGCCGCTTCCTTATGAACTCACCTGCTTCCGTAGCGGCGAATTTCGCCTGCGTCCTGACTCTGCTGCGTGACAAGCCCGAGGCCCGTGACGAGCAGCTCGCGGCCTTCCAGCTCCTCACGACCAGCATGGACGGAGGTCCGCTCGACCTCATCATCACCCCGCGCAGCATCCGCATCAACGGCTCCGACATCCCCGAGAAGGCCGCGGGCGTGTTCCCCCTCCGCGAACAGCTGCTGGGCCATGGGGTGGGGGAGCTCCGCATCCCCGCAGGGATCGACACCGCGCTGCTGCTCACGCTGCTCCGCTCCCTGGCCGCGCCGCGAGGCCGCTATCGCTCGGTGCACGAGCTCGCCACCGCGGTCAACGGAGCCGACGCCGGCGTCGTGATCGCGCCGCCCGCCCCCGAGGGCGCGACCGCTGCCGGCGACTGGAGCGTGTACGAGGAGCTGGGTGACGAAAGCGGGGAGCCTGCCGTCGAGGCGACGGCGTTCCAGGCGGTCGAGGAGCGCACCAACGACAGACTCGCCGAGCTGATCGCGCGGATGGACCGGGACCCGGCCGACGCCGGCGTGCCCGACCTCCTGAACGAGATCGTGGTGCTGACCGATGCGGCGGCGAGCCGGGAGCAGTGGGGCGAGGCGGTGCGGGCGGCGGGCGCCATCGTCGCGGCGGAGCAGCGCGCCGGGGACGCATCGTTCGGCCGCGCCTACGCCATCGCCCTCAGGCGGATGCTGCCCCGCTCGGTGCTCGAGCACATCGCGCGAATGACCACCGGCGCGCAGCGCGCGCGGGTCATGCCGATCCTCAAGCGCATGGGGGCCGACGCCACCGAGGTCCTGCTCGGCCTCCTCGCCTCCGCGGGCACGATCGGCGAGCGGCGCGCCTATTACTCGGCCCTGCGCCAGATGACCGCCGGCACCGACCTCCTGGTCAACATGCTGACGCACGACGAGTGGTTCGTGGTCCGGAACGTGGCCGATCTCTGCGGAGAGCTCCGGATCGAGGCCGCCGTGCCACGTCTCGCGCGCCACCTGTCGCACCCCGACGAGCGGGTACGGCGGTCGGTGGCGGGGGCCCTCTCGAAGATCGGGACGCCGGCCACCACCGAGCCGCTGCGGCAGGCCATGCGCGATGCATCGCCGACGGTGCGCCTGCAGGCGGTGCAGGGGATCGACGGCCGCCGCGGCCGCGGCCTCGCCATGACGCTCGCGGTCCTCCTCGACGAGGAGCAGCACCCGGACATCACCCGTGAGATTCTGCTGGCCCTGGGCCGCATCGGCACGTCGGAGGCGGTACAGGCCCTCGGCCGCGCCGCCGCGCCGGGGCGCCGGCTCTTCAACCGGAAGCCGCTCGCCCTGCGGCTCGCCGCGATCGATGGCCTCCGCGTCGCGGGCAACGCCGCCGCGACCGCCCTCCTCCAGCCCATGCTCACCGACGACGAAAGCGAAGTGCGCCAGGCCGCCCAGAAGGCGCTGGCGCACATCACCGCCTAGGCCCGATGGCTCAGCGCGGTACCAGGTCGGTCGCCTCCGTCACCCGCCGGCACACCGCGGCCAGCAGCTCCGCGGTCCGCTCCAGGTCGGCCAGCGCCACCATCTCGTTCGGGCTGTGCATGTAGCGGTTGGGCACCGACACGAGCGCCGTGGCCACGCCGCGGTGCGCGTTGAAGATCGCCTCCGCGTCGGTGTGCGTGTCGCGCGAGGCCGCCTCGACCGCGTACGGAATCCCCTCCCGTTCCGCCGTCTCCGCCAGCAGCTCGAAGAGGGCGGAGTTGACCGCCGCGCCCCGCGAGAGCACCGGCCCGCCGCCGAGGCGGAAGTCGCCGTGGCGGCGCCTGTCGATCCCCGGGTAGTCGGTGGCGTGGGTGACGTCCACCACGATCGCGATGGCCGGATCGAGATGCGTGGCGAGCGGCCGCGCCCCGCCGCCGTTGGCCGAGATCTCCTCCCGCGTCGTGGCCACCGCCGTCACCGTGGCGGACGCGGCCGGCCCGCCGGCCAGGAGCCGCAGCGCCTCGAGCACCACGAAGGAGCCGATCCGGTTGTCGATGCTCCGGCTCACCAGGCGTCCGTTGGGGAACTCGAGCACCCGCGAGGCCAGCACGCCGGGGTCGCCGACGCGCACGCGCGTGAGGGCTTCCGCCCGCGACGCCGCGCCGATGTCGATCCACAGGTCCTCGATCTTCGAGACCTTCTCGCGGTCGTCCTTGTCCATGATGTGGATCGCCTTCTTGCCGACGACCCCGTCCACCGCGCCGCCGCGCGCCATGAGCACCACCCGCTGGCCGACGAAGACCTGCGGATCCCACCCGCCGATCCCGGCGAAGCTCACGTAGCCGTCGTCGTCCACGTGGGTCACCATCACGCCGATCTCGTCCATGTGGCCGGCCAGCATGACGCGTGGCGCTCCGGCCGTCAGCGTCGCCCACGAGTTCCCGCTGATGTCCACCTCGGCGCCGCCGGCCACGCGGGCGGCTTCCTCGCGCCAGACGCGCGCGGGCGCCGACTCGAAGGCCGATGGGCCGGGCGTGTCGAGCAGCCGCTTGAGGAAGGCGAGCGACTCCGCCCTCATGCGCGCTTCCGCGCGTCGAGGCCGAAGCGGCTCCGGAGCGACGCCATGCTCTGGCGGCCCGCCTCGGTCTCCTGCGCCGCCCACTCCGTGTTCAGGAAGGCGCGGGGGGACGATGCCGCCCGGATCTCCTTCACGAACGGCTCGATGCGGACGTAGAGGAAGAGGCCCTCGCCGCTGTTCTCCACGAGGTAGTCCGCGTGGACGATGCCGTGCCGCCCCATCCCGTAGATCATTTCCCAGTATCCGGTAACCTGCCGCCAGGCGGCGTTGAGCGGGTGGTCGCGCCCGGTGGGCGCCACGGCCTCCTCCACGGTGAGCGGCCAGTAGTTGGTGGTGAGAGCCTGCCGCGCCTCGCGCATGACCGGCTCGCGGCGCAGCTCGTAGGCCTTGAGGATGAGCTCGGCGTCGTGGTGGTCGGGCAGGTCCTTGGGCAGATCCATGCGTACAGTCCTTCGGGTTGAAGTGGTATCAGCGCCGGGCCACACGGTAGAGCACGGCGGCGAGGGCGCAGAACATGACCATGGCCGCGAGGTCGCTCGTGGCGAAGCCGCCCAGGCGGTCGGCGAGGCCCGCGGCGGAGGCCAGATAATCGGCCGCGGCGACGTGGGCGGCCTCGGCCCGCGCGACGAAGGCGGCGGCGACCGCCGCGACGGCGATCCCCGCGATCGAGCCGCCCGCGATGAGCCCGCTCGAGAAGAGGACGCCCGGTCCCGACTCGATCTCCGCCAGCGTGCGACGCTGCCCGCGGAGGCGGCGCTCCACCAGCCAGCGCACCGCGCCCCCCGCGAACATCGCCGACGACGTCGAGATCGGGAGGTACACCCCCACCGCCACCGGCAGCGACGGCAGGCCCATGAGCTCGATCGCGAAGGTGAGGAAGACGCCGATCAGCACGAGACCCCACGGCAGCTTCCGCGTGAGGATGCCGTCCGTCACCAGCGCCATGATCGTCGCCTTGGGCGAGTCGAGCTTGGTGATGGTCTTCCCGTTGAGCTCCCGCACGCGGCCGCCGATGCCGGGATCGATCAGGTAGGCGACTTCCTTCGTCGCCGGGTCGATGAGGTACTTGCCCGGCTGGACGCCGCCGGTGGGGGCGTTGACGCGCACGACCTCCCACTCGCGGCCCTCGTGCGCCATGCGCTCGCCGGTGCCCGTCACCGAGCGGTCGGCCACGCCGGGCGCGGCGGCGTGGATGGCGACCCCGGGATGCCGCTCGGGGACGATGTTGGTGTACGTGGCGTTGAGCAGGGTGAGGGTCCAGCCGATCGCCATGGCGGAGGTGATGACGCCGATCATGATCGCCATCTGCTGGTAGCGCGGGGTGGCGCCGACCAGGAATCCGGTCTTCAGGTCCTGGCTGGTGGCGCCGCCGTTGCTCGCCGCCACCGCGATCACGCCGGCAATCGAGAGCGCGCCGACCCGGTGATCCACGCCGGTCCACCCGATCAGGAGGAAGACCGCGCAGGTGCCGATGAGCGCGGCGATCGTCATCCCCGAGATCGGGTTCGCGCTGGAGCCGATCTCGCCCGTGATGCGCGAGGAGACCACGACGAAGAAGAAGCCGAACACGATGATCAGGATGGCGCCCAGCAGGTTGACGCCGACCTGCGGCAGCACGGTCAGCAGGAGCACGAGGGCCACCGAGCCGGCCAGCGTCACCCAGATCGGGAGGTCGCGCTCGGTGCGGAGTCGCGCCGCGGCGGTCCCGACGCTCGTGCGGAGGTCCTGAAACCCGGACCGGAACGCCGAGACGATGGTCGGCAGCGCCCGGAGCAGGGCGATGATGCCCGCGGACGCGACGGCCCCCGCGCCGATGTAGAAGACGAAGTTGGCCCGCACCTCGCCGGGACTCATGTTCGCGATCAGCGTCGTCTCGGCGAAGATCGGCGCCGTGAGCCCGGCGCCGAAGAGCTTGATGGCCGGAATCAGGACGAGATAGGCGAGGCACCCGCCGGCGAAGAGATAGCCCGCGATCCGCGGGCCGATGATGTACCCCACTCCCAGGAGCTCGGGAGAGACCTCGGCCGAGATGGAGGCGCCGTTGTAGAAGGTGGAGACGCGGGTGGGATACTCCTTCCAGAGCTTGAGCCCGGCCATGAGGAACTTGTAGACGAAGGCGAGGCCGAAGGCCTGGAAGAGGAGCCGGGCCTGGAGCCCGCCGCGCTCCCCGGCCACGAGCACCTCCGCGCACGCGGTCCCCTCGGGATAGCGCAGCCGGCCATGCTCCTTCACGATGAGCGCCTTCCGGAGCGGGATCATCATCAGGACGCCGATGAGACCTCCCACCAGCGCGATGACCGTGATCCGTGAAACGGTGAGGTCGTAGCCCATCAGCAGGATCGCCGGCAGCGTGAAGACGATCCCGGCAGCGATCGAGTCCGACGCCGATCCCGTTGTCTGGACGATGTTGTTCTCGAGGATGGTGGAGCGGCCGAGGGTGCCGAACACTGCCACCGAGAGCACCGCGATCGGGATCGAGGCGGAGACGGTGAGGCCGATCTTGAGGGCGAGGTACACGCTCGAGGCGGCGAAGATCACGCCGAGGACCGACCCCAGGAGCAGTGCCCGGAGGGTGAACTCGGCGATCGAGCGGCCGGCCGGGACGAACGGCTCGTGTCCCGGCGCGTCCGTCGGCGCCGGCGGAGGGGCGATGGTCGCCATCGGCGGGATCCGTGGGAGAGGGAATCGGAAGCTAGGCCCGCCCGTGCGGTCCGTCCAGCACCACGGGTGACAACGGTCACCGCTCACGGTCGGGCGGCGCCGTAGCTTTTCCGCATCAGCATTCCAGTCCCGAACAGTCACGCTCTTTCAGGAGGGGTTATGCTCTGGACCATCTTCGTGATCCTGCTCGTGTTGTGGCTGCTCGGCGTCGTCACCTCCTACACCATGGGCGGGTTCATCCACATCCTGCTCGTCCTCGCCATCGTGGTGGTGCTGATCAGGGTCATCCAGGGCCGCCGGCCGATCGACTGATGAAAGTCGCCACCCTCGTCGGCATCATCCTCCTCGTGCTCGGCGCGGTCGGGTTCGCCCTGGGCGGATTCTCCTTTACCCGTCGCGAGAAGGTGCTCGACGTCGGGCCGATCCAGGCCACCGCGTCGCGCGAGCATCACGTGGCCATCTCCCCCATCCTGAGCGG
>JAICVB010000092.1 GCA_025935545.1 Gemmatimonadales bacterium
ACATCACGAGCACCGCCGCGGCGCCGTCGGTGAGCGGCGACGAGTTGCCGGCGGTGACGCTGCCGTAGCGGCGGTCGAAGACCGGCCGCAGATTGGCCAGCGCCTCGAGCGAGGTGTCGGTGCGGATCGTGTTGTCGCTGGTGACGACCTCGTCCATCCCCCGGCCGCCGAACCAGGGGACGATCTCCGCGGTGAGCCGGCCGTCGGCGGTGGCGGCGGCGGCGCGCTGGTGGCTCATGAGGGCGTAGCGGTCCTGCGCCTCCCGGCTGATCCCGTTCTCCTTGGCCATCTTCTCGGCCGACTGGCCCATCGTCTCGCCGGTGGACGGCTCGGCGATGGCGGGCGTGACGGGAACCAGGTCGCGCGGGCGCACCCGGCTGAACGCGGAAAGCCGCGCGCCGAGCGAGCGGGCCTTCCCGGCCTCGACGAGGGTGCGGCTGAAGCGGCGGGAATGGAGGACGGGAATGTCGGACAGCGACTCGACGCCGCCGGCGATGACGACGTCGGCGTTCCCGCGCGCGATCTGGTCGGCGGCGCTGGTGATGGCCTGCGCGCCCGACGCGCACGCGCGGTTGAGCGAGTAGCCCGGCACGGTGAAGGGGAGCTGGGGCAGGAGGCTCACCTCGCGGCCGACGTTGGGCGTGAGGACGGACACGACGACCTGCCCCCAGATCACCTCGTCCACCGAGCGGCCGTCGAGCTCGCTCCGGTAGAGGAGCTCGCGCGCCGCCTCGCGCGCGAGGGCGACGGCCGGCACGTCGCGGAAGACGGTCCCGCTCCGCGCGAACGGCGTGCGCACGCCGGCGACGATCGCGGCTCTGCGGGAGGGCGGGAAGGTCGACATGGCATCCTTTCGCGGTATACTCTTCGTATACCCGACACCCGACGAAGGAAGCGCGTGCGCGCACGGTCAAGATAATTGGGCGCTCCCCACGGCGTGATCGCATCGCGGCGCGCGGAGCTCGCGGCGCTGGCGGCCCAGCCCGTCGATCTCCTCGTGATCGGCGGGGGGATCACCGGCGCCGGCATCGCCCGGGACGCGGCGATGCGGGGGATGGCGGTGGCGCTGGTGGAGGCGCGCGACCTCGCGTGGGGCACCAGCTCCCGCTCGAGCCGCCTCATCCACGGCGGCCTCCGCTACCTGGAACAGCGCCACCTGCGGCTCGTCTTCGAGGCCGCCCGCGAGCGGCGGATCCTCCTCGACACCGCGTCCCACCTCGTCTGGCCCCTCGAGTTCCTCTTCCCCATCCACCAGGGCGACCGGGTCCCCCGCTGGCAGCTCGGCGCGGGCCTCTGGCTCTACGACATCCTCGGCCTCTTCCGCGCCGGGGCGCGCCACCGGATGCTCGGCAAGCGCGCGGCCCTCGAGGCCGAGCCGATGCTGCGGGAGCGCGGGCTGAGCGGCGCCGCGCTCTACGGCGACGCGCAGTGCGATGACGCCCGCCTCGTGATCGCCACGGCGCGCGCCGCCATTCAGTACGGCGCCCTGGTGGCCAACTACACGGCGGCGCGCTCGCTCGTGATCGAGAACGGCCGGGTATGCGGCGCCGAAGTGGAGGATGTGCTGGGCGGCGGGCGGGTCACCGTCCGGGCCGCCGCCGTGGTGAACGCCGCCGGCCCCTGGAGCGACGCGGTGCGACTGATGGAGGACCCCGAGGCGCGTCCGCTCCTCCGGACCACGCGGGGCGTGCACGTCGTCGTCCCGCGCGAGCGGATCGGGCACCGGCACGCCATCACCTTCCTGAGCCCGATCGACGGGCGGGTGATGTTCATCCTCCCCTGGGGCGAGCTGAGCTACATCGGGACCACCGACACCGAGAGCCACGAGCGGCCCGATGCCGTGGGCGCGAGCGAAGCCGACATCCTCTATCTCCTCCGCTCGGCCAACGCCCGCTTTCCCGGCGCCCACCTGGCGGAGGACGACGTGATCTCGACCTGGGCCGGGCTCCGTCCCCTCGTGCGGGACGGCGCCGGCGCCGCGTCCGACAACTCCCGCGAGCACGTGATCGTGGACGGGCGGAGCCGGCTCATCACGGTCACCGGCGGCAAGCTCACCACCTACCGCTCCATGGCGGCGGAGGCGGTGGACCACGCCATCCGGAGCCTGCCGAAGAAGCGCCGCGGCGGGTGGCCCGCCGAATCGGGCACCGCCCGCGAGCCCCTCCCCGGCAGCGAGGCACGCGACCTCGGCGCCTTCCGCCTGCAGGCGACGTCGGCCGGACTGCCGGCCGACACCGTCGAGCACCTGCTCCGGCACTACGGGAGCGAGTCGGCGGGGATCGTGAACCTGGGCCGCGGCAACCGCGCGCTCTTCGAGCGGCTGCACCCGCGGCATCCCGCCATCGCGGCGGAGGTGATTCACGCGGCGCGGCGCGAGCTGGCGCAGACGGTGGAGGACGTGCTGGTGCGGCGGGTGCACCTCCGCTACGAGCTGGCGGACCACGGCGCGCCCGCCGCGGCCCGGGTGGCGGCGCTGCTGGCCGCGGAGCTCGGCTGGGATGCGGAACGGGCCGCCCGGGAGGCGGCCCGCTATCGCGAGAGCGTCGGGGGCGGCTAGTCCTCGACCTTCACGTGCCCCTTCATTCCCAGGGCCACGTGCGGATCACACTGGAAATAGAAGGTGCCCTCGCCGAAGGTGAGCGGCACGTCGTAGGTCTGGCCGGGGAGCTGCAGCATGTCGCTCGCGGGCGGGAGGTTGGAGTGGCCCGCGTTCGAGTCGGCCAGGAAGTGCACGTTGTGGACCCCGGTCACCAGCGTGAACCGCAGCACGTCGCCCTCCTTCGCCTCGATCTCCGCCGGCGAGAAGTAGTTCCCCTTCTCGTCGGTGGTCACGTTCACGGTGATCACCTTGCCGGTCGCCTTCGGCGCCTCGTGGCTTTCCTCCTCGTGCTCCCTCTCCTTCCCTTCACCCTCGTGGCGCTCTCCCTTCTCGCCGCAGGCCGTGAGCGTGAGCGCGGCGAAGGCGGCGGCGGGCAGCAGGAAGCGGCGGGCGATCTGGCGCGATGTCATGGATCCGTTCCGTGAGGTGTGAGGAGCGTGGGTCAGAAGTCGCGGCGCGCAAAGGCGCGCGCGGCGAGGGCGAGCGGCGCGACGGCCCAGAGGACCAGCGCGCCCAGGGCGAGCAGCATCCCGGCGGGGCCGCCCAGGACCTGCCGGAGCACCGCACCCGTGTAGCCGAGAAGTGCGGCGGTGTCGAAGCGGAGGAGGAGCGCCACCCGGGCGAGGTCCACCGGGTTCGCGAGCATCGCCGCGAGGAGCGGCCGCTCGAGCGGATAGTCGGCGAAGAGGGAGACGGCGAGCAGGACGAGCCCGTCGTACACCACCGCCATCAGGAGCCAGGCGCCGATCGCGAGCGCCACGCCGCGCAGGCGGTCGTCGGCCCGGATCGCGATCAGGAGGGCCACGGCGCTGAAGACGAGCGTGAGCAGGACGCCGACGCCGACCAGCGCGCCCAGCTGGGCATAGGCATCCGTCGCGCCGTGGAACAGGAACGGCAGCCCGACCCCCGCGGCGAAGCCGAGCGAGAGCGGCACCGCGAGGCCCAGGTAGAGCCCGCCGAAGACCGCGCCCCGCCGCACCGGCTGGGCCAGGATCAGCTCGACGAACTCGCGCGCGTTGTAGAGGTAGGTGGTCCCGAAGACGAGGGTGACGAGCGGGACCACGAACAGCACGATGTCCACGAGGCTGAGCATGGCGCGCTCGCCGCCGCCCCCGAAGCGGATGAGCGCGTCGGTGATCGCGGCGAAGAAGAGCGCGTAGGCGATGACCCACCGGCTCCGCGCGACGTCGCGCAGCTGGCAGCGGGCCACGCGGCCGAGGGCCGCGAACCGGCTCATGCGGCCTCCCGGATCATGAGATGGGCGATCGCGCGCTCGAGGTTCGCCTGCCGGGTGCGGGCCTTGAGCTCCGCGACCGGCCCGGCGAACCGGATCCGGCCGTCCACCAGGAAGGCGACGTCATCGGCCAGCTCTTCCAGCTCGCTCATGATATGGGAGGTGATGAGCACCGTCCGGCCCCGCGCCCGCTCCTCGAGGATGCGGTCCTTGAGGATGCCGCTCGAGACGGGATCGAGCCCGGCCGTCGGCTCGTCGAGGACGAGCACGTCGGGCGCGAAGAGGAGCGCGAGCGCCGCGTTCACCTTCTGCCGGGTGCCGCCCGACAGGGTCCGGAGCGGCTGCGCCAGCTCGGGCTCGAGGCCGAACGCGTCGAGGAGGCTCCGGTCCACCACGGGCGGATTCTCCCGGAGGCTCGTGACCAGCTCCAGCAGCTCGCGCGCCGTGAGGTTCTCGGGAAAGCGCGCGATCTGGGGCATGTAGCCGATCCGCCCGCGCGACGAGCCGTCGGCCGCGAGCGGCGCGCCGTCGAGGGTGATCTCCCCCGCGTCCGCGTGCACCAGGCCCAGCAGGATCCGGATCAGCGTCGTCTTGCCGGCGGCATTGGGGCCGACGACCGCCGTGATCCGGCCCGGCCGGAGCGACAGGTCGAGCGCGTCGAGCACGCGGACCCGGCCGAAGGACTTTGACACGCCGCGCATCTCGATCATCGGGCCGCCACCGGCGTCTGCCGCGCGAGGGGCCGCATGGCCGGCCGCGCGTCGGCCAGTCCCTCCGGCGTGAGCGCCGGCACCACCCGCTCGGCCGCGTCCAGGACGCGGACGAAGAGGCTCCGGAGCAGCACCAGCGACGGCTCGTTGTGCTCCACGATGAGCGAGAAGAGCCGCACCGGCCGGTGGGGCACGTCGCCGTACCCGTCGCGGTCGAGGTCGTAGCCGCGGTACGACGCCCAGTAGTTGCCCTCGAAGGTGCTGAAGGCCTGGCGGCTGTTGGTGGTCACGTCGAAGGTGTTCCCGATGAAGTTGTTGCCGGTGAAGCGCGCGCCGCCACTGCTCGCGGTCAGGCGCACCGCCCAGCCGTCGTCGATGAAGTCGTTGTCCCGGGCCTCCAGGCGATCGGCGCCCTCCGCCACGAGGCCGGTGGTGCTCCGGATGAAGGTGTTGCCCACCAGCCGGCTGTCGGCCATCTCCTTGAGGAGGAGGCCGTATGCGGCGCTGCCCCGGTTGTCCTCGAAGCGGTTGCCGGTCATCTCGACGTCGCGCGAGTACATCACCGCGACCCCCGAGCCGTTCCCGCGGAACACGTTGGCGCGGTAGTGGCACCCGTCGGAGTACATGAAATGCAGGCCATAGCGGATGTTGCCGCCGCTCGCGTTGCCGCGGATCACGCTGCCGCGCACGAACTCGAAGTAGATCCCGTCCCGGAATCCGCTGATGGTGTTCCCCTCGATCAGCGCCGAATCGCTCGACCAGAGATGGATGCCGTTGCCCGACGTGACCTCGGTGCGGCCCCGGGCCCGGAGCCGGTTGTTCACCACCCGGCAGCCGGTGGTCCGCGCGAGGTAGATCCCGAAGAAGCCGTCCTCGACCTCGTTGTCCTCGATGCGGCAGCGCCGCGCGCCGACCACCTTCACCGCCGCGCGGTCCTCGTTGAAGCTCGCGCCCACCCGGCGGAACGCCAGGCCGCGGATCGTCACGTCATCGGCCGTGATCGTCATCAGCTGGCGGTGGTCCTCGCCGTCCAGGACGGCGCCGCTGTCCCCCGCAATCTCGACGGGTCGCGTCACCCGCACCGTCGCCTCCCGGTAGACGCCGGGCCGCACGACGACACGGCCGCCCTCCGGTGCCAGCTCGAGCGCCCGCGCGAGCGTGCGCACCGGCCCGTCCGGCGACACGACCACCGTTCCGGTCGGTAGCTGGGCCAGGAGCACGATCGAGGCGAGGAGGGGCATCACGACGGGAGCACCGCCACCCCGGCCCGCGGGAATCCCCGCTCGCGGACCAGCGCCAGGACATCGGTCCACGAGAGCGCCCCCTCGCGTCCCGCGCGAAGCCCGAGCCCCATCGGGCTCCCCGCCTCGGTCAGCGAGCGCGTGAAGCGCGCCCCGTCCACCGGCAGCAGGGTTCCCGGCCGCTCCGCGTCGGTGACCCACGCGGACCGGACCTCCGCCCGGTTCGCCAGCACGTACGACGCGAGGCACTCCACCGAATCGAATGCGTGCACCTTTCCCTTCAGCGTGACCGCCTCGGCCCCGTAGCGCGGGTCGGCGACGGTCATCCGGCAGAAGGCGCAGGCGTCCTCGTCGTACGCGATGGGCCGCGGCAGGGCCGCGGCGCAGGCCGCGAGGGCGAGGGCGGCCGCGACCACCGCGGCGGGGAGCGCGCGCCGGAGAGCGGTCATGACGCCGGCCGCTCCTCCCGACGGCCGCGGAAGGCGAGCACCACCGCGCCCATGGCCAGCGCCAGCGAGAGCGCGATCATCCAGCCGCCCGCCGCCGGCCACGAGGTGGCCGTGAAGTTGAGCAGCTGCTTCGACCCGATGAGCGGCGGCTGGTAGTTCATGCCGGGCACCTTGATGATCGCGTGCGCCATGTCGAGGTTGTGCCCGTAGTCGTACTCCCACTTCCAGAAATCCACGAGCCCGGCCACGGCCACCGCCAGGTACAGCACCACCCAGGCGACGAGACCCCGGCGCCTGCCGGCGAGCGCGACCAGGAGCCCGCCCAGCGCCAGCGCGGCCACGATCCACGGCATGTAGCGGAGCTCCGGGATCGCGTCGGGGTGGATCGGCTTCATCCCGATGTAGTGGTTGAGGCCGTTGATGTTGTCGAGGTCGGTCGGCGCCACGCCGGTGACGGTGTTCACCCGGATGCGCATGCCGAGGCCCTCGGGGTACTGCGGCGCCACGAGGCGGATGCTCCAGAGCGGCAGCACCAGCGCCGTCGCGAGCAGGAGCGACGCGGCCGCCGCGAACCACCGGGGCCAGCGGCCGAGGGCGGCGCGTCTCCGCGCCGCCCTGGCCAGTGCCGGCCGCCCGAGCTCGACCGGCACGGCGGTCACTGTCCCGCCCCCGCCGGCGCCGGGGCCGGCAGCGTCTCCATCCGGGCCACCTGGCTCGCCGCGCGCGGGCTCACGTTGGCCGTGAGCGGCACGCTGGAGCCTGCCGGCGAGACGCGGGCGTACCCCGACATCTCCTGGTGCAGCGCCGAGCAGAAGTCGGTGCAGTAGAACGGGTACACCGCCGGCGCCTGCGGGACCCACTTGATCGTGCGGGTCTCGCCCGGCGGGATCACCATGTTGGCGTTCTGCGCGCCCATCACGGCGAACCCGTGCACGATGTCCCAGTCCTGGTCGATGTTGGTCACGT
Source organism: Gemmatimonadales bacterium (assembly GCA_025935545.1). GTDB lineage: Bacteria > Gemmatimonadota > Gemmatimonadetes > Gemmatimonadales > GWC2-71-9 > JAICUF01. The sequence goes on from JAICVB010000092.1 coordinate 7,200, forward strand.
GGAAGTACACCGTGTCACCGACCTGGATCCCCTCGAGGTTGTCGGGGGCGAAGTGGCTCCGGATCGCGATCATCTTCACGTCCACCCGCTTGCCGGTCCGCCGGATGCCGCCCTCCGCCTCGGAACGCGTCACGTCGGGGCCGGTGGCGTCGGCCAGCCTGAAGAACTTGACCTGGCGCTCGCGGATGAGGCTCGCCGGCAGCGCCTGGGCGTAGTGCGGCTCGCCGGCGGTCGGGAAGTCGAGCAGCATCTTCATCTTGTCACCGCTGATGTCGATCAGCTGCGCCGACTGCGCGAGCTCGGGGCCGGTGGGCAGGTAGCGGTCCTTGGTGATCTTGTTGAGCGAGACCACGTACTGGCCCCACGGCTTCCTGCTGTCGCCGCCGGGGATCATGAGGTGGCCCACCGAGTAGTACACCGGCATCCGGTCCACCACTTCCCAGGTGCCCAGCTTCCACTTCACGATCTCGGACGAGATGAACATCGAGGTGTAGGCGTAGCCCTTGCCGTCGAACTCGGTGTGCAGGGGCCCGAGGCCCGGCTTCTGCACTTCGCCCGCGATGGTGGCCGCGTACTTGAGGACCGGGATCCCGTCCACCACGGTGTCCACCTGCTGGGTCTCGATCGCCTTCAGCATCTTCGAGAAGGAGTGCACCGGGATCACGGTGGCGAGCTTGCCGCTGGCCACGATGTACTCGCCGGTCGGATCGATGTCCACGCCGTGCGGCGACTTGGGCGTCGGCAGGTAGTACACGAGGCCGGTGCAGTCCCGGGGGTCGAGCATCCGCACGCTGGTCTTCCGCTCGGAGCCGGCCACGCGCGTCGAGGGGTCCACGTAGTTGTGCAGGTAGTTCACCGGCACCGCCTTCGCCTTCCCCTCCGCCACGCACGCCTCCGCCCGCCGGTAGTTCACCGCCGCGACGTAGTCCTTGTCGTTCTGCGACGAGTTGAGCTCCTGCTTGGTGTAGGCCTGCTCGGTGTTGTACGAGCTGAAGAAGAACCAGCCGTCCGACGGCCCCTTGCCGGCGTGGCCCAGGTCGTAGTTGTACCCCGGCATCAGGATCTGGAAGGCGATGTCCATCTTGCCGGGCTGGTCCGCGGTGATGAACGAGAGCGTGCCCCGGAAGTTCTGCCGGTAGCTGTCGATCGGCACGTCGGTGTTGGGCACCGGCACGCTGAAGCGCGTGGCGGAGACGATGTACTTCGTGTCCGGCGTGGTGAACGGCGACGCGTGCCCGCCGGCCGAGTTGGGAATCTCGAGGATCTCGTCGGTCTCGAAGCGGGTCAGGTCGAGGCGGGCCACCCGCGGCGTGTTGTTGGCGTTGATGAAGAGCCAGCGGCCGTCCGGCACCCCGCCCGTCTGGGAGAGCTCGGGATGGTGGCTGTCGTCCCACGGAATGAAGCCGCGGGTGGTCTGGAGGAGCGGCTTCGTCTCCTCGGTGTAGCCGAACCCGTTCTCGGGGAACTGCGAGAAGACGGGGATGGTCTTGAGCAGCCGGCCGGACGGCAGGCCGTACACGGTCACCTGGCCGCTGAAGCCGCCCGACATGAAGGCGTAGTAGTCGTCGTACGAGCCGGGCGCCACGTACACCTTCGACGCGGCGTCGCCCATCACGAGGCTGGGCTGGGGCCCGCCGGCACGGCAGGCGAGGAGGAGCCCCGTCCCCGCGAGCGCGGTGACGAAGGCGGCGGTAGCGGTGCGCTTCAGGGTCTCTCGGGTCATGGCCGTTCGGCGGAGCCGGGTTGAGGTAGACATGGATCGGATCTAGTTGGACTGGGCGAGCGACAGTGCCCGGCGCCGTTCGGGGATGTCCCGCGCCCGCGTCGGGCGGCAGACGAGGACGGGTACGTCGGCGCTGCGGACCAGCTTGTCCACCACGCTCCCGAGGAGGAGCCGGCGGATGCCGCCCACCCCGTGCGTGGTGACGACGATGGCGTCCACCTTCTCCCGGTCCGCCTCCTCCAGGATCTCGACCGCCGCGTTGGACGCCACGCGAACCGCCGCGCGCGCCCGCACCCCCATCCGCCGGAGCCGCCGCGCCTGCCGCTCGAGGTAGCGGAGCGCGCCGTCCTTCGCCTCCGGCCGCACCACCAGGTCCGGGATGACCGCGAACGGCAGCGGGGCCACCTGCACCAGCGGCCGCGGGTCCACCACCGTGAGCAGGAGGCACTCCCCCTCCTCGGCCACCAGGTCGCGCGCGGCCTTGACGCTCGCCTCCGCCTCGGCCGACTCGTCGAGCGGGAGGAGCAGGCGGCGGAAGCCGGCGGCGGCGGGGACCCGATCGTTGGCACGCAACAGCAGCACCGGGGCCCGCGACACGCGGATGAGGCCGTCCGCCACGCTCCCGAGCCAGAGGCGCCCGACCGCCCCGCGCCCGTGGGTGGTCATGACGACCAGGTCGGCCCGCG
>JAICVB010000143.1 GCA_025935545.1 Gemmatimonadales bacterium
GATGGATGGTTTCGCACCGGCGACCAGGGTCATCTCGACGAGGACGGCTACCTGTATCTCACCGGTCGCCTCAAGGAGATCATCAACCGGGGCGGCGAGAAAGTCGCGCCGCTCGAGGTGGACGACGCCCTGATGAGCCATCCCGCCGTCGCGCAGGCCGTCACCTTCGCCGTGCCGCACCCGACGCTCGGCGAGGAGGTCGCGGCGGCGGTGGTGCTCCGGCCGGATGCCACCGCCACGGTGGGCGAGATCCGCGAGGCCGTCGCCTCGCGCCTCGCCTGGTTCAAGGTGCCGCGGCAGGTGCTCTTCCTCGACGCGCTGCCCAAGGGTCCGACCGGGAAGCCCCAGCGCATCGGCCTCGCCGGCCGGCTCGGCGTCACCGCGAGCGAGGCCTCGCCGCCGCCCGCGACATTGAGTCCGCCGGCCACGCCAGTCGAGGAGATTCTCGCCTCCATCTGGACCGACGTCCTCGGGCGAGAGCCGGGCGGCGTCGAGGAGGACTTCTTCGGCGCCGGCGGCGACTCGATGCTCGCGATGCAGTTCGTGGTCCGGATCGACCGCCTGCTGGGCGTCGAGCTGCCGCTCCTCGACTTCTTCGACGCGCCCACCGTGCGCGGCCTGGCCGGCGCCGTCGGCGCGCGCCTCGCGGGGGCCGCGTGACCGCGCCGGGCGCCCGGCTCCGCCACGCGATCACGGCCGCTGCCGCGGACGGCCGCACGATGTCGTTCCTCGGGGTGTACGACGTTTTCAGTGCGTCCCTCGCCGCGGAGCGCTCCGAGGCGCTGTTCCTGAGCGGATTCGGCTTCGCGGCCAGCCACTACGGGCTTCCGGACATCGGCTTCATCAGCTGGACCGACATGGTGGACTTCGCCGCCCGGATCCGCACCGTCCTTCCGGCGCACCACCTGCTCGTGGACATCGACGACGGCTACTGCGACGTCGAGGTGGCCTGCCACGTGGCGGAGCGGCTGGAACGCGCGGGGACATCGGGCGTGGTGCTGGAGGATCAGCGGCGCCCGCGCCGCTGCGGGCACTTCGACGGCAAGCAGATCATGGAGCTCGACGATTTCCTGCTCAAGCTCGAGCGCGTGCTGGCCGCGCGCGACGAGCTGTTCGTCGTGGCGCGCACCGATGCGACCGATCCCGCCGAGGCGGCACGCCGGGCCCGCGCCTTTGCCGCGGCGGGCGCCGACGCGGTGCTGATTGATGGCGTGCGCGACCTCGCGCTCCTTCGCGGCCTCGCGCCGGAGCTGGGCCGGCCCCTCTTCTTCAACCAGATCGCGGGGGGCAAGTCGCCGCGCTGCACCCTGGGGGAGCTCCGGCGGAGCGGTGTGACCGGCGCGATCTACAGCACGCCGTGCCTCTTCGCCGCGCAGATGGCCATCGAGGCGGCGCTGGACGCGCTCGGCGCCGACGATGGCCGCCTCCCGGCTCCCGGCCCCGGGAGGGTGGGCGTCGCGGATTGTACCGCCGTGCTGCAGCGGAACCTGGAGCGCCGCGGACGGCGATCCCATCCCGCCGAGCCGGTGCCCGAGCCGGCGGCGCTCGTGCTCGACACCGACGGGTGACCCGCCCCGCGCCGCCGCCCGCCCGGCCACTCTCGCCCGAGGCCCTTGCGCTCCTCGCGCGGCGGGCGGAGGCCGCTGCGGCGGCGCCGCCACCGTCCATCGCGCGTCGCGCCGATCGCTCGCGTGCGCGGCTCACGGCCGCGCAGCAGCGCATCTGGCTCCACGATCAGCTCGAGGGCGGCGCGGCGTACGTCCGGCCGGTGGCGCTTCGCATCACCGGCCCGCTTGACGTTCCGGCGCTCGAGCGCGCGCTCGGCGCGGTGGTCCGGCGGCACGAAGTGCTCCGCTCCCGTCTGGTGGACGGCGCCGACGGGCTGCCGGAGCTTCGGATCCTCCGCGAAGACCTTCCACCGCTCTCCGTCGAGGGATCCGCGGACGGCGCCGATGCCGCGTCGCTGCGCCCCTTCGACCTTCGACACGAGCCCCCCGTCCGCGTGCGGCTCTTCCGGGAGGCGCCCGGGCGGCACCTGCTCCTCGCCGTCTTTCACCATATCGCGTTCGACGCCTGGTCGGTCGGCGTGTATTTCCGCGATCTCGCCGCGGCGTACTCGGCCGCGCTGCACGGAGCCGGTGCACCGCCCGAGCCGGAGCTGCAGTGCGGCGATCTGGCGGAAGCGGGCGCAGGCGCGGGATCCGATGCGCCATCCGCCACCGACGTCGAGTACTGGCGCGCGGCCGTCCAGGGCGTCCAGCCCGTTCTCGCGCTGCCGCTCGATCACCCGCGCCGGCCCGGCCAGCCTCGGGATGCCGAGCGTGTTCCCCTCCTGCTGAGCCCCGATCTGGTGGGCCGCCTCCGCGACCTGAGTCGGCGGGAAGGTGTCACGCTCTTCGCCACCTTCGCGGCCGCGGTCGAAATCCTCCTCTCGCGCTACAGCGGGCAGGATGACTTCCTGCTCGGCATCCCCGTCGCCGGGCGGAGCCGAACCGAAACGCACGACCTCATCGGCTGCTTCATCACCACACTCGCGCTCCGGGCCGACCTCACGCGCGAGCCGTCCTTCCGCGAGCTGCTGCAGCGGGTGAAGCAGCAATCGGCCGGGGCGCTCGCGCACCCGAGCGTGCCGTTCGAGCACGTGCTCCGGCTGATCGATCCCGCCGCGCACGCGGCCTCGGGCATCCAGGTGCTGCTCAACTTCCGGAACCTGCCGGCGGTGACGCCGTCCCTCGAGGGCCTCGCGGTCGAAGAGGTCGCGATGCCCCCTCGCGAGGCGCTCTTCGACCTCGACCTGGACGTGACCGATACCGGTTCGTCGCTCCGTGGCGCGCTGGTGTACCCGCGCGCGCTCTTCGAGCGGGTCTCGGTCGGGCGGATGGCCGCGCAGCTCGTCATGCTGCTCGAGTCGGCCGCTGCAGATCCGGCGCAGAGCATCACGTCGCTGCCGATGCTGCCGTCCGCTGAGCGGCTCGAGCTGCTCCACGTGCGCTCACGCACCAGTGCCCCGTCTCACGCGGCGACCTGCATCCATCACGTCATCGCCGAGCGCGCACGGACCGCGCCCGATGCCCCCGCGGTCGTGGGGCCGGCGGGCGGGATGACGTACGCGCGCCTGCTGGGCCGCGCCGCCGCGATTGCCGCGGCGCTCACCGAGCTCGGCGTCTCGCGCGGCGACCGGGTCGGGCTCGCCGTGGCGCGCTTCCCCGACCTCGTGGCCGCGATGCTCGGCGTCATGGCGGCCGGCGGCGCCTACGTGCCGCTCGATCCGGACTATCCCGACGAACGCCTCGCGTTCATGGCGGACGACGCCGCGCTCCGCTGCGTCGTGGGCGATCGCGCGGCGGAACGGCGCCTCGCCGGCGTCATCGCGGCGCCGATCCTCGGGCTCGACCGAGTGGGCGCGGACCGGCCGTGGACGCCGGGTCCCGCCGGTGCGGCGGATCCGGCGTACATCATCTACACCTCGGGCTCCACCGGCACGCCCAAGGGAGTGGTGATCGGCCACGGCGCGCTCGCGGCGTTCTCCATGGCCACGATCGACGGCTTCGCGATGTCGGCGGCCGATCGCTTCCTCCAGTTCTCCACGCCGAACTTCGACGCGTCGGTGATCGAGATCTTTCCGACGCTCGCGACCGGCGGCGCCGTCGTCCTTCGCGACGTGGCGATGGCGGCATCGGCGGCCGGCTTCCTGGACGGATGCGTGCGCTGGGGCGTCACCCTCGCGGTCCCGCCCACGGCCTTCTGGCACGAGCTGGTCGGTGCCCTCGCCGATGCCGGCCGCACCTTCCCGCCCTCGCTGCGCCTCATGGCCCCGGGCGGCGAGCGCATGCTCCCGGAGCGCGCGGCCCTCTGGTCCCGCGTCGCGCCGCAGGCGGAGCTGCGGAACGCCTATGGGCCGACCGAGACGACGGTGCACGCGACGTGGTACCGCGTGCCGCCGGACTTCGACGCCGCGACCGGCACCGTGCCCATCGGCCGGCCCAATGCCGGCACGCGGGTGTACATCCTCGATCGCCGGGGAGCGCTCGCTCCCATCGGCACGCCGGGCGAGCTCTGCATTGGCGGCCCGCAGCTGGCGCACGGCTATCTGGCGCGGCCCGAGCTCACGGCGGAGCGGTTCACCGAGAATCCCTTCGCGCCGGGAGAGCGGCTCTACCGCACCGGCGACCTGGTCCGCTGGCGCGCCGACGGCGAGCTCGAACACCTGGGCCGCCTCGACCGCCAGGTGAAGGTCCGCGGGTTCCGCGTCGAGATCGGCGAGATCGAGTCCGCGCTCCTCGGCACGGGGCTCGTGTCGGAGTGCGTCGTGGAGGCGCGCCCGGCGCCGGGCGGCGAGCAGCGCCTCCTTGCCTGGGTGGTGCCGGCGCCGGGGGCAGGCGGACCGGACCTGGCCGTCGAGATCACCGAGCGCCTGCGCCGCCGGCTCCCGGCGTACATGCTCCCCGCGCTCGTCCCGCTAGACGCGATTCCCCGGACTCCCAATGGAAAGCTCGACCGCGCCGCGCTGCCGTCGCCTACGGTGTCGGCGCCCGGCGATCGAGAGCGGGTGTCGCCGCGCTCACCGCTCGAGTTCCAGCTGGTGCAGATCTGGGAGCGGCTGCTCGACGTCCGCCCGGTCGGCGTGCGCGACGACTTCTTCGCGCTCGGCGGCCACTCGCTGCTCGCGGTGCGCATGGCGCACGCGCTGGAGCAGGCATGTGGCCTCCGCCTGCCGCTTGGCCTCCTCTTCGAGGCGACGACGATCGAGCAGCTCGCCGCCGCGCTGATCCACGCCGCCGCGCCCGCCGAAGCCGCCGGCCCGCTCACGCTGAACCCGGGCGGGACGCGCCCACCGCTCATCTTCTTCCACGGCGATATCCTCGGCGCGGGGCTCTACTGTCGAGCGGTGGCGGAGCGACTCGGCCCCGATCAGCCCGTAATCGTCGTGGCGCCCTCGGGGCGGAGTGGGCCCCCCACGATCGAGGCGATGGCCGAGGCGGAGCTCCCGTGGATCCGCCGCGCGGGAGGCGGACGCTTCCGGCTGGCGGGCTTCTGTAACGGCGGGCTGGTGGCCTACGAGATCGCGCGGCGGCTCGAGCGCGACGGCGAGCGGGTGGAGCTCCTCTGCCTGATCGATACCGCGGCACGGAACATCGGGCTCGGCTGGCTGGACGCCCTCATGCGCCACGCCGGAAGCGGCGATGCCGAGGCGTCGCTCCGGGAGCGCGCCGCGACCCTTCGCGCGGCGGCGGACCTGGCCCAGCGCTGGCGCCTGTTCGGCCGCCGGCCAGCGGCGGAGCGGC
>JAICVB010000104.1 GCA_025935545.1 Gemmatimonadales bacterium
GGAGAAGAAGGCGCCATCCCGCCGGAGCCGGGCAAAGCCGCCGATGAACTGGGCGCCGAAGCGATCGAAGTAATCCGGCCGCATCTGGTCCACCACCACGAGCACCACGAGCGACACCGGCAGCGACGGAGGCGACGGAGCCGGGTCCGACCAGGCCCCGGCACCCGCCAGCAACGCGGCGAAGGCCGGAAGCACGAGGCAGCGAATCCAGCGCGCGGTCATGCCGATTGGCCGGGGCGTCAGTACTCGCTGCGCCGACCCAACCGGATTCCTATCAGGAGCGGGAATGTCTTCACCGCGGAGTTGGACCGGAATACCAGGAGGTACCGGAACTCGATGAAGGGATTGAGGAGTCCCATCCGGTACGCTCCTCCGACCCCCCCCTGAAGGCCGAGATAGGTGCGGCCGAAGGTGGGAAATTCGGGCACGCCGCGGTCCGTGATCGTGTAGTACCCGCCCAACCCGCCAAAGCCCCATCCGCGCCAGCGCGACCCCTCGCCGCCGTCGAAGTCATATTCGGCGTTGGCGGATACGCCCGTGACACGCGTCCGTGGATAGATGAAGCTCCGCGTGGCCCGCCCCGCGAATTCCCCGTGGACCGCGTCCAGGCGCAGGGCGACGGGGTGCTCGCCGAGCTGGAGCTTGATGTTGCCCGTCTCCATAAGTCCGACCCGAGAGGTCTCGTGGAACTGGCGGATCGGCAGCGCCGGACCAGCCCCGATCCCCACTTCGAGTCGCTGCGCCCGGAGGGGGCCGGTGACGAGACACGCGAGAGCAACGCCGATGGCGAGACGGTACTTCCTCATGCAACGCTCCTTGCGGTGACGGGGCCGGCGCCGCGGAGCGGCGTCCCCAACGGAATATGGCAGGAGCGGAGGAAAGACGGGATGATCCGGGCCGGTCCGAAGGCTCAGACCTGGAACCAGAGAAAGGCGGGGTGGTCGCGGCCGGTGATGGAGGTGATGATGCGCTGGTAGAGCTTGGGCCCGTTGGCGCTGTTGATCAGGACGACCACGGCGCGCCGGCGGCGGCGATCGGCCAGCACGAAGTTCCGGAAGCTGCCGTTGGCGCCCCAGTGCCAGATGAGGTCGTCGTCGCCCTCGTGCTCCAGGCCCCAGCCGAGTCCCCAGGAGAGCGCGCTATTCAGGTCCACCTGACGGGTGAACATCGCGCGCCACGTGGCCGGCGTGAGCGAGAGCGGGCCGCCGCCATCGCTCAGCATCGAGATGAGGAAGCGACCGTAATCGCCCACCGTCGTCAGGAGGGAGCCCGCCACGTTGGGCACCATGAACTGACCGAGCACCGGGAGCTGGGGAAAGACCTCGCGGAGGGCGCGCTCGGCATCGGCGTAGCGCCAGTCTGCCATCGGGCGACCCCACCGTCCCGCCAGCGGCTCGAGCCGGCGGCCGATCCCGGCATAGACCTCCAGCGCAACGCCACGTTCGTCGTATCCGGTGGCCATCGTCTGCTCGAATGCATGCCGCCAGACCAGGCTCGAGGCGGTCATGCCGAGCGGGTCGAGCACCTGCTCCCGCATCACATGCTCGATCGGCTTCCCGGTCACGTGCTCCACGACGCGCTGGAGGTAGAACATCCCCTCGCCCGAATAGGTGAACCGGCTCCCGGGATCGACGTCCGGCACCAGCGGGCCGGGCGCCTGCCGCCAGTTGGGAAGCCCGGTCGTGTGACTCAATACCTGTCGCACGGTGATGGCGGACGTGCGCGGGTCGGTGATATCGGGAAGTGACGCATAGGACCCGAGCGAGCGGTCCAGGGCCAGGACACCGGCGTCCACCAGCCTGAGCACCGCGGCGGCGAAGACCGGCTTCCCAAGCGATGCGGCTTCGAACTCGGTATCGGACGTTACGTCGAGGAGGAGCTCCCGGCGAGACTGGCCGAAGACATAGGTGGACACCCGGGTTCCATCCACCACGGCAAAGGCGAGGCCGGGTACGAGGGCGAGCTCCATCAGGGTAGGGATCTCGGCGAGCAGCATGTCTCGCGGCGTCCACGGCGAGCTGCGGAGCCCGGCGGACGGCACAGCGTGACGGTTGCCTGCCTGCGGGAGGAGCATTGCGGCCAGCGCCGCGAGACCGCCGCCGGCAAACTCACGCCGATCCATCAGCGGAGTCCGGCGGAATCCCGAGTGGTCCCGCTGCGATCAGTCATGCGGTCACTACGTCATGTCGCGTCGATCCGTTGCAGCCGTCCCGCGCGCAGGGAGATCGGCCAGCGGATGTGGCGAAGCGGAACGCTTCCCCACGCCGCCTCGAGTGCGGGCTCATGCGCCGCGACGGGATCTTCGCCCGTGGCGTCGCGGCACCGGGTGACGGAGGACCAGGTCCGGAGATACGCCAGGAAGGTGGCGAGCGACCACGATGCTTCGAGGTGAAACGCCGGCGCGACGATCTCGTCGAAGGGAAACGGGAGGGTGCGGTACCCCGCGTCCACATGCCGCCGTTCCGGCGGCCACCAGGGATCGACGGCATCGGAGAGCCGGCTCAGAGCGTGATCGAGCCGCGCGTCATCGAGCGCGGGCAGCGCGTAGGTCCAGACTGCGATCGCGCCATCGGGCCGGAGCACCCGCCGCACTTCCGCGTAGAACGCCGCGGTGTCGAACCAATGGAGCGCCTGGGCCACGGTGACGAGGTCAACCGACGCCGGCGGCTCGCCGCTCACCTGGGCCATCGCGACGCGGTACGCGATGCGGGGATGATCCGTGGCGGCTGCGAGCTGGGCCGCGCTCGCATCCGAGGCGACCACCGCCGTGAAGTGGCGCGCCAGCCCGAGTGCCGCCTGCCCGCTGCCGGTCCCCACATCCCAGGCGCGCTCGCGCCGGGCCGGGAGCGTTGCCAGCCACGCGAAGAGGTCGTCGTTGTAGCGTGGCCGGCTCCGGGCATAATCGGCCGCGACACCGGAGAAGTGGTCGGCGAAGGGCGGTGGCGTGTCGGACACTACGTCCCCAGATTAGGTGGCACCTTCATTTCGAGCCGAGCATGTCGAGCCCGGATCAGCCTGCCGGCAGCCCCGCAGCCCAGCGGCGGACGGTGCTGGTGGTCGAAGACGAGGAGCTGCTGCGGGCGGTCCTCTGCCGGCACCTCGTGCACGCCGGGTACGAGGCGGTCGAGGCGCGCCACGGCCGCGACGCGCTCAAGCTGCTCAAGGCGGGGCGTCCGGTCGATCTCGTCCTGACCGACATGATCATGCCGCTCATGGACGGGGCCGAGCTGGTGCTCGAGATCCGACGACGCTGGCCCGAGCTGCACATCGTAGCCATGTCGGCCTGCACGCCGGCCGAGTTGTTCCGCTTCGGTATCCCGCACGTCGATGGCCCCTTCCTGCAAAAGCCCTTCACTTCCCAGGATCTGATCGCGGCGGTCGCCCGGGCGCTCGGGAACGGCGCGTAGGCGGGTCGTCAGTTGGCCGCGAGGGCGCGTGGCAGCGCCGCGAGGGTGGCGTCGATCTCATCCGGCCCATGGACCGTCGACACGAAGGCCGCCTCGAACTGGGACGGGGCGAGGTACACCCCCGCCGCGAGCATTGCATGGAAGAAGCGGGCGTAGCGTTCGGTGTCGGCGGCGCGCGCCGAGGCGTAGTCGGTCACCGCGCCGCCGAAGAAGAAGCCCCACATGCCACCCACCGCGGAGCTCTGGAGCGGGATGCCGGCCTCGCCGGCCGCGGCGGCAAAGCCGCGCGCCAGTGTACCGGCGCGATCCGCGAGCCGCTCATAGATGCCGGGGGCGGCGAGCTCGGCCAGCGTGGCGAGCCCGGCGGCGACGGCGAGCGGATTGCCGGAGAGCGTACCGGCCTGATACACGTCGCCAGCGGGCGCGATGCGCTGCATCAGCTCGCGCCTGCCGCCGTATGCGGCAAGGGGGAGTCCGCCGCCGATGACCTTGCCGAGGCAGGTGAGATCGGGTGCGACACCGAAGCGCGCCTGCGCCCCGCCCCACCCTACCCGGAACCCGGTCATCACCTCGTCGAAGATGAGGAGCGCTCCGTGCGCCGATGTGACGCGACGAAGGCCCGGCAGGAAGCCGGGCTGGGGAAGGACGAGGCCCATGTTGCCGGCGACGGGCTCGACGATCACGGCCGCGACATCGGCACCATCCCGGCGGAACAGCGCCTCGACCGCTTCGAGGTCTCCCCACGGCGCGACGAGCGTGTCGGCCACGCTGCCCGGCGTGACGCCAGGGCTGTCCGGCAGGGCGAGTGTCGCGACGCCCGACCCCGCCTGCACGAGAAATGGGTCGGCGTGACCATGGTAGTTGCCGGCGAACTTGACCACCCGCCGGCGGCCGGTGGCCGCGCGGGCCAGCCGGAGCGCGCTCATTGCCGCCTCGGTGCCCGACGAGACGAACCGGATCATCTCGACCGCCGGCATGGCGCTGGTGATCACGGCTGCGAGGCGGATCTCGAGCTCGGTCGGAGCGCCGAAGGTGGTTCCGCGGGCCGCCTGCGCGCTAATCGCGGCGACCACCGCTGGGTGCGCGTGCCCGTGGGGGAGCGCACCCCACGACAGCACGTAATCGATGTACTCGCGGCCGTCGGCGTCGATGATCCGTGGCCCCCTCCCGCGCTCGATGAACCGCGGCACGCCGCCGACCGCGCGAAAGGCCCGCACCGGGCTGCTCACGCCGCCGGGGAGCAGCTCCGAGGCGCGGCGGTAGAGCTCCGCCGATCGCGGGGCGTCAGTCATCCGATTCGCGGAGCCACCGCGCCGCTTCGCGCGCGTAGTAGCTGATGATGAGGTCCGCTCCGGCCCGGCGGATGCCGATCAGCGACTCCAGCGCGGCGCGGCGCTCGTCGAGCCAGCCCCGCTCGGCCGCCGCCTTGAGCATGGCGTACTCCCCGCTCACCTGATAGGCGACCAGCGGCAGGCTGTGCCGGTTCCGCACCTCGCGCACCAGATCGAGATAGGGACCGGCCGGCTTCACCATGAGGAGGTCCGCGCCTTCGGCTGCGTCGAGATCAGCCTCGCGGATGGCCTCGCGCGCGTTGGCCGGGTCGAGCTGATAGGCCCGCCGGTCGCCGAAGGCCGGCGCGGATTCCGCCGCCTCGCGGACGGGCCCGTAGAAGGCCGACGCGAACTTGCTCGCATACGCCAGTATCGCCACGTGCTGGTGGCCCGACGTGTCGAGCGCGGCGCGGATGGCCCGCACCTGGCCGTCCATCATCGCACTGGGCGCGACTATATCGGCGCCCGCATCGGCATAGGCGACGGCGGCGCGCGCGAGGAGCGGAAGGGTCTCGTCGTTGAGCACCTCGCCTCGCGCCGGATCCACCACGCCGCAATGCCCGTGATCGGTGTACTCGCAGAGACAGACGTCGGCGATCACGGTGAGCGACGGGCTGCGGCGCTTGAGCTCCGCGATCGCGCGCGGCACCGGGCCGTCGGCCGCCCAGGCACCGGACCCGGTGGCGTCCTTTGCCTCGGGGATCCCGAAGAGGAGCACCGTGCCGAGTCCGGCTCCGGCGAGCGCCTCCGCCTCGGCGGCGAGCGCGTCCACGGAGAGCTGCGCGTGGCCGGGCATCGAGCCGATCGGCCGGAGGACGTTGCGGCCGGCCGCGATGAACACGGGGTGGATGAGCTGCGCCGGCGTCAGCGACGTTTCGCGCACGAGCGCGCGAAGCGGCGCGGTACGGCGGAGGCGGCGCGGGCGCGCGCTATCGGATGGACTCATGTCGGCCTTCGGGGTGGAGGCGGGCCCACTCGGACAGTGCGGCCAGAAGCCCGCGGCGGTCATGCGCGACGGCGACGGCGACGACATCGAGGCCCGCAGAGCGCGCCGCCGCCGCCGTGGATGGCCCGATGCACACGACGGGAACGGATGACGCCGCCCCCGGAGCCTGCCGCGCGGCGACGAGGGACCGGACAGCGGAGGGGCTGGCAAGCAGCACCACGTCGACGCTTCCCTGCACCACGGCCTCCGCGAGCGCCGGGCCGCCCGGACCAGACAGAGTGCGATAGGCCACGACCTGCTGCACCTGGACGCCGGACCGCCGGAGGGCATCGGCCAGCTCAGGGCCGGCGATATCGGCGGCAGGGATGAGTACCCGCCCCGTCACGCCGGCGGTGATGAGCTCGGCCGCCAGATCGCGCGCCGTATGCCGCGAGGCGACGAACGCCGGCGCGGCGAGATGCGCGGCCGCCGCCCTGGCGGTGGCGGGCCCCACCACCGCGATTGGCGGGACACCGGCGCGGCGGGATCCGAGGATTGCGCCGAGCAGGGTGGCGGCGGTCGCGCTGGTGAGCACGATCCAGTCATGGCTCTCCAGCTGGGCGAGGGCACTGCCCAGCGCTCCGTCGATGCCCGCCGGCTCGAAGGCGATGAGGGGAAATCGCAGGGCGCGGCCGCCGGCCTCCTCGATCGCCGAGGCGATCTCCTCATCCCGACCAGCCGCGCCGGTCAGCGCGATGCGCCAGCCCTCAAGGCGCATGGGCTTCCTCCGCCTCGGCCCGCAGGCGCCGCGCCAGCCGACCTCCGAGCCCGGGATCGCCGGCGTCGCCGCTCAGGCGCCCGCGAACGAGCCGCCCGTCGGAGGCGCCGACCAGGGCATCGAGAACGAGCACGCCACCGGGCGCCACCGAAGCGAGCGCGCCCGCCACTGCCGTGCAATCCGCGCCGAGCTCGGCGAGAAAGGCCCGTTCGGCGCTCACCGCCGCGCTGGTTGCCGCGTGCGCCAGCGGTGCGGCCAGCTGGCGCATGGCCGCGTCCCCGGCGCGCGTCTCGACCGCGAGTGCACCCTGCCCCACCGCGGGCAGCATCACCGTCGGGTCGAGCCACTCGGTGATCTCGGCGGCCCGGCCGAGCCGGATGAGCCCGGCCGCCGCGAGCACGAGCGCGTGATAGTCCCCCGAGACCAGCCGCCGGAGGCGCGTGTCCACGTTGCCGCGGATATCGAGCAGGGCGAGGTCCGGCCGGAGCGTCCGGAGCTGGGCGGCGCGGCGCGGACTGCTGGTACCGATCCGCGCTCCCGGCGGCAGGTCAGCGAGGACCGGGCCGTCGGAAATAAGCACGTCCCGCGGATCCTCCCGCTCGAGCAACGCCGCAAGCGTCATGTCGGGCGCCAGCCGCGACGGCAGGTCCTTCGCGCTGTGAACCGCGAGGTCAATGACCTTCTCGCGGAGTGCCGTCTCGATCTCGGTGACGAATACGCCGTTGCGCCCCAGCGCCGCGAGCGGGCGGTCGGTGATGCGGTCGCCGCGGGTGGTGATGTGCCGGATCTCGACGACGAGGCCCGGATGCATCGCACCGAGAGCAGCGGCGACCTGGCCCGCCTGCGCCAGCGCGAGCGTGCTGGCTCGCGTGCCGATCACGACGGGCTTCACGGGGCCTCCATGCGCGCCTCGTGCCGGCCGATGATCGCCGCGAGCGCCGCGACGAACCGCAGGTCGGCGTTCGGCAACCGGGTCCGCTCGAAGCGGAGGCCGAGCTCGCCCGCGCGCCGGCGCGCCTCGACATCGATGTCGTACAGCACCTCGAGGTGATCCGCCACGAAGCCGATCGGCACCTGGAGCACCTGCCTCACCCCCGCATCGGCGAGGGTTCCGAGATGGTCGAGGATGTCGGGCCCGATCCACGGCTCGCCACTTGCGCCGGCGCTCTGCCAGGCGAACCCCCACTCCCGCAGGCCCGCGGCTTCGGCCACCAGGCGGCTGCTCGCCAGCAGCTCCTCCTCGTACGGGTCGTTCCACTCCCGGATCCGGACCGGAAGGGAGTGGGCGGTGAACACGACGGTCACGTCACCCGGTGAAAGGTGGGCCAGCCCCTCCCGCACCAGGCCGGCCATCAGGTCGATGAACTCCGGCTCCGTCCCCCATCGCTCGATCAGCTCGACGCTGGGGCCATCGTGCTCGCGCACCGCCTCTTCGAGATGCCTGCGATACCCGCCCACGCTCATGCGCGAGTAGTGGGGGGCCAGCACCAGCGCAGTGACTTCCTCCACCCCGTCCGACGCCATCTCGCGAACCGTCTCGGCGACGAAGGGATGCCAGTGCTTCATGCCGACGTAGACCCGGCGCGGCTCACCGCCCGCCGCGAAGGCCTCGGCCAGGCGGTCGCGCACCTCGCGCGTCCGCTCGAGGAGCGGCGTCACGCCGCCGACGGCACGGTAGCGCTCCTGGAGATCGGCCACGAGCGCCGGAGCCGGCATGCGCCCGCCACGGATGTGCGCGTAGTACTCGGGTACCGCGGCCAGGCTATCCGGCGTGCCGTAGGCCATGAGCAGGACCGCCCGGGCGTGGCTCATGCCGGGACCGGGGCGCCGCGGGTGACGAGGTGCGCGAGTACCTCCGCCGCCGCTCGTTCGCCCGAGCGTATGCAGTCGGAAATGCCGACGCCGTCCCACATATTCCCGGCGAGCGCGAGCCATGGCAGGCCCGCGAGCTCCGCTCGCACCCGCGACATGCGGTGGGCATGGCCGACGGCGTACTGGGGCATTGCGTCGCGCCAGCGGGCGACCCGGACGAGCTCCGGGATGCCCGTCGCGCCGAGAGTCGACCCGAGCTCCGCGCGCGCGATCCCGATGAGGGATGCGTCATCGCCCCCGGCGGCATCGGCGCGGCCCGCGCCGCCGATGAAGAC
>JAICVB010000082.1 GCA_025935545.1 Gemmatimonadales bacterium
CCCATGTCGAGCATGCGGTCGGCTTCGTCGAGCACCAGGACCTCGATGCCGGCGAGCGCCGCGTAGTCGTACTGGAAGTGGTCGAGCAGGCGTCCGGGGGTGGCGATCAGCACGTCGGCGCCGCTCTTGAAGGCGTCTTCCTGCGGCCCCATGCCGACGCCGCCGAAGATCGCCGCGCCGCGGACGCCGGTGTGGCGGCCGAGCGCTTCGAGCGCCTCGAGACGGGCGTAGGGCTGCTTCAGGTGATCGAGGAGGCGCCCGGGAGTCGCGACCAGGACGTCCACGCCGCTCCGGAAGGCGTGCTCCTGCGGCCCCATGCCGACGCCGCCGAAGATGGCGGCGACGGAAACGGGCGTGTGGACCGCGAGCTCCGAGAAGTGCTGCTCGATCTGCGCCGCGAGCTCGCGAGTGGGCGTCAGCACGAGAGCCCGCGTCGTGCCGCGCTTCTTCGCGAGCAGGCGCTGGAGGATCGCCAGCGCGAACGCCGCCGTCTTGCCGCTGCCGGTCATCGCGCAGGCGAGCACGTCGCGGCCTTCGAGGGCCGGCGGGATGGCCTGTTCCTGGATCGGGGTGGGACGGGTGAACCCGAGCTCGCGGGTGCCGCGAATCAGGTCGGGATGGAGACCGAAGGCAGTGAAGGGCATCGTGTCGTGGCGCCTCGGCGCCGCTCGTGGTGGGCGCCCGCGGCGCGGTCATGCCCGAGGCGAGAGTCGAACTCGCACGGGGTTGCCCCCGGCGGATTTTGAGTCCGCTGCGTCTGCCATTCCGCCACTCGGGCTGGCGAGGCGGAAAGCTATCGGGCCCGGAGGAGGGAGACAACTCGCGAGCGGAGCCCGATTACATTGCGCGCCGGCATCCGCCGCACCGATGGCTCTGACCCCGAGGCACACCGTGACCCCCCAGCGGCAGTTCTTTCATCCGTGGCATGATCTCCCGACCGGCCGGGGCGTCCCCGAAGTCGTCACCGCCGTGATCGAGATCCCCACCAACGAGCGCAACAAGTACGAGCTGGACAAGGAGACCGGCATGTTCCGGCTCGACCGCGTGCTCCACAGCGCGGTCCACTATCCCGGCGACTACGGCTTCCTGCCGCGCACCTTGGGCGATGACGGCGATCCGCTCGACATCCTCGTGCTCATGACGATCCCCGTCTTCACCGGCTGCCTGGTGGACGCACGCCCGATCGGCCTCTTCCACCTGGTGGATCACGGCCAGGCGGACGAGAAGGTGCTCGCCGTGCCCGTTGGCGACCCCTATTCGGAGGGGCTCCACGACCTGGGCGACATCCCGCCGCACTACCTGCGGGAGATCGAGCACTTCTTCCAGGTCTACAAGGACCTCGAGGGGAAGGACACGGAAGTGCGCGGATTTGAAGGCGCGGCCGAGGCCAAGGCGGCCATCGGCCGAAGCATGGAGCTCTACCAGGCGAAGTTCGGGACCGGCTGAGCGGACCGCCGACTCAGCGCAGACGTCGCTGGCGGAAGGGCGCGCGGCGCGCGGGCGCGGCGCCGGAATCCGCGCCGAGGAGCCGCTCGGCACGAACGGTCTGGGCCAGGTTCAGCAGGCGCTCGCGCAGGATGAGGTACCGGGCGCGCTGCACCGGCGTCAGGAAGGCCGCCAGCGACCGCATCTCGCTCCGGTAGCTCTCGGCGTACGCGGCCCGGGTCGAGAGCAGCTCGTCGATGAGGCGGCTCACGCTGTCCTGATCGGCCGCCACTCCCGGCCGGAGCGCGGCGGCCATCGCCTGCCGGGCCGCGCGTTCCCGCCCCTGCAGCTCCCGTCGGTCGGCCGCGAAGCGGGCGCCTTCCGCGCGAAGGCGGACGGACTGCGCACTGTCGAGCCCCAGGTCCTCCCGGACCCGCTCGGCGAACCGCGCCTCGATTCGCTGGCGGAGCATCTCCGCACGCGCGCCGGTCCGGTCTGTCACGCCCTGCGCCCCGAGGCGCCCGCCCGCCACCGCCACGAGTCCAGCCAGCAGCACCAGTTTCCGCATCAGGCTCCCCCTCCCCGCAGGACGCGCTCCAGTTCCTGGTCCGACAGATCACCGAGCGACCGCGGCGGGGCCGTGTCCGCCTCGGCATGGGGCGCGTCGAACGCATCGAGCACCGCGCTGAGCTCTCCCGCATCGAGCGAATCGAGCTCCGGGACCAGCGCCGATTCGCCCGCCGCGGCAGGATCGGCGGCGGCCGCGACGGGCGGCCGCTCGACCCGGGCGGCGGGCCCCCGACCGGCCGACGAGATGACGAGCACGACCGCCGCGGCCGCAGCAACTGCCACCCAGGCTGCGCGACGGTCTCGACGCTCCGCCCGTCGCGCGTCGGCCAGCCGCCGGGTGATGCCGCTCGCCGCGAGGGCCGGCTCCGTCCGGCTCACGAAGGCATCGCCCAGCGCCGCCGTGGAGCGGACCAGCTCGAGCTCGCCCGCGCAGTCCGCGCAGGTCGCGAGGTGATCCTCATCGGCCCGCGTCCACGCCGCCGTGCCGGCGACCACGTCGGGGATCCGGTCGGAGAGGCGAGTGCAGTCACTCATGGCAGGACTCCTTCAGCTTCCTCACAGCATGGTGGTAGTGGACCCGTGCGGCCCCTGGCGTCGTTCCCAGGACGGCGGCGATGTCGGGGTACGGAAGGCCCTGCTGGGCCCGAAGCAGGAAGACCTCCCGCTGCAACCGCGGCAGCTTTCCGAGCGCGGCCCGGAGGCGCGTCTCCGCATCGGTCGCCGCGAGGTCCGCGGCGGGGTCGGCATGATCCGGGAGGTCGCGGTCGTCCAGCGGCACGAACTTCCAGGTTCTCCGCCGCCGGAACTGATCCTTCAGCAGGTTCCCGCCGATCGCGCAGAGCCAGCTCCGGAACGATGCATCGGCTCGCCAGCCATCCGCCCGCCGGAATGCCCGGAAGAAGGTCTCCTGCACCAGGTCGTCCAGATCGGCCGGCTGGGCGCCCGCCGCGTAGAGAAAGCGCCCCAGCGCCCCGGAGTGCCGGGCCACCAGGTCGGCGGCCGCGCGCTCGCTGCCCGCGCGCCAGGCCGCGAGCAGCGCGGCGTCCGCTGCTTCCGCGGAAACGGTCAGTGCGCGCATTCAGTGGCGGTAGACGCGCGGAGGCGGAGGGCGTTAAGCCGGCGTATCTTGGGCACATGCCCGCCCAGATCATCGCCCACCGGGGTGCTTCCAGCGAATGCCATGAGAACTCCATGGCCGCCTTCCACCGGGCCATCGAGCTCGGCGCCGACGGGATCGAGCTCGACGTGCATGTCACCCGCGACGGCGCCTTCGCCGTGCACCACGACCCGGACATCCCCGGACTGGGCCCGATTGCGTCGCATCGGGCCCGCGAGATCGTCCAGCACCGGCTCCCCACCGGCGAGCCGGTGCCCCTCCTCCCGGAAGTGATTACCCTCGCGGAGGCTGTGGATCTCTGGATCGAGGTCAAGGCGCTTGGGGCCCACCACGATGACGCGCTCCTCAGGTTGATTGCGGCGGCGCCGGAGCCGCGGCGGTGCGCGGTGCACAGCTTCGATCACCGCATCGTCCGCCGCCTCGGCCAGCGGGCGCCGGGACTCCGGACCGGGGCGCTCCTGGTTGCGCGGCTGAACGACCCCGTTCGCGAGCTCGAGGCAAGCGGCGCCGCGGCGCTGTGGCAGGAATGGAGCCAGATCGATGACGAGCTGGTGGCGGAGGTGCACGCGAGCGGCCGGATGCTCATCGCCTGGACGGTGGACGCGCCGGGTGATCTCGAGCGGCTGGGCGCCCTGGGCGTGGATGGGCTCTGCACCAACGTGCCGGGACGAGCCCGGGCCCTCACGGCGCGCTCCGCGGCGCCATGAGCGAAGCGCCCGATGCATCGCATCGGGCGCCGGGCTCAGACGGTCGTGAGGGGTTCGGTCTCCGCGGTCGGAGGCGGCGCGGGCTCCGCGGGAATGGGCTCGCCGCGGGCGGCTGCCATTTCGCGCTCCAGCACCCGGATCTGGCTCTCGAGGTCGTCGAGCCGGAGCATGAGCCCATCGAAGCGCTGGACATCGCTCTCGCCGTTCCGATCGCGGCGGTAGACGAAGAGACCCAGGTCGCGAGCGACGGCGTCGCGCTGCCGGCGGACCCGCATGAGCTCGATCTGCGATCGGCCTTCGTCGAGCGCAGCCTGTGCACGCTTGCCGAAGGTCTCCAGCTCCTGGTTGAGTCGATCAAAGAGGGACGCCATGTGCCACTCCTTCCGGAAGAGAACCTCAGGGACGGACACCTGACGGCGCCTGCGTCCCGAACGTTTCACCCTGAAATCTGCGGCAGCGCGTTGCGCCGGTCAACGGACCGGAATGCAAAAGGGCGCCGGATTGGTCCCCGGCGCCCTTCATCGCGTGCCGCGTTCGCCTCAGCCCGTCGCCGGCTCCGCGGCGGGATACACCGACACCTTCTGGCGGGCCTTGTCCTTGTGCTCAAAGCGCACGACGCCGTCCACCAGTGCGAAGAGGGTGTCGTCGTTGGCCCGGCGCACGTTCTTCCCGGCGTGGAAGCGGGTGCCCCGCTGCCGCACCAGAATGTTCCCGGCGATGACGGCCTCGCCGCCGAACTTCTTCACGCCCAGGTACTGCGGATTGCTGTTGCGGCCGTTGCGGCTGGAGCCGACGCCCTTCTTGTGTGCCATGGAAGCCTCAGCCCAGCTTGAGATCGGTGATGCGGACCTCGGTGAACTTCTGCCGATGCCCGGTCTTGCGGCGATAGTTCTTCCGCCGCTTGAACTTGAAGACGTAGATCTTCTTTTCCTTGCCGGTCCCCACGACTTCGGCCTCGACCGAGGCGCCGGAGACGAGTGGAGCGCCCGCCCGGATGGTGGTTCCGTCCGAGGAGAGCAGCACTTCGTCGAACGTCACCGTGGCGCCGGGCTCGGCGTCCATCAGGGGAAGGCGAAGGGTCTGCCCCTTCTCCGCCCGGAACTGCTTGCCCAGCGCGCGAAAGATTGCGTACATCGTCGAATCCGAACCGTTCGGGGAAGCCTGCGTCATCGTGCCTGCGGGTTCCGGAAGGCGGCGCCCGAGCGCGACCCTGAATCCCAGCCCACAAACCTAAACGGCGCCGTGCCTTAGGACAACCCCCGCCAGGGTCGCCGGCGGCACCCGGGATCAGGCGACCGCGTACAGCTCGGTGACGTCGCGGCCGGCGGGCCGGCTCATGAGGCGGAACTCATCGAGCCGCATCATCGGATCGTCCCTCAGCTCCAGGTCGAGCCCGGTGATCTTCTGCAGGTTCTGCAGGAGCCGCGGCTCTTCCTCGAGGAGGTACAGGGCGACCTCCGGGTGGAGCCGGACCGAGAGCTGCCGCTCGCGGTGCTCGTGGGCCGCCCGCTTGAGCGACCGCTCGAGCCGCCGGGCGACGACTTCGGGCGTGAAGACCCGGCCCGAGCCGGCGCATGTCGGGCAGTCGCGGGTGAGCGAATGCCAGAGCGACGGCCGCACGCGCTGCCGGGTCATCTCCACGAGGCCGAGCTCGGAGACGGCGAACGCCTTGGTGCGGGCGCGGTCACGGCCGAGGTGGGTCCGGAGCTCCTGCAGGACCTTGTCGCGATTCGACCGCGTCTCCATGTCAATGAAGTCGCAGACGATGATGCCGCCGATATCGCGGAGCCGGATTTGCCGCGCGATCTCGCGCGCCGCCTCGAGGTTGGTCCGGAGGATAGTCTTCTCGGGATCCTTCTTGCCGGTGTAGCGGCCGGTGTTCACGTCCACCGACACGAGCGCCTCGGTCGGCTGGATGATGATCGAGCCGCCGGTGGGCAGCTCGCAGCGCGCCTTGAAGAGGTCGCGGATCTCGGATTCGATGTCGAACTTGTCGAACAGGGGGGTCGCTTCGGTGTAGAGGTGGACCCGGTTGATCAGCTCGGGGTCCACCTGCTGCAGGTAGCTCTCGACTTCGTTGAAGAGCTCCTTCGAATCCACGTACAGCGCGTCCACCTTGGTGCTGAAGAGGTCCCGGATGATGCCGCGGGTGAGGCTCGTCTCCCGCTGGAGGAGCGCCGGGGCCCGGCGGACAAAGGTCTTCTTGCGGTTGATCTTTCGCCAGATCGAGAGGAGCGAGTCGATCTCGCGGCGGAAATGCTCCTCGGTGACCCCCTCGGCCACCGTCCGCACGATCACCCCGCCGGAGTCCTTCGGCAGGATGGCGGACACCATCTCGCGAAGCTTGGCCCGCTCCTCGCGGCTCTCGATCTTCCGGCTGACGCCGACCTTCGAGCCGTAGGGCATGTACACCAGGAAGCGGCCGGCCAGCGAGATCTGCGCGGTGACGCGGCAGCCCTTGGTGCTGATGGGCTCCTTGGTGACCTGCACCGGCAGGGTCTGGCCCTTCTTGAGGATGTCCTGGATGTTGGGAATGGGCCGGCGCGGCGAGACTTCGCGTTGCCGGGACTCCGCCTTCTCGGCGCCGGCGCCGCGGGCACCGCGCCCGCCGCGGCGGCGGTCCCGCCGCCAGCTCGACCGTTGCGCGCCACTCTCCGTTTCCCCGCCGGCGGCCCCGCCGTCCGCCGCCGCCTCGGCCGCGTCCTCCGCCTCTTCCTCCTCCTCCTGCTCCTCTTCGTCTTCCGGCTCCTCGTCCTCGTCCGGCTCGAGCAGGTCCGACGCGTGCAGGAACGCGCTCTTCTCGAGCCCGATGTCCACGAATGCGGCCTGGATGCCGGGGAGCACTGCCTCGACCCGCCCGAGGTCGATGTCGCCCACCGTCCGGCGGTGGTCGGGGCGGTCGTAGAGGATTTCGACCAGACGGTCGTCCTCGAGGATGGCCACGCGCGTCTCGCGCTGGCTACCGTTGATCAGGATCTCGCGCTTCAAGTTCGGCGTATCCTCGGCCGCCCGGCCGGGTCCCTGGCGAGGACGGCGGCAACGGGCGAACTGGCTGGCGATGGGGGGCGCGGCCGGCTGAGGCCGGTCGGGCGTAACTGCTTAAATTTAGGCGGCGAAGGGATTTACGTCAATCAGCCGGCCACGTTGCCGAGGATGTGGCGGGCGATGACGATCCGCTGGATCTCGCTCGTCCCCTCCCCGATCTCGCATACCTTTGCGTCCCGCATCATCCGCTCGACCGGATACTCGGTGGTGTATCCATACCCTCCGAAGATCTGCACGGCGTGGGTGGTGGCGCGCATGGCGAGCTCGGAGCAGAAGAGTTTCGCCATCGCGGCCTCCTTCTTGAAGGGCTTGCCGTTCTGCTTGAGCCACGCCGCATGGTAGAGCAGATGGGTGCCCGCCTCGATCTCGAGCGCCATGTCGGCGAGCTGGAAGCTCACGCCCTGAAAGCTGCCGATCGCCTGGCCGAACTGCTTCCGCGTGCCCGCGTAGGCGAGTGCCTGGTCGTACGCCCCCTCCGCGATGCCGAGCGAGAGCGCCGCGATCCCGATCCGGCCGGCGTCGAGCGTGCGGAGGAAGTTGGAGAACCCCTGTCCCACCTCGCCCAGCACGTTCTCCTTCGGCACCACCGCGTCCTCCAGAATGAGCTCGCGGGTGTCGCTGGCCCGCCAGCCCATCTTGTCCTGCTTCTTGCCCGCCCGCACGCCCGGCGTCTTCGGAAGCTCGGGCGCGTGGCCGACGCCCAGCTCGCGGGCCCGGTCGAGGTCCACCGTATCCTTGGTGACGATGAAGCTGGTGATGCCCCGGTTCCCGCCGCCCGGCTCGGTGCGGGCCGTGACCGAGAAGATCTCGCCGACGCCCGCGTGGGTGATGAAGATCTTGGAGCCGTTCAGGAGGTAGTGGTCGCCCTTGTCCACGGCGGTGGTCGCGGTGCCGCCCGCGTCGCTCCCCGCGCCGGGCTCGGTCAGCCCGAACCCGCCGAGCACGCGACCGGAGGCAAGGAGCGGGACATAGCGCTCGCGCTGGGCGGGCGTCCCGAATTCAACGATGGGCGAGGTGCCGAGGTTGGTGTGCGCGCTGATGGTGAGCGCGTGACTCGCGTCCACCTTGGCCAGCTCGTGAATGGTGATGTAGTAGGCAAGCTGGTCGAGCCCTGCCCCGCCCAACTCCTCGCTCCAGGGAACGCCCAGGAGCCCGAGCTCGCCCATGCGGCGGACATTGTCCCACGGAAAGGTGGAGGTGCGGTCGAGCTCGCGGGCGACGGGTTCCACCTCGTCGCGTGCGAACTGGCGGACGGTCTCGCGGACCTGGTGGTGCTGCTCGCTGAAGTAGAGACTCTGGTCCATGAACCGCCCATGCCGTGAGGAAGGGGCGGAATATAACCGCGCGATGGCTCAGTTCCGGCACCGGTCGCAGCCCGCGCAGGCACGGAGCCGCTCGCCGAAATACCCGAGCAGGGCGGCCCGGCGGCAGCGCCGACCGGAGGCGTAGCGCCACATCGTATCAATGCGTCGCTCCGCCGCCCGGCGCCGCTGGACGACGCGGCTCCAGTCCGGTGCGCCGCCGTCGGAACGAAGCTCCGCGCGGAGCCGCTCGGCCGATTCGCGCACGTTGGCGGGGACCCGCGCGGGATCGGTGCGGCCGCTCCAGAGCGATTCGAGGAGGCGGCGCTCGGGAAAGGTCACGTCGAGCTGCCGCCGATGGAGGGTGGCATCGCCGCGGCGCACCAGGAGAACGCAGCGCGCGTGGGCGCCGTCGCGGCCCGCCCGGCCGGCTTCCTGGTAGTAGGATTCCGGTGTCGGCGGCATCGACCAGTGGACCACGCGCCGCACGCCCGGCTTGTCGATGCCCATCCCGAACGCCGAGGTGGCCACCACCACACCCAGCCGATCCTCCAGGAAATCGTCGAGCACCTCGGCACGCGTTCCGGTGTCGAGGCCGGCGTGGTACGGAGCCGCGCGGTGCCCCGCGTGCCGGAGCGCGAGGGCGAGGGTCTCGGTGGATCGGCGGGTGGGCGCGTACACGATGGCCGTCTCGCCGCGCACCAGCAGCCCGAGCAGGACGCGAAACCTCTCCCGCTCCGTGGTGACACGACACGCCTCGAACCTGAGGTTCCGGCGGTCGAACGAGGCGACATGCACGGCGGCCCCGCCCACGCGCCCTCGCCCGAGACCCAGCACCCGGGCGATGTCGTCCCTCACTTTCGGCGTGGCACTTCCGGTAAGCGCGATGGTCTGGGGCGATCCGAGCGCCTCGCGGGTCGCGCCGATGGCGCGGAACTCGGTCCGGAAGTCGTGGCCCCATTCGCTGATGCAGTGGGCTTCGTCCACCGCGAGCAGCGCGATCCTCGCTCCGGCCGCGAGCAGCTCGCGGCCGAGCCGGGGCAGCCGCTCGGGGGACGTGTAGAGGAGCGTGAGCCGGCCCGCCGCTGCTTCGCGAAGTGCCGTGGCCGCTTCGTCGCTCGAGAGCGCGCTGTGAAAGGCCGCCGCCCCGATCCCCCGCGACCGGGCACCGCCAACCTGATCCTGCATCAGCGAGATGAGCGGGGAGACGACGAGGCAGAGCCCACCCGACGCGAGCGCGGGCACCTGGAAGCAGACCGACTTGCCGCCACCCGTGGGCAGCACGGCGAGGACGTCGAGGCCGGCGAGGACCGACTGGATGACCCGCGCCTGCGGTGCCCGGAAGCTTCCGTGCCCATAGTGCCTGCGAAGCAGCGCCTCGGCGGCCTCGAACGAAGCGAACATGCATGAATCTCGGAGGGCCGCTCCGCGCGAGCCCTACCCAATCAGCGCCGCCGGCATCCGTTCCGCGCGCCGCAGGTCATGGCGCCCACCGTGCGCCGGCATCGAGCCGCGCGAAGCTGACCCCCGGGTGACCGGTGACGCGCTGAAGCCGTCCCTCCAGGACCGCCTTCAGCCTGCCGCGACCTGCCTCGATCCCAAGACCTCCCCAGCTGCCGAGACCCGTCCGCCAGGCGGCGAACGGCAGGGCGTCCTGCACGTTCCATGGGCCGAGGCCGGCGAAGAGAAACGGCGCGATCACTCCGGCGGGCGACCCGACCCGGCGCACGCCGGTCAGGCCGAAGCCGAGGAGATTGAGTGCGGGAAAGCCGAGTGAAGAATTGGCGCCGTCGAGCCGCGCGTAGGTCCCCTCGATCCGAAGCCGCCACGGGCTCTCCGACCATCCGAAGGACAGACTGCCCCCCCCGCTCAGCCCTCGACCGTAGGAGGCGCGCGTGCCGGCAACGGCCCAGACGAATCCCGCCTTCGCGTCGATGCCGACGCGAAGGCGGGATTGGGCGACCAGCGGCGGATGGCCAAGCGCGGCGCCAAGGAGAGCCGCAGTCGCCCCGAGGCGCGCCGCCCCGCGCACGGCTCGGCTAATGCTCGCCGAACTTGACCCCGA
>JAICVB010000110.1 GCA_025935545.1 Gemmatimonadales bacterium
GACACGAAGGCGCCGCCCGGGCGCATGAGCGGTGCGAGGCCGCGCACCATCGCGATGTTGCTGTAGGCGCTCACGCTCACCGCCTCGAGGTAGCCCTTGCGGCTCGTGTCCACCAGCGGCTTCCGGACCTCGGGGCCGTTGGCCAGGCTGTGCACCACGATGTCGAGCGCCGACTCGCCGAAGTCGCTCCGGACCGCCGCCACCAGCCCGCCGATGGTGTAGTCGCCCTGGTCGCGGTAGCGCTTGTTCTCGCGGATCTCCGGGGGCACGTCGTCGAGGGTGTCGAACGCGGCATCGAGCGGATAGATCCGCTCGAACTCGAGCGGGCGGCCGCCGGGGAGCTGCATCGACTCGGCGATCTTGCCGCGCTCCAGCAGCTTGGTGAAGATCCCGAGCGCGGGCGGCCAGCTTCCCAGGCAGATCGTGGCGCCGGCTTCGGCCAGCGAGCGGGCGATGGCGAAGCCGAACCCGGCGTCGTCGGCCACGCCCGCGATGAGCGCGCGCTTCCCGGTGAGATCGATGGCCAGCATGCGGCAGGCTCCTCGGATGGCGACAGGATGCTCCCAAGCTACGCCGGGCGCGGCGTCGTCGCTACGTCTCGCGGAGCACCTCGAGCGGCGTCCGCCGCACCACCTCGATGCTTCCCCAGGCGCCGATGAGCACCGCGAGCACCGCGGTGCCGCCGATGAGCGTCGCGGCCTGGCGGATCGGCAGGCGGAAGGGAATCTCGAAGAGGAAGTGCGCGAGCGCCCAGCCGGCGAGCGAGGCGAGGATGAACGCGGCGAGCGCCGCCAGCAGGCCGATCGCGATGTATTCCGCCAGCACCACCTGGATCACCTGGCGCCGGCTCGCGCCGAGGGTCTTGAGGAGCGCGCTCTCGCGGAGCCGCTGGAACCGGCTCGTGCTGACGGCGCCAGCCAGCACCACCGCGCCGGTGGCGAGGCTGAAGAGCGCCATGAAGCGGATGGCGAGCACCACGCGGCTCACCAGCCGCTCGACCGCCTCCTGCACCACGGCGATGTCGAACGAGGTGACGTTGGCCCAGCGCTGCGCCACCTCGCGCTGCAGCTGGCCGCGCCGGGCCGCGTCGGGCGCGCGGGTGAGGACGACGAACGCCTGCGGCGCCGTCTCCAGCGCGCCGGTGCCGAAGACGGCGAAGAAATTGGGCTCGAAGCGGGCCCAGTCCACGTCGCGCAGGTTGGCGACGCGCGTCGCGACCGGCACGCCCTGCACGTCCCACACCATCTCGTCTCCCACGCGCACGCCCAGGTCGGCCGCGACGTCGGCGTCGAGCGAGACCGGCACCGGGGACCGATGCGGTCCGTCCGCGCGCCACCAGCGCCCGGCGACCAGCTTCTCCGAGGCCACCATGGTGTCGCGGTAGGTCGAGCGGTACTCGCGGCGGAGCGCCCAGCCGCCCCCCTGGCGCCCGCGCTGGCGGCCGCGCGCCAGGGTGTCCGCGGCGATCGCCTCCACCGCGCGGCCGCGGATCGAGCGGATCCGCATCGGGACGATCGGCACCGGCGAGCTCACCGGGTAGCCCGCGCCGGAGATGGCGGCCGACACCGGGCCCACCTGCTCGGGCTGGATGTCGAAGAAGACGAGGTTGGGGCGCGAGGGACCGCCGGTGAGGCGGAGCTCCTCCAGCAGGTTGTACTGCGCGAGGAAGAGCGTGGCGAGCAGGAAGGCGCCGAAGCCGAGCGACAGCACGACCGCCGTGGTCTGGTTGCCGGGGCGCCGCAGGTTGGCCAGGCCCTGGCGCCAGACGTAGGGCCAGGCGTGCGGGAACCAGCGCTCGACGGCCCGGATGAGGAGCCAGGCCATGATGGCGAGGACGCCGACCGAGGCGCCGATGCCGGCCGCGAAGATCGCGCCGGTCCACGGATTCCCCGCCTGCATCGCCGCGAGCGCCACGACGCTGGCGGCGAGGAGGGCCAGCACCGGGATCCGGAGCGGCTCGCGCGGGCGGCCACCCGGGTCGTACGCCTGCCGGAGCGCGGCGAGGGGCGGGATGCGCCGCGCCGACAGCAGCGGCAGGAGCGCGAAGACCACCGCGACCCAGACGCCGGTCGCGACCCCGATGCCGATCGCGGGCCACGAGGGCGCCGTCGAGACGTCGAGGGGCAGCGCCGATGCGATGGCGGACGGCAGGACGCGCTGCACCGCGATCCCGATGGCGGCGCCGAGCGCGCTCCCGATGAGGCCCATCACGGCGGCCTGCGCGACGTAGATCGCGAAGACGCCCCCGGCGGTGGCGCCCAGGCAGCGGAGGACCGCGATCGTGTCGGCCTTCTGCCGCACGAAGACGTGGGTGGCGCTCGCCACGCCGAGGCCGCCGAGGAGGAGCGCGATCAGGGCCACGAGCCCGAGATAGCGGCCCAGCCGGCCCAGGGCGTTGTCCAGGTTCTGCTGGCTCTCCGCCACGGTGCGGATCCGGGCGCTCTCCGCGCGGAGCTTCGCGCGGTAGCGGTCGGCGATGGGCTGGGCCGCGTCGCCCACGGGGAGGCGGATGAAGGCCTCGTGCTGTACCCGCGCGCCGAAGCTCAGGAGCCGGGTGGCCGCGACGTAGCGGCCGGGGATGAAGACGCGCGGCCCGAGCGCGGAGCGCATGCCCACGTCCCCCGGCATGCGGCCGATGGTGCCGACGATGGCGAACCGCGCCTCGCCGATGGCGAGGGAGTCGCCGATCGCGGCGCCCAGCGCGCCCAGCAGCGACGGATCCACGATCGCGTGCGGCCCGCGCGAGAGGGCGTCCCACGAGCCCGCGGGGTCGGTCACGATGTCGCCGTAGAAGGGCCAGGGGCCGGTCACGCCGGAGACCTGCACCAGCCGGGCGCCGGAGCCGGTGGCCGTGTAGGCCATCGCGCTGAAGGTGGTGACGCGCGCGAGCCCGGTCTGGCCCAGCGTGTCGAGCAGCGCCGTCACGGCCGGCGTGAACTCCTTCTGGCTCGAGATCGAGAGGTCGGCGCCAAGCAGGGAGCGGGCCTGCTCCTGCACCGAGCGGCGCAGGTTGTCGGTGAAGGAGTTGATGGCGACCAGCGCCGCCACGCCGGCCGTGATGGACGCGGTGAGGAGGAGCAGCCGCCGCGCCGACGCCCGGCCCTCGCGCCAGGCCATCCGGGCGACGAAGCCGGCGTTCACGCCGCCGAATCCGCCACGATCTCGCCGTCGGCCAGGCGGATGGTCCGGCGCGCCCGTCCCGCGAGGTCGGGATCGTGCGTCACCAGCACCAGCGTGGTGCCGAGGTCGCGGTTCAGCTCGCCCATGAGGTCCACCACCGTGGCGCCGGTGCGGGCGTCGAGGTTGCCGGTGGGCTCGTCGGCAAAGAGCACGCGCGGACGGTTGCTGAACGCGCGCGCGAGGGCGACGCGCTGCTGCTCGCCGCCCGAGAGCTGCGCCGGGTAGTGGTGCTCCCGCCCGGCGAGCCCCACGCGCGCCAGCAGCCCGGTGGCGCGCTCGCGGGCCGGCACGCCGCGGAGCTCGAGGGGGACCTGCACGTTCTCGAGGGCGGTGAGGGTCGGGATGAGCTGGAACGACTGGAAGACGAAGCCGACCTTCTCGCCCCGGAGGCGGGCCCGCGCGTCCTCGCTCAGCCGCTCGAGGACCTCCCCGTCCAGCGTCACCGAGCCGGACGTGGGGCGATCGAGCCCCGCGAGGAGCCCGAGCAGCGTCGTCTTCCCGCTCCCCGATGGCCCGACGATGGCGAGGAACCCGCCCGCCTCGAGGCTGAAGCTGATATTCTTCACCACGGTGAGCTCACGCCCGCCGGAGCCGTACGTCTTGGTGAGCGATTCGCAGTGCAGCATGCAGATCCCGGTCCGGTTCGCCGACGCCCCACTCCATCGGTCAATGATATCCTCGTACCGCCGACTCCCCGTCGCCCTGGCACTGCTCGCCGCCTGCAGCCGGGGCCATGACGCGGCGCTCCCCGGCGCCGACGCCGACACGGCGCCGCCACCGGCCGGCCGCCGCATCGTCTTCCTGGGCACCAGTCTGACCGCCGGGTACGGCCTGGCCGATCCCGCCCTGGCCTATCCCGCGCTCCTTCAGCGTCGGATCGACTCCGCGGGGCTTGGCTACCACGTCGTCAACGCCGGCGTGAGCGGGGCCACTTCGGCCGATACCCGCCGGAGCATCGACTGGGTGATGGCCGAGCCGGTGGCGCTCCTCGTGATCGAGACGGGCGCCAACGACGGCCTCCGCGGCCTCGACGTGGACTCGATGCGCGCCAACATCCAGGCCATCATTGATCGGGCGCGACGCCAGAGCCCGCCGCCCCGGATCGCCATCGTCGGGATGGAGGCGCCGCCCAACTACGGTCCGGCGTACACCCGGCGGTTCCGCGAAGTCTTTCCCGATCTGGCCCGCGCCAACGGCGCGACCTACATCCCCTTCCTGCTCGCCGGCGTCGCGGGGATCGACACGCTCAACCAGGCCGACGGCATCCATCCCACGCCGGCGGGCCAGCGGGTCATCGCCGCCCACGTCTGGCAAATCCTGGAGCCGCTGCTCCGCTGAGTCAGCCGGTCAGCTCCCGGATCGCCTCGACGGCTCCGTCGACTTCCTCGTCGGTGTTGTAGTAGTGGGGAGAGACCCGGAGTCCCGACCGCACGCCCTTCCGGTCCATGTCGATCACCGCGTCGGCCCGGTCGGGTGAGCTCGTGTTGATGCCCCGCGCCCGGAGCGCCAGCTTGAGCGCCGCTCCCTCGTGCCCGTCGAAGGCCGCGGTCGCGATGGCGGAGCGAGTGCGCCCGCGGTCGAGCACGCGCGCCCCCGGCACGGTGGCCAGGCGCTCCCGCGCATGCTCGGCCAGCCGCCAGGCGCGGTCGCGTGCGTTCGCGATGCCGACCTCGAGCGCGTAATCCGCCGCGGCCCCGAGCCCCAGCACCAGCGCCGGCGACATTTCCCACGTCTCGAACCGCCGTGCGCCCTCGGCGAGCGCAAAGGCGTCGGCCTCGGTCCAGGTGGCCCCGCGCATGTCCACCAGCAGCGGGTAGTCGCCGCGGCGGGTGGCGCGCTCGGCCACGTAGAGGAAGCCGATCCCGCGCGGGCCGCGCAGGAACTTCCGCGCGGTGGCGGCGAGATAGTCGCACCCGATCCGCTCGACATCGATCGGCAGCTGGCCCACCGCCTGGCAGGCGTCCACCAGGAAGGGGACCCCCGCTTCCCGGCAGACGGCCCCGACCGCTTCCACGTCCTGCACCATTCCCGAATTGGTCGGGATCCAGGTGAGCGCCACCAGGGCGGGCCGGCGCCGCGCGACGAGCCGGCGGACGTCGTCGGGGTCGATGCCACCCTCGGGGAGATCCGCCGCCCGGGCGAGCTCGACGCCGCGCCGGCGCGCGAGCGACAGGTACATGATCTGGTTCGAGGCGTAATCGGCCTGGCTCGTGAGGACCAGGTCCCCGGCGCCCAGGTCGAAGGCGGCGAGCGCCTGCGCAAAGGCGACCGTCGAGCTCTGCGCCAGGGCGATCCGCTCGGGCGGCGTGCCCAGGAGCCGGCCCACCGACGCATAGGCGCGGGCCACGCGGTCCGCCGCCGCCTCCGCCGCCTCGTAGCCACCCAGCTCCGCTTCCGCTTCCAGGTGGGCCAGGACGGCCGCCACGACCGGCCGCGGCGGGAGCGCCGCGCCGGCGTTGTTGAGATGAATGCGCGCGGCGGCGCCCGGCGTGTCGGCACGCCAGCGGGCGAGGCGCTCCGCCTCCGCCGCGCTATTCGAGGGCAGCGTCGAGCTCCATCTCGAGGTTGTTCTTGAGGGCATTGGAGACGGGGCACCCGTTCTTGGCCGACTCCGCCGCGGCCTGGAACGCCGCCTGGTCGATCCCCGGTACCTGGCCCCGCACGGTGAGACGGATCCGGGTGATGCGGAAGCCCTCGCCCACCTTCTCCACGGTGCAGGCGGCGCGGGTGGTGATGCGGGTCGGCGGTGTGCCGGCCTGCTCCAGGCCCGCGGACAGCGCCATGCTCAGGCAGGCGGCTTCGGCCGCGGCGATGAGCTCCTCGGGGTTCGATCCCTGGTCGCCGCCGAAACGGGTGCCGAACGAATAGGCCGACTGAAACGCGCCGGACGCGGCGCGATAGGTTCCCTTGCCATTCTTGAGACCGCCTTCCCAGGTGGCCTCCGCGTTGCTGGTGGGCACGTACGGCTCCGTCGGTAGAGGACGCTCGAATGTAAACGGGTTGCAACCTTCGGGCGGTCCCGCCCGTCTGATGAGAACCGCGCGGGATGGCGGGCGTCCCATTCCACCTGTTTCTACAATGTAGAACTCATGCCACCTGGCCTGCCGACGCTCGCCGCTGCCTGCCTCCGCCGCTGGATCCCCGGCGCGGAGCAGGCCGAGGTCCTGGGCGACCTGGCCGAGGAGTACGCCCGGCGGCGGGCACTCCGCGGCCGGATCGGGGCCGAGTACTGGCTCTGGCGGCAGGTGGCCGGCTCGCTGCCGGCGCTGGTCCGCCGGAGCTGGTGGCGGGGATGGACCGGCTTCGAGCCGGAGGCCAATCGCATGCAACCCGGAGGAGCTCCGATGGAAAGCTGGATCATGGACGTGCGCTACGCCGCACGCCGGCTCAGGACGCGTCCCACCTACGCCCTCCTCGCCATCCTGACGCTGGCGCTCGGCGTGGGCGGGACCGCCGCCATCTTCAGCCTGGTGCGCGGGCTCCTCTTCGAGCGGCTCCCCTACGCGCACGAGGAGCAGCTCGCGGTCTTCTGGAACCAGTTCGACTGGTCGGAAGCCGAGTACCTCTTCCTCAAGCCGCAGGTGACCGGCTTCCAGTCCTTCGCCACCTGGCGCTCCTCCGACGTGACGCTCGAGGAGCCCGGTGCTCCCGCGCGGCTCCTCCACGGCATCGCCTCCTCCGCCAACCTCTTCGACGTGCTCGGGAGCCGGCCCGCCATCGGCCGGACCTTCCAGACCGACGAGGACCGTCAGGGGGCCGAGAACGTCGTAGTCCTGAGTGACGCGATGTGGCACCAGCTGGGCGCCGACCCCGGGATCCTGGGCCGCCGGCTCCGGATGGCCGGGGTGGACTGCACCGTGATCGGCGTGATGCCGCCCAGGTTCTGGTTTCCCGATCCGGAGGTGCAGGTCTGGTTCGCGGCCTCGCTCAATCCGCAGAGCCGGTCCGGCCAGTACGCCCAGATCGGCCGCCTGCCGCCCGGCCGATCCATCGAGAGCATGGGGCCCACGCTCGCTCAGATCACGGGCCTCCTCGCCACCACGTTCCAGTACTCGGCGCAGTGGGACAAGACGAAGAACGCGAAGCTGACCCCGGTTCGCGAATACCTCCTGGGCTCGCTCCGGCCGGCGCTGCTCGCGACCGCCGTCGCGATGGCGCTCATCCTGCTCATCGCGTGCGCCAACGTCGCGGCGCTCATGCTGGGGCAGGTGGACGGGCGGGCGGGCGAGCTGGCCGTGCGTTCCGCGCTGGGCGCGAACCGCCGCCGCCTCGCGCAGCAGCTCGTGGCCGAGGCGGTGCTGGTCGGATGCCTCGCGGGGGCGGTCGGCGCCGGGCTCGCGGCGCTCGGCTTCCGCTTCCTGGTGGCCATGCTGCCGCTCGGGGCGTGGGGCCAGGCGGCGCACATCGACTGGACCCTGTTCGCCCTGGCCATCGTGATCGCGCTGGTGGCGGCGGTCGGCATCGCGCTCGTGCCCGTGGTGTCGCTCTGGCGCGGGGACGTGCGGGGGCGGCTGGCGCGGGTTCGCGGCGGCGGCAGCGGCCGCATGGAAGGCGGCCTCGTGGTGGCCGAAGTGGCGCTCGCGGTGCTCATGGCGGCGGGGGCGGCGCTCCTCATCCGGAGCGTCACCAAGCTCTACGCCATTGACCCGGGTCTCGACACCCGGCAGGTGGCCGTCGTGGACATCACGATGCCGATCCAGATGCCGACGGAGCTGCGGCAGCGGACGCTCCGCGAGCTGGTCGCGGCCGTGAGCGCGATTCCGGGGGTGCGCTCGGCCAGCGCCGCCCAGCGGCTGCCGCTGCGCGGAACGGGGGACAACTGGGGCATCCGGATCGCCGGCC
>JAICVB010000059.1 GCA_025935545.1 Gemmatimonadales bacterium
CTCGTGGTTCGAGTGCCATGAGCTTCGACGCGCCATTGATTCTGTTTCTCTCGCCTATCATCGGCCTGGCCTTTGGTTTTGGGGCATGGCTCGCCCGCCGGCAACGGATCCGAATGGCTCGGCGGTGGTCCAGCTCCCTGGGCCGTCTGGCTCGGAGCCGGGGTGGCTGGGCTCCGCCGGTACTCGGTATTGCTGCACTGCTCACCGCGCTCGCCCTGGCGGGCCCGAGAGCGGGTCGGACCGAGGTCAAGACCCAGACTCGGGCGCTAAGCCTGGTCTTTGCGGTGGACATCAGCCGCTCCATGCTGGCGGAGGACACGCGCCCGAACCGCTTGCAGCGGGCGGTCCGCGAAGCGCGCCGACTCCTGGAGGATTCGCCGGGCGACCGGGCAGGGCTCATCGCCTTTGCGGGGCGAAGCTACATCCTGGCGCCGCTCACCGTGGATGGCGGCGCCGTCCGCCTCAACCTCGACGCCCTCGACCCCGACCTCGCGAGCGAGGGCGGGACCAGCCTTGCGAGCGTCCTGTCGCATGGCGCCGCACTCCTGCGCGGCACCGGCGAGGTCTCGGATCGGGTGCTGATCATCTTCACCGACGGGGAGACGCACGACAGCCTGCCGGACGCGGTGGCGGCCGCGCGCGCGGTCAAGGACGCCGGCGTCCGGCTCGTACTCGTGGCGGAGGGGACCGCCGCCGGGGCCCGCATTCCGGTCCGGGATTCGGCGGGCGCGATGGTCGAGTACAAGCGGGACGAGACGGGCGAGATCATCGTCACCCGCCGGCGCGACGACATCCTGTCCCGCATCGCGGAGGCCGGCGACGGCACCATCGTCGCCGCCGATCTCCCCGACCAGGCCGCCGCGGTCCGTGACCTCCTCGCGAGCCTCAAGCGCAGCCCCTCCGCGGAGACCCGCACCAGCGATCTCGTGTCGCGCGCGTGGATACCACTGCTCGCGGCCACGCTGCTCCTGCTGGCCTACACCCTGACGCGCCGGGGGACCGCGCTCGTCACGATCGCCCTGATGGCGCTCGGCGCCGCCAGCGCGCGGGCCCAGCGTCCCACCGAGGGCGAGCGCGCCCTCGCCCGCGGCGAGGCCACCCGTGCCGCGACGGCCTTCCTGGACGAGGCGCGCTCGTCGAGTGCTCGCGATACCGCCTTCTACAACGCGGGCACCGCCGCGCTCCGCGCCGGGCGGGTGGACGTCGCGAAGGGGGCGCTCACCGAGGCGGCCAAGTCGGTCGATCCCGGCCTCCGCTACCGCGCGCTCTACAATCTGGGCCTGGCCGAGCTGGTCGAGGCCCGCGCCGACTCGGCGCATCGCGAGGCCCTGCTCGGCGAAGCCGGCGAACACCTGCGGCAGGCGCTCATGCTGGAGCCCGCGTCCGAGCGAGCCAAGTGGAACCTCGAGCTTGCCGAGCGGCTCAAGCCGCCCCCCCCGCCGAAGAACGCGGGGGGCGGTGGCGGTGGCGGCGGCGGCGGATCGACGCCGCCGCCCCCCGCGGAGGCGCAGTCGGCCGGGCTCAGCCGGAGCCAGGCGGAGCAGATTCTCAACTCGATGGAGCGCCAGGAACGCGATACCCGGGCGGACCAGCAGCGCCGCATGCAGGCGGCGAGCACGGGCGGAGTGAAGGACTGGTGATGCTCGCCTTCACGCTCCTGCTGCTGCAGGGCGGCCCGCCCTCCCTCTCCGCCAGTGTTGACCGCGACCGCGTGGCCGTCGGCGAAGAGGTGGTGCTCTCGGTCCGGGCCGTGAGTCACTCGGTCGAGCCGCTGCAGGTGTCCCTGGCACCCATGAACGGCTTCGAGGTGATCGGGCGCTCGGAGCAGACCGAAGTCTCCCTCGGTGCCGGCCCGACCCGCGTCACCACGCTCGAAGTCGAGCTGCGGGCGCTCCGCGCCGGCGTATGGCCGCTGGGCCCGGTCCGCGCGCGGCAGGGACAGCAGATCCTGCAGACCGGCGCGCTCAAGGTGACGGTCACGTCAGGGCCGGGGACATCCACCGCCACGAGCCTCAGCCCGCGGGTCAAGCGCATCCTCGAGCGGGCGCCGCCACCGGCGCGAGGAGGCAAGGCGGCGGTTTCGGTCCTTGCATCGGAGGACACTGTCTTCGTCGGCGAGCAGGTGGACGTCGTGACCGCCGCGTGGTTCCCGCGGGATCTCCGCTCGCAGCTCAGGCGGCCGCCCACGCTCCAGCCCCCCGCCGCCGAAGGGGTATGGAGCTATCCGCAGCCGGTCCCGCCCGGCATCGCCGCGAGCCGGCGCGTCGGGGGAACGTGGTACGACCTCTTCGTCATGCACCAGGTCATCTTCCCGCTCGTGCCGGGCCAGCTGCGGATCTCGGAGGCGTCCCTCCGCTACAGCGTGCCGGTCGCCGTGCAGTTCTTCAGTCAGGAGGAGCCGTTCACGCTCGAGAGCCGCCCCGTGACCCTCACCGTGCTGCCGCTCCCCGCCGCCGGGAAGCCGGCCGGCTTCAGCGGCGCCGTCGGGCGCGGCATCGCGATCGCGCGGAGCGTGCGGCCCGCCGCCGGCCGGGCCGGCGAGGCGCTTACGGTGGAGATCGGCGTGTCGGGGCGGGGGAACGTCGCCCTCTGGCCCACACCGGACCTCGCCTGGCCGGCGGGCGTCCGCGCCTACACCGACAAGGTGGACGACCAGCTCGGGACCACCAACGGCATGATGGGCGGGACCAAGACGTTTCACGAGCTGGCGGTCCCGGACAGTGCCGGAACGCTGGTGCTGCCCGCGCTGCGCTACCCGTACTTCGACCTGGATACGCGGAGCTATCGCGTGGCCGCCGCGCCGGCGACCGCGGTGAGCGTCGCGGCGGCCTCGGAGGCGGCGACCGCCCGCGCCCTGCCGCCCGACCTCATCACCAGCGCGTCGCCGCCGCTGGCGGAGCGCGTCACCGGTGCGGTGCCGGGATGGATCTGGGCACTGCTGGTGCTCCTCCCGCCCGTCGCCGCGGTCGCGCAGTCGGTCGGCGAGCGTCGCCGGCTCAGGCGGCCTCGCGCGTCGCGGCCGGTTGCGGGTGGCGCCGACCGCCGGCTCCACGCGGCCCTCCGCGCGCTGGTGCCCGATGTGGACCGTTACTCCGGCCCGGCGCTGTCCTCGGCACTTCGCGCCGCGGGCGTGGATGCGGCCATCGCCGCGAGAGTCACCGCCGCCCGGGAGGCATACCTCGCGGCATGCTACGGGCCGCGGCCGGGCGGCGCCGATGCCGCGAAGCTCGCTCGCGAGCTCGACGAGCTTACCGAGCGGCTCGGTGCCACCTCCCGCCGCGGGCCGCGCCGGGCGGCCGTGGCGTCGCTGCTGCTCCTCGTGGCGGCGACCCCGGTGCGGGCACAGACCCACCCGGAGCAGCTCTATCGCTCGGGGGCCCTCCGCGCGGCGGCCGATGGCTTCGCGCGCCGCGCGCGCGCGGAGCCCGACGTGCCGGCACATTGGTACGCGCTGGGCGCGGCCCGCTACCGGCTCGGGGCCGAGGGCGCGGCCACGGCGGCATGGCTGCGTGCCGCGCGCCTCGCTCCGCGCGCCGCTGCCGTGCGCCGGGCACTCAGGATGGTCCCCGCGCCCGATGACGAGTCGGCGCACCGGGAGTGGACGGCGCCGGTGACGCCGCCGGAGCTCGCGCTCGCCGCATTCGCCTGCTGGCTGGTGGGGTGGTTCTTCCTCGTGCGCGGCCGGGGCCGGATCCGCGCGCGGGTCGTGGGACTCCTCACCGCCGCGCTGGTGCTGGGATCCGCCGCGTTCGCGCTGGCGGACTGGTACCGCGAGCCTCTCGCGATCGTCGCCGACGCGGGACCGCTCCGCCTCTCGCCCCACGGCCGGGCACCCGAAGTCGCGCAGCTTGCCGCCGGCACCGCGGTGCGACCGCTGCGTGAGGCGGGGGGCTGGTGGCTCGTGAACGCGGCGGAGGGTCGGACGGGATGGGTCCCCGCCGGGGCGATCACGCCGGTGCACGACTAGCGTGGCCGCCGCGCCCCGCCGCGTCGCCATCCTGCCCGACGCGGTCGCCGATCAGATCGCCGCGGGGGAAGTCGTGGAGCGGCCCGCCTCGGTGGTGAAGGAGCTGGTGGAGAACGCCCTCGACGCCGGGGCGCGGCATGTGCGCGTCGCCATCGAGAACGGCGGCAAGACGCTGATCGAGGTGAGCGACGACGGGTCCGGCATGAGCCGGGACGATGCGGTCCTGGCCGTGGACCGGCACGCGACGAGCAAGATCCGGAGCGCGGGCGACCTGGTCGGCGTCGCCACCTTCGGCTTCCGCGGCGAGGCACTGCCCGCCATC
This sequence comes from Gemmatimonadales bacterium, assembly GCA_025935545.1. Lineage (GTDB taxonomy): Bacteria > Gemmatimonadota > Gemmatimonadetes > Gemmatimonadales > GWC2-71-9 > JAICUF01. The sequence goes on from JAICVB010000059.1 coordinate 4,290, forward strand.
GCGTCGGTGTCGCGGTTCGCGCTGGTCACCGCCGACGGCGAGAGCGACGCGACCCAGGTCGCGATCACCGGTGGCCGGGTCGATCAGGTCGCGCCCGCCGCACGGCAGCGGGGCACCACCGTCACCGTGCGCGCCCTCTTCTTCAATACGCCGGCCCGCCGGAAATTCCTCCGCTCCGCGGCGAGCGAGACCCGGGCGGTGCACGACGTGCTCGCCACGCTCGCGCTCGCGCACCCCACTGCCGGCTTCGAGCTCGAGGTGGATGCGGCGGCGCGCCTGCACCTGCCGGCGGGGCAGGATTCCGGCGAGCGGCTCGCGGCAGTCTGGGGGCGCGAGCTCGCGGGGACGCTCGTCCCGGTCCACTACGCCCGCGGCGCCTTCCGCGTGCAGGGCTATGCCCAGCGCCCCGGCGATGCGCGGCCCACCGGGCGCCGCACGCAGCTCTTCGTGAATGGACGCCCCTTCCGGGACCCGTTCCTGGTGCGGGCCGCCGAGGCCGGGTACCGTGCGGCCATTCACCCCGGCGACCGGCCGTCGCTCTTCCTCGACATTTTGGTGGACCCGTCCGAGGTGGACGTCAACGTGCATCCTGCGAAGCTCGAGGTGCGCTTCCGCGAGCGGATCGCCGCGGAGCGCGCGGTGGAGGAGGCGGTGCGCGAGGCGATCGGCGCGCTGGTGGCGGCGGCGCCCGTCGGCGACTGGCGGCCGCTGCCGGCGCTGCCCGAGGACAGCAGCTGGCGCCGGGACGACGCGCCCATCGCCCTCGCGTTCGACGAGGAGGCGGCCACGCCCGCGCCCGCTGAGGTACGCGGCTTTCGCGCGCCGCTCCTCCAGCTCTTCGACACCTACATTCTCTATGAGGCGCCCGAGGGCGTGGTGATCGTCGACCAGCATTCGGCGCATGAGCGGGTGCTGTACGAGCGGGTCATGGCGGAGCTCGCGCGCGCCGACGCGGTGGGCCAGCGGCTGCTCCTCCCGCTCACGCTCGAGCTGACCGACGAGGAGCTGGAAGCGGTCCAGGCCCATCGCGAGGAGCTGGCCCGCGTGGGCTATGACGCCGAGTCGTTCGGCGGGCGCTCTGTGGTGCTGCACACCGTGCCCTCGCTGCACGCCCGCTTCGACGCCGGAGCCTGCTTCCGGGAGATGGTCGCCGACCTGGCCCGCGGACGCTTCGGCGGCTGGGCCAACCGGCTGGAGCGGTTCGCCGCGACCTTCGCGTGCCGGGCGGCCGTCAAGGCCGGTCAGTCGCTCTCGGAAGCCGAGATGCGGGAGCTCCTGCTGCAGCTCTTCGCGACCGACCTCCCGCCGCACGATGTGCACGGCCGCTCCACCATCGTGCAGCTCCCGCGCGAGGAGCTGGAGCGTCGGTTTGGCCGGCGCTAGAACGCCGGTCATCATCGGGCCGACCGCGATCGGGAAGACGGCGGTCGCGCTCGCCCTCGCGGCGCACTGGCCCCTCGAGGTGATCTCGTCGGATTCCCGGCAGGTCTACCGCCGCCTCGACATCGGGACCGCCAAGCCCACGCCGCGAGAGCGGGCGCGGGTACGGCACCACGGGCTCGACCTGATCGAGCCCGGCACGCGCTACAGTGCGGGGCGTTTCGCGCGGGATGCCGCCGCGTGGCTCGACGACATCCGGGGTCGCGGCCGCCTGCCGGTCGTGGTCGGCGGGACCGGGCTCTACATCCGGGCCCTCGCCGAGGGCCTCTTCACGGAGCCGCCCCTCGATGCCGCGCGCCGGCGGGCGCTCGACGCCTTCACCGCCCGCCTCGAGCCGATCGACCTCGTGCGCTGGGCCGGCCGGCTCGACCCGCGGTACGCCGGCGGCGGGCGGCAGCGGGCGTCGCGCGCGATCGAAGTCGCCCTCCTCACCGGGCAGCCGCTGTCGCACTGGCAGGCGGTCGCCCGGGCCGAGGGTGTGCTCGATCCGTGGTACATTGTGCTCACGGCGCCGCGCCCGGTGATCCAGGCGCGAATCCAGCGCCGGGCGGAGGAGATGGTCCGCCGCGGGCTGATCGAGGAGACTGCCGCCGTGCTCTCGGAGGGGCATGCGCCTCACACGCCCGGCCTCGACGGCGTCGGGATCCGCGAGGCCGTCGAGTACCTCCACGGGAAGCGGTCACGCGACTCGGTGGCGGAGGCGATCAGCATCAGCACCCGGCAGTACGCCAAGCGGCAGGAAACCTGGATCCGCCACCAGCTCCGCGGCGAGCGCCTCACGCTCGACGCCACGCGCCCGCCCGAGGCGCTTGCCGCGGAGATCCGGGAGGCATGGGAGAGGCGATGAAGATCGGCATCACCTGCTATCCGACCTATGGCGGATCCGGCGCGGTGGCGACCGAGCTCGGGCTCGAGCTCGCGCGCCGGGGCCATGAGATCCACTTCATCACCTACGCCTCGCCCTTCCGCCTCCGCGGATACGCCGAGGGGGTCTACTTCCATGAGGTGGACACCCGGATGGGGCGCTATCCGCTCTTCGACCACTTTCCCTACACCCTCGCCCTCGCCTCCAAGCAGCACGAGGTCGCGATGCGCGAGCGGCTCGACGTGCTGCACGTCCACTATGCCGTGCCGCACGCCACCACGGCCTATCTCGCGCGCGAGATGCTCGAGGGACAGTGGCCCCTCAAGGTCATCACCACCCTCCACGGCACCGACATCACCCTCGTCGGGCAGGAATCGAGCTTCTACGCGATCACCAAGTTCTCGATCGAGCGCTCGGACGCCGTGACGGCCGTGTCCAACTTCCTCCGCGACGAGACCCATCGCGCCTTCGGGTGTGGCACCTGCGACATCCGGGCGATCCCGAACTTCGTGAACCTGGCCGAGTACCGGCCGGCGGTGGACGGACGCTGCGAGGGACTTGCCCCGGACGATCACCGGATCCTCACGCACGTCTCCAACTTCCGCGAGGTGAAGCGGGTGCGGGACGTGATCCGGGTGTTCGCGCGCGTGCGCCGCGCCATGCCGGCGACCCTCCTCATGGTCGGAGACGGCCCCGACCGCACCGACGCCGAGAACGAGGCCCGCGAGCTCGGCGTGAGCGAGGACGTGCGCTTCCTCGGCCGGCTCGATACGGTGGCGAACCTGCTCCAGTCCACCGACCTCTTCATCCTGCCGTCGCAGACCGAGTCGTTCGGGCTCGCCGCGCTCGAGGCCATGGCCTGCGGCGCGCCCGTCGTGGCGACCCGCGCCGGCGGGCTGCCCGAGGTGGTCGACGATGGCGTGGACGGGATCCTGGAGCCGGTCGGCTCGGTCGAGGCGATGGGGCGCCGGGCCGTCGAGCTCCTCCGCGATCCGGCCCGCCACGCGGAGATGCGCGCCGCCGCCATCGCCCGCGCGCACGACTTCTCGGCGGACCGGATCGTCCCCATGTACGAGGCGCTCTACCACGAGGTCCTCGGGTGAGCGTGTATCTCGTCGCGCTCATCCTGGGAATAGTGGAGGGCGCGACCGAGTTCATTCCGGTCTCGTCCACCGGCCACCTCATTCTCGCCGGGCACTGGCTCGGCTTCGAGGGCCCCCGCGCCCGCGCCTTCGAGATCTTCATCCAGCTCGGCGCGATCCTCGCCATCGTGTGGATCTACCGGCGGCTGATCGTAGGCGTCCTGCGCGACGCGGTGCGGCCGGGGCCGGCTCGCACCCTGCTCCTGAATCTCGCCATCGCCTTCCTGCCCGTCGCCGTCGTGGGGCTCCTCGTGCACGATCTGATCAAGGCCTACCTCTTCGACCCGCGCGTCGTGGCGGGAGCGCTCGTCATCGGCGGGCTCGCCATCCTCGCGATCGAGCGCTGGGCCCCGCGGACCGTGACCGAGGACCTGGGGAACATGCGGCCCCGCACCGCCCTGGGCGTCGGGCTCGCGCAGATCCTGTCGCTCGTGCCCGGCACCTCGCGGTCCGCCGCCACCATCCTCGGCGGCTACAGCCTCGGCCTCTCGCGCCGGGCCGCGACCGAGTTCTCCTTTTTCCTGGCCATCCCGGTCATGCTCGCCGCGACGCTGTTCGACCTCCTCAAGAGCCGGCACGACCTCGTGCAGAGCGACGTGCCCGTCTTTGCCGTCGGCTTCGTCACCGCGTTCGTCGCGGCGCTGGTGGTCGTGCGCGCCTTTCTCCGGTTCGTGTCACAGCACAGCTTTCGGCCGTTCGCCTGGTATCGCATCGCCCTCGGGCTCGCCCTGGCGGCACTCTTCCTCGCAGGGTCGCGATGAGCGACCGGATCATGTGGCTCGACCGCGTCACGTCCACCCAGGACGTGACCCACGAGCTCGCCGCCGCGGGCGCGGAGGACGGTGAGGCCGTCGTCGCCGTGGAGCAGACTGCCGGGCGGGGTTCGCGCGGGCGCGCGTGGGCATCGGGGCGGGGCGGACTCTGGCTCAGCGTGCTCTGCCGGCCCACCGCGGCCGCGCCCCCCGAAGCGCTGAGCATTCGCGTCGCACTCGCCGTGGCCGCGGCCCTCGAGGCGGCCGGTGCCGCCGGCATCATGGTCAAATGGCCCAATGACCTGATGATTTCGGGGAGGAAGGTGGGGGGGATCCTCGCGGAAGCCCGCTGGGTGGGCGACCGGCTCGGCTGGATCGCCATCGGCGTCGGCATCAACGTCGCGAATACGCTGCCGGATGAGCTGCGGGACGCCGCTGCCACGGTGGGTGATCGACTCCCCGGTGCCCGCGCCAGCGACCTCGCCCCCGCCATCATCGCCGCCGTTCGCGCGGCCGGCAGTGTCGCCGGCCCGCTCGACCCCGCGGAGCAGGGCGACTTCGCCCGCCGGGACGCGATCGTGGGCCGCCGCCTGGTAGCACCCGTCGCCGGCGTCGCGGCGGGTATCGCGGCCGACGGCGCGCTCCGGGTGCGCCGGGACGACGGCGTGGTGGAGCAGGTCAAGGTCGGCCCCGCGGTGGCGGTCTCCCTCTAGCCGGGACGGACGATGCTGCTCGCGCTCGATATCGGCAACACCGAGATCACCACCGGCATCTTCACCGGCGATACCCTCTCCTCGCTCTGGCGGCTCACCACCAATCCCGGCCGCACGCCCGACGAGTGGGCGGCGGCGATCGCCGGGTTCCTGATCCAGGCCGGTCACTCTCCAAATGAAGTCCGCGCGGCGTGCCTGGCCTCCGTCGCGCCGTCAGCGACAGCGGCAGTGGCCGACGGCATCGCGAAGGCCACCGGCACGCGTGCGCTCGCGGTCGACGCGACGTCCGTTCTCCCGGTCCGCCTCGATGTGGACGAGCCGATGAGCGTGGGCGCCGATCGCATCGTGAACGTCCTCGCGGCGGTCGAGCGGTGGCGGACCGACGTCATCGTCGTGGACTTCGGCACGGCGACCACCTTCGACTGCATCACCGCCGATGGCCGATTCATCGGCGGGGTCATCATGCCCGGGATCCTGACCTCCGCCGACCAGCTCACCCGCCGCGCGGCGCGGCTGCCCGCCACCGAGCTGCGCGCTCCCCCGCGCGTGATCGGCCGCCGGACGGAGGATTGCATCCGGGCCGGCGTCATCTTCGGCTCCGCCGATGCGGTGGATGGCGTGGTCCACCGCATCGTGGCGGAATGGCCCGGCGGCGCACGGCCAAAGGTCGTGGCCACCGGCGGGCTCGCGGCGCTTGTCGTTCCCTATTGCCGGACCATCGAGGGCATCGAGCGCGACCTCACGCTGCAGGGCCTCCGGCTCGCCGCGCGCCACCTCGGGCTCACCTGGTGAGCGTGCCGGCGAGCGGGTCTCGCCGGCTTGGGTATCGCCTGGCCGGCCGCCGGCTCGATTATCTCCTCCACCTCCGCCCGGCCGAATGGCCCATCATGGCGGCGCACACCGCGCTCGGGTACGTCCTGGCCGTGGGCGTGGCGGGCGCGGGGCAGGGGGTGGCCGGCGGCGCGGCCTTCGCGGGGCTCGTCCTCTGGGTGCTCTGCCTGAACGGCGGCACGCTGGCGATCAACTCCGCCTTCGACCAGGACGAAGGCGACATCGCCTATCTCCGCCGCCCGCCACCGCCCCCGCGCCACCTCTTTGCCTTCGGGCTCGCGCTCATGCTCGCGGGCCTCGCGGGCGCGGCGGCGCTGCCCCTCGCGTATCTCGCGGCGTACGCCATCTGCTTCGCGATGTCGGTGGCCTACTCCGTCCCTCCGATGCGCCTCAAGGCGGTGGCCGGCGCCGACTGGGTCATCAACATGCTGGGCTTCGGGACCCTGACGCCGGTCGCCGGGTGGGCCGCGACCGGCCGCCCGTTCGATGCGACCCACGCAATCGTGCTCGCGGCGTTCTGTCCGCTCTTTGCCGCGCTGTATCCGCTGACGCAGCTCTACCAGCTCGAGGAAGACGCCCGGCGGGGCGATCGCACGTTGGCGGTGCGGCTCGGCGTGGTGACCAGCCTGAGCGTCGCGATCGCAGCCGCCGCCGTCGCCTTTGCGCTGCTCACCCTGGCGGCGATCCGGTCCGCCTGGCCGACGACCGGCGGGGCAGCGTGGCGCTGGGCGGCCCTGTGCGCCGCGGCCGCCGCGTGGGCCGCCGTGCTGGTGCCGTGGAGGATCCGCGCGCGCTCGCTCGGCCCGCCCGAGCACCAGCGCGGGATGTACTGGGCCCTGGGCGCGTGGGCCCTGACCGACCTGGCGGTGGCTGCCGTCTGGGCCACCTAGTATTATTCGGCCTCACCCATCCGGAGCAGGCATGCACGCGGCAGTGGAGCTTCCCGGCGAGTACGACCTGACCGAGGTCCCCCGCGTCGTTCGCGGGGCCGTGATCCTCGGTGCGATCGAATCGGTGGTCGTGGTGCTGATGGCGATCATCACGAGACTCACCGGCGGCGTCGTCGAGGCGGTGGTGGGAGGGATCGTCCTGCTTGCCGGACTGACGCTGGTCACCACTCTGCCGGGTCTCTGGACCCGGCCGCGCACCATCGAGGGGATCGCGGGTGCGGCGGGCATCGGGCTCGCCGCCACCGGCGTCTTCCTGATGTTCGACGTCGCCCTCCTGCAGCCGCTCGGCGTCTACACCAATCGGTGGCTCGAGATCGGCGGCGGCAGCAATTGGTGGTATCACCCGGTCTGGTGGATGGTGGGGACCTTCATCCCGTGGATGGGGGCGCTCCTGCTCGCCGCGCAGGCCGCGCGGGGCGAGCGGCCGTCGGCCGTCGGCGTGATGACATGGGCGCTCGCGGCGACCGTCCTCGTGGCCGTCCTCGCGATCCTCTTCCATTTCCCCGGCGCGCACTGGTCCCTGGGCACGTTCGGGATCGCGTTCCTTCCCGGCGTCGCCGTCGCGGCGGCGCTGGCGTCGCTCCGGGCCGCGCGCGCGTGAGCTGAATGCGCTGGGTCCGACTCTTCTTCCGGGCATTTGGCTGGCTGCTCACGCCGTTCATGGCGTGGGCAGCTTCGTTTTTCGGCTGCGTGGCGGGCGAGATCCTCGCCGCCAGAATCGCAAGCCCCGGCCGCGGCGTCATCGTCTCCGCCATCTGCGGCGCCGCCGCGGGGTTCCTCACCCTGATCCTCTGGCTCCGGTTCCTGCGGCGCTCGCCTGCCATCCGGGAGGCCCTCGCGGTCACGGAGGACGGGACGCCCGACACCGCGACGCTGGGCGAGCCCACCCGCCTCGACCCCGAGGAGGAGGCGCACCTCCCGTGAAGTGGGCACCGGGGATCGCGGCTGGTGCGATCGTTGCTGCAGTGGCCTGCGCGCGCGATGCCGGCCAGCGATCCGAGGCCCCGGATTCGGCCCTCGCCACCGCCGCCGGGCCCGCCGACTCGCTGGCGGCTCGCGGCCCCGGGGGCGTGGAGATCTGGTTCACCCTCGCGCGTGAGGACCACGCGCCCGATGGCCACTCCTGCGTCGCGCGCACCCTGGAAATCCGCCGTGACGGGACCCGCATCCCCGTCCCGCTCCTCTACACCGGCGAGGCACCGCGCATCGTGAACGACACCACCCTCGAGGCGACGATCTACCGGGCCTGCGCGCCGAGCGACCGGTACCGCGTGGACCTGCGGACCGGCCAGCCCACTCCCGTGCGCCACGCGGCATGAAAGGCAGGATGCGGCGCTTTGCGACGGGATGGCTGGCAGCCGCGGCGCTGTCCGTGCCGGCCGCCGCGTCCGCGCAGGGAGTCGCGTTCCAGCTGGGGCGGCTGTTCAACGACGGCGGCTGGACGTCGTACGCCCTGAGCTGGCGGAGCGCCGCGCTGGGCCCGGTGAGCTTGTCGCTCGGCGGTACCATGCTGCGCGCCGACGGCTTCGGCGGCGGCCAGCTGTGGGGCGGGGACGCGGAACTGTCGCTCTTCCGCGGCGGGCGGCCCGGGCCATACGCGGTTGGCGCCGTCGCCGCCGGCTTCGGCACCGGCACCGCCGAGCCGTGGTGGCGGTCGTGGTCGGCTGGAGTCGGATACGAGCTCCTGCCGCTCCGCATCCTCTCGCTCGGCGTGGAGGGACGCTACCGCGAGTTCGGTCCCCAGGCGCGGTCCGGGATCGAGCTCTCGATCAGGATCGGTGCGAACCTGGGCGCTGCACCGCGGCCCGCACGCCCCGTCCTGGGCGAGCGGGACGCGCGGGACAGCCTCATGCCTCCGGTCGAGACGGCAGCGGCGCCGGCGCCATTTCCGTCGCTGTCCACGGCAGGCACGTCGCTCACGCGGAGCGATGCCCGGCGGCTGGTGGACGGGATCATCGCGACGGCGGATTCGGCCATCGGTGCCCGCTACCGCTTCGGCGGGACCGGCGAAGACGGCCGCGGCTTTGACTGCTCCGGGCTCATCCAGTACGCCTATGCCCGCCACGGCATCCGCCTCCCGCGCACCAGCGCGGAGCAGGCGCAGGAGGGCCGGTCGGTCCCGCGCGATCTCGCCGCGCTCCAGCCCGGTGACCTCCTCACCTTCTCCAGCAGCGGCCGTGGCGTCACCCACGTCGGCATGTACGTGGGCGACGGCCGGTTCATCCACAGCGCGAGCGGCGGGGTGCAGACCAGCACGCTGAGCGAGGACGACCCCTACGGCCGCTGGTGGTACCGTCGCTGGGTCGGGGCGCGTCGCATCGTCGGGAGCCCCGCCTAGTGCGGCTGGTGGACGCCGCCGAGGCCGTCTCGGCGGTGCGGTCCGGGCAGCGGGTCTTCATTCACTCGGTTGCCGCCGCCCCCCAGCACCTCATTGCCGCCCTCACCGCGCGCGCGCCGGAGCTCCGCGGCGTCGAGCTCGTGCATCTTCACACGGAGGGGCCGGCGCCCTACGCCGATCCCGCGCTGCACGCGAGCTTCCACACCAACGCGCTCTTCGTCGGCGCGAACGTCCGCGCCGCCGTCGCCGCGGGCGAGGCCGACTACACGCCGGTCTTCCTGAGCGAGGTGCCGGCGCTCTTCCGCCGCAGGATCCTGCCGCTCGACTTCGCCTTCATCCAGGTTTCGCCCCCCGACCGCCACGGCTTCTGTTCCCTCGGCGTGTCGGTGGACGTCGCCCGCGCGGCCACCGAGGTCGCGCCCGTCGTGGTGGCCGAGATCAACCCCCGCATGCCCCGCACCCACGGCGACGGCCTGCTCCACGTGCGCGACATCCAGCTTGCCGTCGAGGTGGACTATCCGATCGCCGAGCATGCGCCGGGCTCGATGACGGAGACGGAGCGGGCCATCGGCCGGCAGGTGGCCGGGCTGGTGGAAGATGGCGGGACGCTCCAGATGGGCATTGGCTCCGTGCCCGATGCCGTCCTCGCGGCGCTCGGGGGCCACCGCGAGCTCGGCGTCCATACCGAGATGTTCTCGGACGGGGTGATCGATCTCGTCGAGCGCGGGGTGATCACCGGCTCGCGCAAGCGGAGCCATCCGGGCAAGCTTGTGGCCGCGTTCCTGCTGGGCAGCCGCCGCCTCTACGACTTCGTGGACGACAACCCGCAGGTCGTGATGCTCGGCGTGGACTATGTGAATGACACCGCCACCATCCGCCGCAATCCACGGGTGACGGCGATCAACAGCGCCATCGAGATCGACCTCACCGGCCAGGTGGTGGCCGACTCAATCGGGACCCGGCAGTACTCGGGCGTCGGCGGCCAGATGGACTTCATCCGCGGAGCGGCGCTGTCGCAGGACGGCCGACCCATCATCGCCCTCCCGTCCACCACCCGCGCCGGCGAGTCGCGCCTGGTGCCCCTCATCAAGCCCGGCGCGGGCGTCGTGACGACGCGCGCGCACGTGCAGTACGTGGTGACCGAGCACGGCGTAGCGAACCTGTACGGACGATCACTGCGTCAGCGGGCGCGGGCGCTCATCGGCATTGCGCATCCGGACCACCGCGACGCGCTGGAGCGGGCGGCCCGGGAGCGATTCGGTCCCCTGCCGCCCGCCTGAGATCGTCCGGGGTCGGCGAGCGTGCCGCACGTCGACGGGCGGTTCCCAAGCCGTTCTCAAGGGCGCACGCGAAAAGGGCCCCGACGCACCCGCGCCGGGGCCCTCTTGCTGCGGCCTCCGCGGATCAGGGCTTCGCGGCGGCGCCGTGACCCGAGTGATCC
>JAICVB010000027.1 GCA_025935545.1 Gemmatimonadales bacterium
GAGGCGGAGGCCGCGATGCTGGGCCAGCCCGTGTCGATGCTGGTGCCCGAGGTCGTCGGCTTCAAGCTGTCCGGCGCGCTGCCGGAGGGCGCTACCGCCACCGACCTCGTGCTCACCGTCACCGAGATGCTCCGGAAGAAGGGCGTCGTCGGGAAGTTCGTCGAGTTCTACGGACCGGGGCTCGCGAGCCTCGCCCTCGCCGACCGCGCGACGATCGGCAACATGTCGCCCGAGTACGGCGCGACCTGCGCCATCTTCCCGGTGGACGAGGTGACGCTCCGGTACCTGCGCTTCACCGGCCGGCCGCCCGAGCGCGTGGCGCTGGTCGAGGCGTACATGAAGGAGCAGGGACTCTTCCACTCCGCCGACTCACCGGAGCCGGTGTTCAGCAGCACCCTCTCGCTCGATCTCGCCACCGTCACTCCCAGCATCGCGGGCCCGCGCCGGCCGCAGGACCGCATTCCCCTCGCGCGCGCGCGAACGAGCTTCGAGACGGCGCTGCCGTCGCTCCTCCCGAACCAGCCGGCGCGCGGGGACAAGGGCGCGGCCGAGAACGGCTCGGCCGGCCCCGGCGCCGTCGGCGTCTGGGGCGAGGGGACCTCGACATCCCCCGCGGCGCAGGCCACGACGACGGCGGCCGACGAGCTCCGGCACGGCTCGGTCGTGATCGCCGCCATCACCAGCTGCACCAACACCTCGAACCCGTCGGTCATGCTCGCGGCGGGCCTCTTGGCAAAGAAGGCGGTGGAGCGCGGGCTCGAGCGGAAGCCGTGGGTCAAGACTTCGCTCGCGCCCGGGTCCAAGGTGGTGACGCAGTACTACGAGGCGGCGGGGCTCACGCCCTTCCTTGATCAGCTGGGCTTCCAGCTCGTGGGCTATGGCTGCACCACCTGCATCGGCAACTCGGGCCCGCTCCCCGAGGAGATCTCGCAGGCCATCCAGGACCGGAAGCTGGTGGCCGCCGCGGCGCTCTCGGGCAACCGGAACTTCGAGGGACGGATCAACTCCGACGTCCGCGCCAACTACCTCATGTCGCCGCCGCTCGTCGTCGCCTTTGCCATCGCCGGCCGGATCGACATCGACCTCACCACCGAGCCGCTCGGGACCGGGACGGACGGCAGCCCGGTCTTCCTGCGCGACATCTGGCCGAGCCAGCGGGAGATCGAGGAAGTGCTGGAAGGATCGATCCGCTCGCAGATGTATCGCGACACCTACGCCAGCGTCTTCGAGGGCGACTCGCGCTGGAAGGGGATCGCCGTGCCCGGCGGCGACCGCTTCGCGTGGCAGGCCGACTCCACCTACGTGCGGCAGCCGACCTATTTCGACGACATGCCGGAGCAGGCGCCCGCGGCCGTGCCCGACATCACCGGTGCCCGCGCCATCGCCCTCCTGGGCGACAGCGTGACGACCGACCACATCTCGCCGGCGGGGAGCATCAAGTCGGAGTCGCCGGCCGGTCGGTATCTCGTGGAGCACGGCGTGGCGCCCCGGGACTTCAACTCCTACGGCTCCCGGCGCGGCAATCACGAGGTGATGGTGCGCGGCACCTTTGCGAATACCCGCATCCGGAACCTGCTCGCGCCGGGCACCGAAGGGGGATTCAGCACCTACCTCCCGACCGGCGAGGTGATGTCGATCTTCGACGCCGCCATGCGCTACCAGGCGGACGGAACGCCGCTGCTCGTGGTCGCGGGGAAGGAATACGGCTCGGGCTCGAGCCGCGACTGGGCCGCCAAGGGGCCGTACCTCCAGGGCATCAAGTTCGTGGTCGCGGAGAGCTACGAGCGGATCCACCGCTCGAACCTGGTCGGGATGGGCATCCTGCCCCTGCAGTTCCAGCCCGGAGACACCGCGGCCTCGCTCGGCATCACGGGACGCGAGACGTTCGACGTCGTCGGCCTGGCCCGGCGCATCGCGGACGGCCTCGCCGGCGGGCGCGACGTGGAGGTGCGCGCCACGCGGGAGGACGGGAGCCACGTGACGTTCAAGGCCATCGTCCGGATCGACACGCCGCAGGAGGTCCTCTACTACCGGCACGGCGGGATCCTGCAGTTCGTGCTGCGGCAGCTGCTGCGGGGGAAGGAAAAGGCGCCGGCCGTCTCCGGCGGACTGGCGGCCGGGCACGTAATGCCGCCGGGCGAGACGCCGAGCCGGTCGGTGGACGAGGGGTCCCTCGAATCGTTCCCGGCCAGCGACCCGCCGTCCTACTGAGGGTGGTGCCCGGCGGGTGATGGGCCGCATCTTCCACCTCATCCCGCACACTCACTGGGACCGTGAGTGGTACCTGCCGCGCGCGGCCTTCGTCGCGCGGCTGGTGCCGATGATGGACGACCTCGTCGCCCGCCTCGAAGCCGATTCCTCGATCCCCGCCTTCCTCCTCGACGGCCAGACGATTCATCTCGACGACTATCTCGCGGTGCGCCCGGAGCGCCGCGAGGCCATCGCGGCGCTCGTGGGCTCCGGACGGCTCGAGGCCGGCCCCTGGTACGTGCTCGCCGATGAGCTCATCCCGTCGGGTGAAGCGCTGGTGCGGAACCTCCTGATCGGAAGCGCCGAGGCGCGCGCGCTGGGCCGGCGGAGCGGGGCACTCTACTCGCCCGATGCCTTCGGGCACCCGGCGGCGTGGCCCTCGCTCGGGCGCGAGTTCGGGATGCACGTGGGCGCGCTGTGGCGCGGCCGGCGCGGCGATCGCGATCTCTTCCGCTGGCGCGGCCGGGACGGGGCCGAGCTCGTCACCTATCACCTGCCTCCGGCGGGGTACGAGGTCGGGTCCGCGCTGCCCGAAGGCTGGGCCGGCATCCGCGATGAGCTGATCCGGCGCGCCGCGACGCGCCACATCGCCGTCTTCGTGGGCGCCGACCATCACGCGGTCCATCCGGCGCTGGCCGATCTCCGGCGGCGCATCGCGGCGCTCGAGCCCGATGCGGAGGTCCGCATCTCGCGGCTGGATGAGTTCCTGGCAGCGGCGGCGGATGCGCGCGCTCCTCTGGCCGAGGGGGAGCTCCGCGATTCGTACGGCTACACCTGGACGCTGCAGGGCGTGCACGGCACGCGCGCGCCGTTCAAGCGCCGGAACGCCGTGGCCGAGCTGCACCTCAGCCGCTTTGCGGAGCCACTCGCCATGCTGGTGCGGATGGCGGGCGGCGATGACCGGCGTCCGCTCCTCACCGCAGCGTGGCGGGAGCTGATCCAGTCCCAGTTCCACGATACCATCGGGGGCTGCGCGGCCGATCCGGTCATCCGGGAGGCAGCGGTGCGGCAGCACTCGGCGCTCGCGATCGCGCGCGAGGTCTCGCGGGGCGCCCTTGGCCAGCTGGTCGGCTACGACGCGGACGAGGCGCGGGAGCGGCCGTCGGGCAGGGCACCGTCACTCGTCTGCTGGAACCCGGCGCCGCGGGCGCGGAGCGGGGTGGTGATCGCGACGGCAACGTTCTTCCGGCGGGACGTGCTCGTCGGGCCGCCGACGGGCCGACGGCCGCGCGAGGCCGTTCCACCCGCGGGCTTCGCGCTCCGCACTCCGGAAGGTGCCGAGCTGCCCGTGCAGGTCCTCGAGCGGCGGCTCGCGCTCGAGCGGATCGACGCGCCCCGGCACTATCCCGACCTCGACGAGGTGGACGAGGTCCGTATCGCATTCAGGGGTCCGCCCATCGGGGGGCTCGGGACCGCCATCCTGACCACCGCGCCGGCCGGCGCTGCCCCTGGCGGCGCGGTATCGGCGGACGGGTTCACGCTGACGAACGACCACATCGAGGTCACGCTCGACGCGGACGGCACGGTGGCCGTCTCGAGGCGTCCCCGGGGTGCGCGTCAGGGAGGACTGCTCACGCTCGAGTCCGAGGGCGACGCGGGCGACACGTACACCTTCGCACCGGCGCCGGGCACGATGCGGCGGTTCCGGGGGCCCGCACGTCGCACACTGGTGGCCGCCGGCCCGCTCGTCGGCGCGATGGATGCGGAGGGCCGGTTCGCGGGCATGCGCTTCCGGCTCCGCGTCATCCTGGTGGAGGGTGAGCGGTTCGTCCGCTGCGTCCTCGACCTCGACAACCACGCCCGGAACCGGCGGGTCCGCCTCCGTGTGCCGAGCGGAGTCTCCGCCGATGTCGCGACGGCCGGGGCAGCGTTCGGATCGGTGCGGCGGCCTCCGAAGCCGGCGGCTGGCGCTCCGATGGAGGCGGCCCCTGCAACCGCCCCGGCGCACCGGTGGGTGGCGGCGGCGCGGCGCGACCGCGGACTCGCGATCCTCGCCCCCGGATTCTTCGAGTACGAGTGGACCGGGCGGGACTTCCTGCTGACGCTGCTCCGCTCGGTGGGCCAGCTCTCGCGCGGCGACCTGCCGACCCGACCCGGCCACGCCGGCTGGGCCACGCCGACGCCCGAGGCCCAATGCATCGGGCCCACACGCATCGAGCTCGCGCTGGCGCCGTGCACCGGGCGCGACGTGCGCGAGACCGATCGCCTGGAGCGGTGCTGGGAAGATGCGTTCCTGCCGGTGCGGGGGATGTGGCTCCGCGACGCGCTGCCGCTCCGCACGACGTCCCGCACGATCGAGCTCTTCGGTGACGGCCTGGTTCCGTCGGCCCTGAAGCCCGCGGAGGACGGCGACGGCAGTATTCTCCGCTGCTGGAATGCGCGGGACGACGCGATGGATGGCGCCTGGCGTATCACCCCGCCGCCCAGGCGGGCAGAGCGGACGCATGCCGACGAGCGTGCGGGGACGCCGTCGCTCGTCGGCGACGACGGCACCATCGCCTTTCGCGCCGGCCCGGGCGAGATCGTGAGCTTCAGGATCCGCTGAGCGCCGCGCCCGTCTCCCCTCGCACGTCACTCCGCGCCGGGTCGAGCGCGTCGTGCAGGGCGTCGCCCAGGAGCGTCGCCGCAACGACGACAAGCACCAGCGCGATCCCCGGCGCGGCGGCAACCCACGGCGCGTTGACCAGCGTGTCGCGTCCCGAGGCGATCATGCTGCCCCAGGACGGCGCCGGTGGCTGCACCCCCACGCCCAGGAACGAGAGGCCCGCCTCCAGCAGGATGGCGTTGCCGAACCCGAGTGCCGCGCCCACGATCGCGGGGGTGAGCGCATTGGGGAGGACGTGATGGCGGAGGAGCCGCAGGCGCGACGCCCCCAGCGCCCGCGCGCTCTCGGCGAACGGCCTCGACGCGGCCAGCCGCGCCTCGCCGTGCACCAGCCGCGCTACGCTCATCCAGCCCGTCACCCCCAGCACGACCACCACCAGCGCCGCACTCGGCCGCCAGAGCGCCGCGAGGAGCAGGAGCAGCACGACGCGGGGGAGGGCCAGGGCGAAATCGGTCACCGCGAGGAGCAGGGCGCCGAGCCGCCCCTGCCAGGTGCCGGCCACCGTTCCCACCAGCACGCCGAGCACCGTGGAGATGAGCACCGCGAGCGAGCCGACGCCGAGGGAGATGCGGGCGCCGTAGGCAAGGCGGGCCCAGACGTCGCGGCCGAGGCGGTCGGTGCCGAGCGGATGCAGCACGCCGTGCAGGTCGTGCGCCAGCGGCGGCAGGAATCGCGTGGCGACGACGTCGCGCTGGACCGCCGGCGCGATCGTCGTGATGAGCGGCGCGAGCAGCGCCGCCAGGACCGCCGCGCAGAGCAGCGCCGCGCCGAAGCGCGCGCGTCCGTCGGCGGCGAGCCGCGTCACGCGGCGGGCTCCCGAAGCCGCGGATCCACCACCGCAGCGAGGACGTCCGCGAGCAGGTTCCCCGCGACCACGAGCAGTGCACTGACCGCAGTCGCCGCCATGACGACCGGGTAGTCCCGCGCCTGCACGCCCTCCACCAGCACGCGGCCGACGCCCGGCCAGGCGAAGATCGCCTCGATGAAGACCGCGCCCGAGAAGAGCGCGGGCAGCGACAGCCCGAGCAGCGTCACGACCGGCACCAACGCATTCCGGAGGATGTGGTGCCGCGTCACCCGGCCCTCGGTGATCCCCTTGGCGCGCGCGACGGTGATGAACGGCGCGTGTTGCACGTCGCGCATCGCTCCGCGCACGAAGCGGGCGGTGCCGCCGAGCCCGACCAGGGTCAGCGTGGCGAGGGGCAGGGCGAGGTGGCGGAGGGCGTCGGCCAGGCGGGCTGCCGGCGGGAGGAAGTCGGCGTCGAAGCCGCGCGAGCCGAAGGACGGCAGGATCCGCGCGCGATAGGTGAAGAGCATGACCAGCATCAGCCCGAGCCAGTAGCCGGGCATGGCGAAGAGCGTGACGGTTGCCACGCTCAGCGTGGTGTCCACGCGCCTCCCCGCCGTCGCCTGGACGGCGCCGATCACGATGCCGAGCAGGTAGCTGAGGACGAGCGAGATGCCGACCAGGCGGACGGTGGCGGGCCAGGCGGTCGCGAGCATGCCGCGGACCGGCCGGCCGGTCGAGATGCTCGAGCCCCAGTCGCCGCGGACGAAGCGGCTCACCCACGCCGCATACTGCGCGGGGAGCGGACGGTCGAGTCCGAGCACGTGACGCTGCGCCGAGACCTGCTCGGCCGTGGCCGTGGGACCCAGCAGGCGCTCGGTCGGGTCGCCGGGAGCGAGTCGGAGGAGGAAGAAGGTGAGGGTGATGACGCCGGCCACGACGGCGAGACCGCCGATCGTGCGGCGGAGGAGCGACGGCAGCATCACCCAATGTCGCGCGGCGCGGCGGGGCTCGCCAGTAGAGCGGACGCGGCGGGGCGCGTGTAAGATGGAAGCGTGATTCCAGCCCGCCGCCTCGTGGCCGCCGCCGCACTCCTCGCGCTGGGCGCCTGCGGCCCGCTCGCCGCGCGGCGCGGGCGCACCGTGCTCTATGCGTCGGGGGCCGACCTGCAGAGCATCAACCCGCTCCTGACCGTGCATCCCGCCGCGCGCCAGGTGCAGCGCTACTTGCTCCTCACCACGCTGGCCCGCTACGACAGCATGCTCCGGCCGGAGCCGTACCTCGCGCGCGGGTGGGAGTGGTCGCCGGACCGGCGGGCGCTGACATTTCACCTGCGCCCGAGCGTGCGCTGGCACGACGGCGTGCCGACCACCGCCGCCGACGTCGCGTATACCCTCGACGCGGCGCGCGACCCCGCCACCGGCTACCCCCGCCTGGGCGACCTGAGCGGCCTCACCGCCGTCGAGCCCCTGAACGACTCCACCGTCATACTCCGCTTCGGTGAGCCGGCCACGGCGTTTCCCGACGTGCTGACCGATCTCTCCATCGTGCCGAAGCACCTGCTCGACACGGTACCGCACGGGCGGCTCCGCGGCGCCCCCTGGAACGAGCATCCCGTCGGCAACGGCCCGTTTCGCTTCGTGGCGCACGAGCCCAACCGGCGCTGGGTCTTCGAGGCCAATCCCGATTTCCCGGCCGAGCTGGGCGGCCCCCCCTCGCTCAGCCGGTTCATCGTCGTGGTGGTGGACGAGCCGACCACCAAGCTCGCGGCGCTGACATCCGGCGAGCTCGATGTCGCCGGCATCCAGCCGGCGCACGCGTCGTTCGTGCGGCGCGATCCCGCGCTCCGCGTAGTGAGCTATCCACTGAACTTCACCTATGGCCTCGTGTTCAACACCCGGCGGCCGCCCTTCGACGACCCCGGCGTGCGGCGGGCCGTCTCCCTCGCCATCGATCGGCGCGAGATCGTGGACGGCTACCTCTACGGCTTCGGCACCCCGGCGTGGGGGCCGGTCCCTCCCGATGTGCCCGGCTATCTTCCGCCGGCGCACGATTCCGGCGGCGTGGCCGCGGCGCGACGGCTCCTGGCCGGGCGGCGGGTCGAGTTCGAGATGCTCACCGTGGGAAGCGGAGAGGCGGCTCTGGAGCAGATGATTCAGGCGCGGCTTGCGGCGATCGGAGTGACGGCGCGGATCCGGCAGCTCGAGCTCGCCGCGTTCCTCGACCGCACCTACGGCCCGCGCCACGACTTCGACGCGGCGGTGCTCGGCGTTCCAGGGGATCCCGGGCTCGGCTACCTCGGGCCGCTCGCGGCGCTGGCCGGCATGCCGATGACGGCGGATCCGGCCGCAGCGCAGCGGCGCTTCGCGGCCGAGACGCCGGTGGCGTTCCTGTACCATGCACGCGGGCTGCAGGGGATAAGCCGGCGGCTCGGCGGGGTGCGGATGGACCTCCGTGGAGAGCTTCCGACGATCCACGACTGGACCGCGGCCGCGCGATGACACCCCAGGCGCATACGTGGGCCGCCTCGGCACCTGTCCGCCTCGATTTCGCGGGCGGGTGGACCGATGTACCGCCGTTCTCCGCGAAGGAGGGCGGCGCCGTCGTCGCGGCGGCGATCGGACTCCGTACGCACGCGCAGGTGGCGTGCGGCGGTCGCGAGGTCAGGCTCGTATCGGAGGACCTCGACGACGAGGTCACGTTGCCTGACGGCCTCACGCCGGTGCCCGACGGGCGGCTCGACCTGCTCAAGGCGGCGCTGCGACTCCATCCCGTCGGGCCCTGCACCCTCACCACGCGCTCGGACGTACCGCCGGGCTCGGGACTCGGCAGCTCGGGCTCGCTGGACGTTGCGCTGGTCGCGGCGCTCTCCGCCGCACGCGGCGTGTCGCTCGGGCCGTCGGAGATTGCCGAGGCCGGCTGCCGGCTGGAGCGGGACGAGGCCGGGATCGCGGGCGGGCGACAGGACCAGTATCTCGCGGCGCTCGGCGGCTTTCGGCATCTCGAGTTCCGGGATCCGGCCGTCACCATCGCGCCGCTCGCGCTCGACCCGGACTTCACCGCGGAGCTGGAGCGGAGCCTGGTGCTCTGCTACACCGGCATGTCCCGCATCTCGGGCCGCACGATCGCGCGGGTGATCGCGGCGTACGAGCGGCAGGATGCGCGCGTGGTGCGGGCGCTGCACGGTCTCCGCGAGGTCGCATGCCGGATGGCGGAGGCGCTCCGGGCCGCTGACCTCGCGCTGACCGCCTCGCTCCTCTCACGGAACTGGTCGCTCCAGTGCGAGCTCGATCCCGCGATGCGGACCGACGACATGGCGGAGCTCGAACGGGCCGCGGCCGCCGCCGGCGCCCTCGGTGGGAAGGCCGCCGGCTCCGGCGCCGGCGGGTGCATGTTCTTCCTGGCCCCGGGCCGCGCGGCGAACGTCGCGGAAGCGGCGCGCATGGCGGGAGCGGCGCTGCTCCCGGTCACCTGGTCACCGGAAGGAGTTACCGTGTGCTGATGCCGGAGGAGCTGGAGCGCCGGCGGGGAGAGATCGCGGAGTCGGCGGACCTGCAGGCGCTGCTCGCGCGGCTGACGGAGCGCGCGGCCCCGGTAATCGAGCGGATGCCCCCGCTCCCTCGGGTCAAGGCGCTGCTCTCGGCCGACGGCGGGATCTGCGCCGACGACGGTGCGGCCCTCGCCTTCGATCCCTGGAGTCCCGACCGCCACCGCTGTCCCCGCTGCGGCCGCGAGTGGACGGGCGAGCGACACCACCGGCACTGGGCCCGCTGGCAGCACCTCTGGCTGGCGGAGCGCGCGGCGCACCTGGCGGCGGTGCATGCGTTCACGGGGGATGAAGCGGCCGCCCGCCGCGCCACCGGGATCCTCGCCTTCTACGGCGAGCACTACCTCGAGTATCCCAACGAGGACAACGTGCTCGGCCCCTCGCGCCTCTTCTTCTCCACCTACCTGGAGTCGATCTGGGTCACCAGCTACCTCGCGGCCGCCGTGCTCCTGCGCTCGTCCGGGTCACTCCCCGAGGAGACGGCGGAGCTCGTGTCGACGGTCGCCGACGAGGCGGCCAACGTCATCGGCGACTTCGACGAGCGCTTCTCCAACCGGCAGACCTGGAACAACGCGGCGCTCGCCGCCATCGCGGTCTGGTTCGAGGACGAGGACCTCGCCGCGCGCGCCATCGAGAGCGAGACCGGTCTCGCGACCCATATCATGCACGGGTTCGGCGCGGACGGCATGTGGTACGAGGGCGAGAACTACCACCTCTTCACGCTGCAGGGGATCCTGACCGGGCTCGCGTGGGCGCGGGCGGCCGGCGTGGACTTGGTCGCGGATCCGGAGCTGGCCCGCCGCCTGCAAGCCGCGCTCCGGGCGCCGACGCTCACGGCGCTTCCCGACTTCACGTATCCCGCCCGGAAGGATTCGCGGTTCGGCGTGTCTCTCGCGCACCCGATGTATCTCGAGATCTGGGAGCAGGGGATCGCCGCCCTGGAGCGCGATGACGAGTCGGCCGAAGGATTGTCCGACTGGCTGACCGCGCTCTATCGCGTCCCGGCCGTGCCGGCGATCCCGCTCGACTCGTGGCTGCATGAGGCGGGGGAGCCGGCCCCCGCACGACGCGGCCGCGCCGATCTGTCCTGGAATGCGCTCGCGACGATGCTGCCGGTCCTCGAGGGCGATGCGGCGTCCTGGCATCCCGGGAGCGTGCTCATGGCGGGGCAGGGCCTCGCGGTGCTTCGCGAAGGCGGCCGCTACGTCAGCCTCGAATGCGGCCCGCGTGGCGGCGGCCACGGGCATCCGGACAGCCTGAGCCTCACGCTGCACGCGGACGGCGTGCACTGGCTCCGCGATCCCGGCACCGGCTCCTACGTGGCCGACGACCTCTTCTGGTATCGCTCCACGCTCGCGCACAACGCGCCCCGGCTCGACGGCGCTTCCCAAGGCGAGGCGGACGCCCTGTGCGAGGCATTCGACACCGCGGCCGAGTGGAGCTGGGTGCGGGGGCGGTTCGGCGAGGTCACCCGCACCGTCGTCTCGGGGCCCTCGTACGTGCTCGACGTGGTGGAGCTCGATGCACCGGTGGCCCGCACCCTGGAGCTGCCGTGGCACCTGGCCGGCGCCATCGCCTGGCCGGACGGGTCGTGGAGCGCCGCAGCGCTCGACGACCGGTTCGTGCGCGATGTCGAAGCGATGCCGGTGAAGGGAGGTCCGGTCGTCGTCTCGAGCGAGGCCGGTGGCGCGACCGCGAGGCTGCACCTCCTCTTCGACGGCGAGCTGCTTCGCGCGAGCGGGCCCGGCGTGCCTGGCTCCCCTGAGCCCGCGCGATTCGGGTTGCAGCGGGCATCCGGCCGCGCGGTGCGGTTCGTCACGGTCATCGAGAGCTCGGCCGGCGCCGCCGGGGTTCGCGGCGTGCGGGTCGAGGGGAACGTGATCGAGGTCCAGACCGCGGACGGCACGGACCGCCACACTGGTCATCTCGAGGGCTGGACCATCGAGCGGGGCGAGGCCCGGACACGCCTGGGTGGCCGCCGCGCGCCGAAGCCTGCGTTCGAGCCGCTGCTGCAGACCCGGCTCGAGCCGCCCCTCGCCGTCGCGCCCTGGGGCGCACTCGGCCAGCTCGACGAGAGTGCGCCGATCGCGATCGACCACGAGGACCAGTATCGCCGGAGCGAGCTGCCGTACGCGGGCCCCGAGGAGTTCGCTGCCACGGCGTGGGTCAACTGGAACGAGCACGGCCTCGCGGTCGCGGTGGAGGTGCTCAAGCCTGAGCTGGTGCTCCGGCCGGCCGACGCCGCGCCGCTCCGCCTCGACAACGAGCCGGACGACATCCATTCCGACGGCGTGCAGATCTACCTTCGCGACGCCGCGGGCGACATCGCCGGCGTTCTTGTCGTGCCGGAGGAAGGTGGAGCGATCCGGGCACGCGGCGTGGCAGGGACCGCCCCAGTGTCGGCGGAAGGGAGCTGGGCGCGCACCGACAGCGGCTACCGCATCGAGCTGCAGCTCACACCCACGGCCTGGGAGCCGGCGCAGGGCCAGCTCGTCGACTTCGACCTCATCGTGAACGAGATGCGGAGCGGGCGGGAACGGCGCGCCGGGCAGCTGGTGTGGAGCGGAGGCGGCGGCTGGGTCTGGCTCCGCGGTGACCGGCAGGACGCGGCGCGTCTCGGCCAGCTCCACTTGAGGTGAGCGGACGGTGAGCGACCGGATCCCCGGCTTCACCTCGACCGGCAGCAAGCGGCCGGCCGCCCTCTTCGGAGACTCGGCACCGGACCTCCCCGCTCGCATGGTATCCGCGCGGGGCGCCGAGGTCTGGGACGCGCGCGGCAACCGCTACACCGATTACATCATGGCGCTCGGCGCCGTCGCGCTGGGGTACGCGCACCCGGCGGTCACCCGGGCCGTGGCCGGCGCGGCCGAGGCCGGCGTAGTGGGGCCGCTTCCGCCGGTGCTCGAGGACGAGCTCGCCCACATCATCAGCGGGCGCCTGCCCTGGATCGAGTCGCTCCGCTTCCTCAAGACCGGCGCCGAGGCGATGGCCGCCGCCGTGCGCATCGCCCGCGCGCACACGGGGCGGAGCGACGTGCTCGGGTCCGGCTACCACGGCTGGCTCGACTGGGCGCAGGCGGCGGGCACCCCCGGCGTCCCGGCCGGCGCCGCCATCAGCGGCACTCTCCCGTTCAACGACGTGGAGCGCGGGCGCGCCGCGATCCGCGCCGCGGGCGACCGGCTGGCTGCCGTGGCCTTCGAGCCGATCGTGCTGGGAGAGCCCGACGGAGACTGGCTCCGGATGCTGCGGGAGGAAACGCACCGCACCGGGGCGGTGCTCATCATCGACGAGATCAAGACCGGCTGCCGCCTCGCGGTGGGCGGCGCGACCGAGCGCTACGGCCTGGAGCCCGACCTCGTGGTCCTGGGAAAGGCGATCGCGAACGGCCTTCCGCTCGCGCTCGTGGGCGGCCGCGCCGACGTCATGCAGGCGGGGACCCGCACGTGGATCTCCTCGACGCTCGCCACCGAGTTCGTGTCGCTTGCCGCGTGCCGCGCGACGCTGGAGGTGATGGAGCAATCGAAGGTGCCGGCGCACCTCGGACGGATCGGCGGCCGGCTGATGGGGGGCCTCCGCGACCTGGCCGCACGGCACACCGGACTGGTGCGCGGCGTGGCCGGGATTCCGGAAATGTGCTTCCTCGAGATGGACGAGGCGGACGGCATCCGGCTCGCGCGCGGTGCCGCACGGCGCGGTCTCCTCTTCAAGCGCTCCGCCTACAACTTCGTCTCACTGGCCCACGATGAGCGGGTCGTGGACACCACCCTCGCGACCCTGGAGGACGCGCTCAGCGATCGGGGCTGAGCGCGCCGCCGGGGAGCCGCTCGCGGTCGATGAACATGCCGCGCACGTGCGCCACCGCGTCGATCGCGACCTTGAGGCCGGGCGCCGGGAGCGCCGAAACCCCGACCAGGGTGAGCGCGGGCGGGTGGCCGGCCGGCATGAATCCCGTGATCGCGTCGCGCACCGTGGCGTAGTCGGCGGGCTGGTAGCCGACCACGTAGACCGTCATGTGCACGATGTCGGCGGGCAGGGCCCGGCTCGCCGTCAGCACGGCGCTCAGGTTCCGGAGCGACTGACCCAGCTGGAGCCGGAGGTCGTCGCCGCCCACGACCGCGCCGGCGCTGTCGAGCGCCACCTGGTCGGAGACATACAGGCTCGTTCCCACCCGCACGGCCTGGCTGAACCCGTCCAGTGATTGCACGGATGGCGCGTTGATGTGCTCCGCGTCCATGAGATCGGCCGGCATGCCCTGCCGCATGCGCGGACCCGCGGGGGCGCAGCCCGCGGCCAGCAGCACCACCAGTCCCGCCCATCCGAAACGCCCGCACTGCCGCATGCATCGCTCCTCGGGTTGTCTGTGGGTCACTCGACTTCTCATCGGGTCCTCCGCATCTTGCAGGCGTGCTGATCGACGTCCACGCACACTTCCTCCATGCGCGCACTCCCCGCGCCGACTGGCGCGAGCGGAACGCGAGCCGGCTCCGGGCCGGCGACCGTGTCGGCATCACCTTCCACGTGAGCTCGGTCCTCGGCAGCTGGGGCCTCACGTCCCCGATCTACTTCCCCTCGCCCGCCGACGTGGAGGAAGCGAACCAGGTGCAGCGGGACCTCGAGCGCGAGCATCCCGACCGCATCCGCGGCTACATCACCGTCAATCCGAACTATACAACGCACGCCGCCGCCGAGATTGCACGCGGGGCCGTGGCGGGGATGATCGGGGTCAAGCTGGCGGCGAGCCGGCGGGCCGACGATCCCCTCCTCGATCCGGTCTGCGCCGCCGCCGGCGAGCGTGGTCTCCCCATCCTGCAGCACATCTGGCAGCATCGGCGCCGCGACTTCCCCGGCCAGGAAGCATCCGACGCGGCGGAGCTCTGCGCGCTGGCCCGGCGTCACCCGACCGTGTCGTTCATCCTGGCGCACATCGGCGGCGGGGGGGACTGGCTGCATTCCCTCGCCGTCGTGAGGCGTGTGCCCAACGTGTATGTGGATCTCTCGGGGAGCGGCGTGGACGGCGGGATGCTCGAGGCCTGCCTCGCCGCGGTGGGCGCGGAGCGGCTCCTCTGGGGCTGCGATCTCACGATCGACACCGGATGGGCCAAGCTCCGCTACCTCGAGCATCTCCTGGTCCCCGCCGACCTCGAGCTGGTCCGCTGGCGCAACGCCGCCCGGATCTTCCCGCCCCGCGCCTTCGAGATCGCGTGAGATGATCACCGACGTCAACGCCTTCGTCGGTGGCTACCCGTGGCGCCGGGTGCCCGGCACGGCCCCCCGCGACCTCCTGCAGGCGATGGACCGTACCGGCATCGGCGAGGCGTGGATCTCGCACCTGCCCGGCATCTTCTGGCGCGATCCGTCGGAGGGGAATGCGTGGCTCCTCGACACCGCCCGCGACGAGCGACGGTTCCGACCGGTGCCCGCGGTGCACCCGGGGCTCGCCGGGTGGGAAGAGATCGTGCTGCGGGCGGTGGATGCCGGCGCACCCGCGGTCCGGGCCGATCCGACCTTCTACGGCATCGATCCCGCGGGCACGGCCATGCGCCGGCTCGTAGGGGTCGCCGGGGAAGCGGGGATCGCGCTGCTGCTCGCGGTTCGCCTGGAGGACGGCCGGCAGCGCCATCCCAACGACCGCGCCGAGGAGCTCCCCGCCGCGGCGGTGCGCGCACTCGTTCGCGCCGATCAGCGCGCCCGCATTCTCGTCACCCACGCCGACCGGAGCTTCATCGACGAGGTGCACTTCGGATCCACGCCGGACGAGGCCGCGCGAATCTGGTGGGATATCTCGTGGGTCTGGGGCCCGCCCGAGGATCATCTGGAGACCCTCCTCTCGACCGTCGGCGCCGCCCGCTTCGTCTTCGGAACCGGCCAGCCGCTCCGGCTGCCGGAGACCGCCGTCGCGCGGCTCGACCTCCTCGATCTCCCCGGGTCCACCCGCGCCGCGATCGAGACGGGGAACACGCGCATGCTCGCGCCGTGACCGCTGGCGAGCTCGCAGCCGCCCTGCGCCATGGCCTCATTCCGGCGGTGCCCGTACCGTTCCGCGGCAGCGAGATCGACGCCGGCGCCCAGCGGGCCTATGCGGAGTGGATGGCGGCCCAGCCGATCGCCGGCGTCGCCGTGTGGGCTCACACCGGCCGCGGCCCGCACCTCTCGGCGGAGCAGCGGCGACTGGTGCTCGAAACCTGGCGCGAGGCGCTGCCCGACCGGATCGTCATCGCCGGCGCGCGCGACATCACGATGGCCATCGAGGCGCGGCGCGGCCGGGCCGATGCCATCCTCGCCTTTCCCGAGCGCCACGACACCGTGGCCCATCATCAGCGGCTCAGCCGGGAGCTGCCGGTCGTCGCGTTCTGGCTTTACGAAGCGGCGGGCGGCGTGGCCTACGACGACGCGACGCTCGACGGGATCCTGGCCCTCCCCGCCGTCCTGGGCATCAAGGTCGCGACGCTCGACTCCGTGATGACCTTCCAGCGGATCGCGGCCCTCGTGCGGCGACATCCGGGCAAGCTTCTCGTCACCGGCGAGGATCGCTTCCTCGGCTACTCGATCATGCTGGGCGCGGAGGCGGCGCTCGTCGGCATGGGAGCGGCACTGCCCGCCATGCAGTCGGCGCTGCTCCGTGCGGCCGCCGCGGGCGACTGGCACCGGTTTGTCACGCTGTCCGGCTGCTGTGATCGCCTCGCGGCCGCCACCTTCACCGCGCCGATGGAGGGCTACATCCGCCGGATGCTCTGGGCCGCCGCCGCCGACGGCGCGGTCCCCGAGGGCGCCTGCGACGATCCGTGGGGCCCGCCGCTCCCGGCGGCGGAGCGGGACCAGGTGCGGCAGGCGGTGGCGGATGCGCGCGCAGCTTGCGCGTGATGCCGCGGCGTGGGGCCGTGAGTGGCGGCCCGACTGGCCCGCGCACATCCTCGATCGCTATCGCATCGATCTCTCCACCGAAATCATGGGCGTGCCCGTGCCCCACCCGATCGGGAAGGGCTCGGGCCAGCTTTCGCTCCGGGCGGATCAGCTCGAGGCCGACGCCGACGCCGGCCTCGCCTTTGCCGTGCTCAAGACGGTGATCGCGGAGGACGAGCGCGGCGAGCAGGCCATGTCCGCGTGGGCCATCCACGAGTCGCGGATGAAGGTCGAGCGCCGGCCCTCGGCCGGGGGACGCGAGGGGTGGACGGTGACGTGGAAGGGGCGGGGATGGGACCGGCCGCTCGAGGAATACCTCACGCTGGTGCGCGCAGCGCGCGACCTCGCGGCCGCCGGCCGCATCCTTGGAATTCCGTCCGTGAAGTATCACCTGCCGCCCGCGAACGAGCCGTTCCGCGAGGCCGAGTATCGCTTTACCACCCGCGCACTGGAGGAGGCCTGGGGGCCGGGCCCGCTCCTGCTCGAGAAGGACTTCTCGCCCACGCTCGCCGGTGACGCCCGCTCGGACGAGCGTGCCACGATCCTTCGCTGGCTCACCGAGGTGCCCGCCCGTATCCGGGCCGCCGCGCGGGGTCCGGTACGGCTCGGCATCAAGCTGATGAACGCCCGGTTCGATGACGACTTCCAGCGCGAGATGCTGGCCCGGGCCGCGGGCGGCGCCGACTCGCTCACCGTCTTCAACCGGCTCTGGGACCCGGGCGCCGGCGTCGCCTACGGCGGATGGGACCTGAGTGACCGGAACCTGCGCGTGCTCGATGGTGCGCCCGCGTCGGTGCCGCGCTCCGGCACCGGGAACATCGTGAGCGGCCGTATGATCGTCGCCTACGCGCTCCGCGGCTGCTCCACCGTGCAGCTGCACACCTTCTTCCAGCTGCCGCTGTCGGCTTACACCGCGCCATCCGGATCGCGCATGGCGCGGGCGCTCCACGCGCTCGTCTTCGACCCCGCCGACGGCCTGGTGGCGGCGCTGCTCGAGCTCGAGGCAGATGGCCGTCTCGAGCGGCGGGGCGGGATCCTCCACCTCCGCGATCTCTGGCGCGCCGCGTGACCTTCCGCGTCGACCGGATCGAGCTCTTCGACCTGGTGCTGCCGCTGGTCGAGCCGTTCCTGATCTCGGGCGGCGCCATGCACGAGCGGCGCTCGGTCATCGCGGTCATGCACGACGGCGAAGGCGGGATCGGCTACGGCGAGTCGCCGCCGTTCGAGCTCCCCTTCTACTCGGAGGAGACGCTGGCGGGGGCGCGCGATCTGCTGTCGCGCGTCCTCGTGCCCCGGCTTGCGGGCCAGCGCTTCGACTCCCCCGAGGCGCTCGATGCAGCGCTCCGGGTCGGTGTGCGCGGGAATCCCTTCGCCCGCGCGGCGCTCGAGACCGCCGCCTG
The DNA here is from genome assembly GCA_025935545.1 of Gemmatimonadales bacterium. Taxonomy (GTDB): domain Bacteria; phylum Gemmatimonadota; class Gemmatimonadetes; order Gemmatimonadales; family GWC2-71-9; genus JAICUF01. The sequence goes on from JAICVB010000027.1 coordinate 17,490, forward strand.
GGACCTCGAGGCCGACCGGCGCGGCCTGGGCCTCGCCGATCTCCTGGCCGAGCGGCTGGGCCGCGAGCACAGCGACGCCATTCCCTGTGGCGTCGCACTGGGCATTCCGGCGGACGGGCGGCTGGAAACGCTGGCCACCTGGGTCGCGGACGCCGTCGAGCGCGGATACCGGCGCGTCAAGATCAAGGTGCGGCGGGGCTGGGACACGGAGCCGGTCGCCATCGCCCGGGAGGCGCTGGGCACGAGCGGGCTCCCGCTCACCGTGGATGCCAACGGCGGCTACGACTGGCCGTCGGACGAGGCGGCGCTGCGGGCCCTCGACGAGACGGGCCTGCTCTACATCGAGCAGCCGCTCGCCCCCGACGACCTGCTGGGCCACATCGAGCTGACCCGGCGGTGCCGGACGCCGATCTGCCTCGACGAATCGCTGCGCGACGCGCGGGCGGCGCGGCAGGTCGAAACGCTCGACGGCCCGCGCGTGTGGAACGTCAAGGTGCATCGGGTCGGTGGCCTTACCGAGGCCCTCCGCATCTGGAAGGTGGCGGCCCGGTTCGGCGCGACGCTCTGGGCCGGTACCATGCCAGAATCGGGCATCGGGAGCCAGGCGGCGCTGGCGGCGGCCTCGCTGCCGCTCTTCGACTTCCCGTCGGACCTGGAGCCGAGCGCCCGCTGGTTTGGCCGGGGCCGGGACGTGGTCGAGCTCTCGATGAGCCGGGACGGAACGATGGCGGTGCCCCGCTCCTCGATCCGGCACCTCCTGGATCGGGACCGCTTTGCCGTCGCCGCCCGCCCGGTCATTATTGCTGCATGAGCATCACCACGATCCGCTTCGGGAGGTATCGCACGATGTGGCACCGCAACGCCCACCGCCTTCCCCTCGTCGCTCTCCTCCTGGCCGCAGCCTGCGGCGGCGGCCCGCCGCCGCCGGGGCGCGTGTACGTGGTCGAGCGGCCGCCCCGGCCGCGGGTCGAGGTCCGCGGCGCCATTCCGGGACCCGAGTGGGTCTGGGTTCCCGGCCACTACCGGTGGCAGGCGGGTGGATACCTCTGGGACGACGGGCACTGGGACCGCGTGCCGCGCGGGAAGAAGCACTGGGAGCGGGGGCATTGGCGCCACGACCGACGGGGATGGTACTGGCAGGATGGCCGCTGGCGCTGAGCGCCGGTGACGCGGGCTACAGCGGTGTGCGACGCCTCCAGCCATGTTGGGGGCGTTCGCCGTTTCCCGGGGAGGTCCGATGGCGACTCGTGCTGAGACCCTCAAGTATGTCGGGCGGTTCCTGCTCGCGTTCTCGCTCGCCGTGCTGCTCCTCGGCCGGCACTACGCGAACATCGGGCTGATCGCCGTCGCCACCGGCTTTGCCATCGTGGGCTTCCTGTGCATCTCCGGGTCGATCCGGCATTCGATGGCGGAAGCGATGGCTCGCCTGCCGAGGCCGAGCGGCCGGTTCCGGAGCCGGCGGAGCTACCCGGAGAGCTGATCGCGATTTGAGCGGCACCGCCGAGGCGGTATTATTGGCCTCATGTCGGCCGTTCCCCCCGCATCATCCCCGTACTCGCGCGCCCCGGCCACGATCCTCGTCGTGGAGGACGAGGAATCGCTGCGGGCGCTGATCGTGCGCATGCTCGCGGCCGAGGGATATGACACGCTCCAGGCGGGTGACGGACGCGAGGCGCTTGCCCTGCTGGATGCGCATGAGGGGGATGTGGACCTCGTCGTCCTCGACATGGTGATGCCCGTGATGGACGGCGGCCGGCTGGCCGCGGAGCTGCTGCGGCGGAATCCGTCCCGCCGCCTGCTCGCGATGTCGGCGTACGCACCCGCCGAGCTGGCCGACCTCGGGCTCGAGAGTCCCGACGCACCCTTCCTCCGCAAACCGTTCACGCCGGCGCAGCTCTACCGCCAGGTCCGCGAAGCGCTGGCCCCGATCCCGGAGCCGTCATGACCGATCCGGTTCCCGCCCAGCACGCCGCGGACGCCTGGCAGCGGCACCGTCCCGCCCTCGAGGCCTTGTCCGCCCGGCTGGCCGAGCGTGACCCGGTGCTCGCGCGCAGCCTGGAGGGGGCGATGCAGATCCGCGACGCGATCCTGATCGAGCTGCTCGGCCGGCACGTGGCGGCGCAGGCCGATCCGGGCGGCGCGATGCGTGAGCTGGGCGAGGCGATCGCCGGCGAGGCGCGCGCGATCTCGGGACACGGCGAGCACGCGAGCCAGGCAGGCGGCCAGTAGCGGCCGGCCGCGTGCCCGATTTCACGGCAGTCCCCATCCAGCGCCGGCTCGCCGGCGCCTTCGTGCTTGCGCTGGGCATCTCGGTCCTGGTCGTCGTCCTCTCCTACCGCACCACCGGCCGTTTCATCCGTTCCAGCCGCGCCGCCGCAGCCACCAGCCGGACCACGCTGGAGCTCGAGCGCGTCATGTCGCTCCTGCAGGACGCGGAGACGGGCCAGCGCGGCTACCTCCTCACCGGTGATGAAGGCTACCTCGAGCCCTACCGCAACGCGGTGGCGCTGCTGCCCTCGGAGCGGCGGATGCTGGCGTCGGCGGCAGGGCCGGCGGATGCCGGGACGGTCGCGCTGATCGGCCGGCTGAGCGACGTCAAGCTGGCGGAGCTCGAGCGTTCGATCCGGACCTACCGGGAGAAGGGGGCCGGCCCCGCCCGCGCGATGGTCGCGAACGGCAGCGGGAAGCTCGCCATGGACTCCATCCGCGCCGCCGGCCGCGCGCTCGAGCAGGTGCTCGAGAGTCGCTACCGGTCGAACGCCGAGCTGAGCCAGTCGCAGGCGCGCGACGCGCAGGGGACGATCGCGCTCCTGAGCGCGCTCACCATCATCCTCCTCGCCACCGCGTTCATGGCGCTCATCCGGCAGGTCCGCGTCCAGGCGGAGGCCACCACGTCGCTCAGGGAGGAGCGCGGTCAGCTCGAGGCCCGCATCGTCGAGCGGACGGCCGCGCTGAACGAGCAGGTGGCGCGCACCCAGGGCGCGCTCGCGCAGGCCGAGCGCGCGGCGTCGGAGGCGCGGGTGTCGGAGCAGCAGGCGGCCGCGGCCCTCGAGCAGTCGCGGCTCTCCATGGCGGCGCTGGCCGGCAGCGAGGCCCGCTTCCGGGAGCTGGCCGACGCCATGCCGCAGGTGGTCTGGACCGCGCGGCCCGACGGCTACCTCGACTACTTCAACCGCCGCTGGTACGAGCTCACGGCGGCGCCGCAGGGCCGCGGGGGGGATGCGAGCTGGATTCCGTACGTGCATCCCGACGACGTCTCCCGGTGCCTCGAGCGCTGGTATCACTCGGTGCGGACCGGCGACCCGTTCGAGCTGGAGCACCGCTTTCGCGACGCGGGGAGCGGCCGCTGGCGGTGGCATCTGGTCCGCGCCCTCGCGGCGAGGGACGCCGGCGGTGCCATCGTCCGCTGGTACGGCACCGCCACCGACATTGACGACCAGAAGCGAGCGGCGGACATCCTGCGGCGCGCGCAGGAATCCCGCCGCATCGCGATCGACGCCGGCGGCCTCGGGACCTGGAACTGGACCGGCACCGAGGGCGAGCTGAGCTGCGATCGGCGCTGCCGCAACATCCTCGGGCTGGCCGCCGACGGCGCGGTCACGTGGGACGCATTCCTCGCAGGGGTGCATCCCGATGACCGCGAGCGCGTGGCCGGCGCGATGCACAGCGCCCTCGCCGGCGGCCCCGACGCGGGCGACTACGAGGCGGAATACCGGGTGCTGGGCGCCGACGGTACGGTGCGGTGGGTGGCGGCGAAGGGCCGCGCCTACCAGGATGCCGGAGAGAACCGGCGGCGCCTGCACGGCGTGGCCATGGACGTGAGCGACCGCAAGCGCGTCGAGGAGCGGCTCCGGCAGGTCGAGCGCATGGGCTCGGTGGGACGCCTCGCCGGCGGCGTCGCCCACGAGGTCAACAACATGATGACCGCCGTCCTCGGCTTCGGCACCTTCGCGCTGCAGGACCTGGCCCGGGGCGGCACACCGCTCGCGGAAGTCGAGGAGATGGTGAAGGCGGGCCGTCGCGCGGCGGCGATCACGCAGCAGCTCCTCGCCTTCAGCCGCCGCCAGGTTCTCCAGCCCAGCGTGCTCTCGGTGGAGGACGTGGTGGGCGACCTGGGCGCGATGCTGGGGAAGCTGGCCGGCTCCAACCGGGACCTCGTGATCCGTCCCTCCGACACCCAGGGCCAGGTCAAGGCGGACCGCGGTCAGCTCGAGCAGGTCGTGGTGAACCTGGTCCTCAATGCCCGCGACGCCACCGCCGCGGGGGGGCGCATCCTGGTCGAAACCGGCGCCGCCACCCTCGACGAGTCCTACCGCGCCCGGCACGGCGAGGTTTCGATCGTGCCCCGCCGCTACGCGATGATCGCGGTGAGCGACACCGGCTCCGGCATGAGTGCCGAAACGCGGGCCCGGGTCTTCGAGCCGTTCTTCACTACCAAGCCGGTGGGGCAGGGCACGGGGCTTGGCCTGTCCACGGTGTACGGCATCGTGAAGCAGTCGGAGGGCTACGTCTGGGTGTACAGCGAGCCGGGGATGGGCACGACGATCAAGGTCTATCTGCCGATGGTGGACGAGCCCGCGCCGGTGCCGGCGGCACCCGAGCCGCCGCCCGACCGTCGCGCCCGCGGCGAGCTCCGCGTCGTCGGGCGCGTAGCCCGGCCGGACCGCGCGCGTGCGCTCGACGAAGAGCGCCACGGCGTCGATCCGCGCGACCGCCGCCGGCGCCGCGCCCGCGTCGGGCACCGCGC
>JAICVB010000069.1 GCA_025935545.1 Gemmatimonadales bacterium
GATCTCGCCGCCCAGGTGCTCGTCGGTGCAGGAGCCGAAGATGATCTCGGCCTGATCGCCGGCGGCGTCGTGAATGATCTCGCTGATCTGGGTGACCTCGCCCATGGTGATGTCGCTGCTCGAGATGTTGATCAGCACCCCGGTGGCCCCGGCGATCGAGATGTTGTCGAGCAGCGGGCTCGAGATCGCCTGCTGCGCCGCCTCGAGGGCGCGGTTCTCGCCGCGGCCGATGCCGGTGCCCATCAGCGCGGCCCCGCCGTTCTGCATCACGGTGCGCACGTCGGCGAAGTCCACGTTGATGATGCCGGTGGAGGTGATGAGGCTCGCGATGCCCTGGGTGGCGTGGAGCAGGACCTCATCCGCCTTCTTGAGCGCGTCCTGGAAGGGAATGCCCTTGCCGACCACCGCGAGGAGCCGCTCGTTGGGCACCACGATCATGGTGTCCACGCTCTTGCGCATCTCGCCGATGCCCGTTTCCGCCTGGCGCATCCGGCGGCGTCCTTCGAAGAGGAACGGCTTGGTGACGATGCCGACGGTGAGCGCGCCGGCCTCGCGGGCCATCTGCGCCACGATCGGCGCGGCACCGGTGCCGGTGCCGCCGCCCATGCCGCAGGTCACGAAGACCATGTCCGCGCCCGAGAGCAGGGGCGCGACCTCATCGCGGTTTTCCTCGATCGCCTGGCGGCCGATCTCCGGCCGCGCGCCGGCCCCGAGTCCCCGGGTGAGCTTCTTGCCGATCTGGATCTTGATGTCCGATCGCGAGGTGGTGAGCGCCTGCGAATCGGTGTTCACCGAGATGAACTCGACGCCCTGCAGCCCTTCCTCGATCATCCGGTTGACGGCGTTGCCGCCGCCGCCGCCGACGCCCACGACCTTCATGCGTGCGTTCTGCGCGGCGCTCTCTTCCAGCTCAAAGATCATGTTGTGTCCTCTCGGCCCGACTCAGAAGAAATCCTGCAGCCAGCGTTTCACTGGGTTGATCAGCTTTTCCACCGCCTGCGAGGAGCGCCGGCCCCCCGCCGCGAATCCGTTCCCCGCCACCGTCTGCCGCGCCCCGTAGAGGAGCAGCCCCACCGGCACCGCCATCGCGGGCGACTCCACGCTGTCGGCCAGCCCGCGGAGCTTCTGGCCGGGCACGCCGATCCGGGCCGGGGCGGCGAAGACCTCGCGGGCCAGCTCCACGATCCCCGGCGCTTGCGCGCCGCCGCCGGTCAGGATCACGCCGGCCGGGAGCCGGTCGTGATACCCGGCGCGGGTCACTTCATCGAGCGCGTACTCCAGGATTTCCTGGAGCCGCATGTGCATGATGTGCGCCAGGACGCGGCGGTGCGCCGTCCGCGCGCCCTGCGCGGGGGTGCTCGGAAGATCGAAGACGTCTGCCTCGGGCACCAGCGGCTCGAAGGCCGCTCCGAACCGCTCCTTGAGCCGCTCCGCGTCCTGCTGGGTGACCTGCAGGCCATGGACGATGTCGCCGGTGACGTGCCCCCCGGCGCAGAGCAGCGAGCCGGTGTGCCGGATTTTGCCATTGTGGAAGATGGATACGTTGGTCGATCCGCCCCCCAGCTCGACGATGGCGCATCCCAGCTCCCGCTCGTCCGGGGTCAGCACGGCGAGCGACGCCGCGAGCGACTCGAGCACGAACTCGCCCACGTGGTACCCGGCCCGCTCGACGCACTTCCGGAGGTTCTGGAGCGCGCTCGTGAGCACGGTGACCAGGTAGACCTCAGCCTCGAGCCGGGAGCCGGTCATGCCGATCGGCTCGCTGATCCCCGCCTGCTGGTCGATCAGGTAGTCCTGGGGGATCGCGTGCAGCAGCTCGTGATCGCGGCCGAACGATACGTTGCTGGCCATGTCGTTCACGCGGGCGACGTCGCTGGTGCGAATCTCGTCGCCCGTGACGCTCACCATCCCGTGCGAGCTCCGCCCCGATACGTGCTCGCCGGCGATCCCGCAGTAGACGGTCCCCACCTCGACGCCCGCCATGCGCTGGGCGTCCTTCATCGCCTTGGCGATGGCGCGGGTCGTCTCCTCGATGTCGCGGACCACCCCGCGGCGCACGCCGCCGCTCCGCTCGACGCCCAGCCCCAGGATCTTGACCGACGGATCGCGGACATCGCCCGTGGCCTCGGCCACGAGGGCCGTTACCCGGGTCGAGCCGAGGTCGAGCGCCGCGACGAGCTGGTGGGGCTGCGCGCTCACGCGCGACCCCGGACGATCACCTGGCCGGCGAACCGTCCGTCCAGCTCCTTCCAGGAGCGTCCTTCGCGCGCGAGCTGTCCCTCGACTGCCGTGACCAATTGCATCTCCTCCTGGGAGGCGTCCGGCCGGAACCGGAACGATCTGCCGTTCACCTCGAGCACCACGTCATCCTCATCCCGCCGCGCCGCCGATACCCGGTCGAACAGCGCCGGGTCGAGCGTCTGTACGCGGCCGAGCAGCTGACCCACCAGCGGATCGGCACTCTCCGCCACCGGCAGATCGGGCGCGGAGCGGGCGGGGTCGAAAGGCAGCACCCGGCCCCGGGCATCGATCAGCCGCATGGCGCCCTGCCCGGGTGCCACCGCCACCGGGATGCGCTCCTCGAGCTCGACCCGGAGCGTGGCCGGCAGGCGCCGGCTCACTTCCGCCCTCGCCACGCCGGGCAGCGCACGCGCGCGCCGCGCGATGGCCGACAGATCGTCGAAGGTGCTGAGCGAGCGCGGAATCCGGAGCGCCGCCAGGGTCGGCGACGGCGCGCCGTACCGAAGTCCCACCAGCTCGACCCGCCGCACGCGGAAGAAGCTCATCCGGCGCGCCAGCGGGGTGGTACCGAACCGGAGCGCCAGCACCAGCCCGAGCGCCCCGAGCACATACCAGCCCGGCTTCAGGCGGCGGAGAGCCACGCCGCCAGTTCCGGACCCAGCCTCGTGATGTCGCCGGCCCCGAGGGTCAGGACCACATCGCCCGGGCGAAGGGCGGCCAGCACGCGGCGGCCCAGGGCATCGCGGTCGGGCTCGAAGATGACCGCCGTTCCCGCGCGGCCGGTCGCGTCGGCCACCTGGCGGCCGCTCACACCGGGAAGCGGCGCCTCACGGGCCGCGTAGATCTCGGTCACGACCGCCAGATCCGCGGCCGCCAGAGCGACGCCCATCGCCTCGGCATGCGCCGCCGTACGCGAGAAGAGATGCGGCTGGAAGACCGCCACGAGGCGCCGGCCCGGGTACGCCTGCCGCGCCGCCGCCAGCGTGGCCACCAGCTCCGAGGGGTGATGGGCGTAATCGTCCACCAGCTCGACCCCGCCGCGCTCGCCGAGCCGCTCGAACCGGCGCCCCACCCCGCCGAAGCCGGCGAGCGCCTCGAGCGCCGGCTCCAGGTGTGCGCCCAGCGCGAGCGCCGCCCCGAGAGCACCCACCGCATTCCGGAGGTTGTGCATCCCCGGAACCCGCAGCCTGAGCGTGACCTCCCGGCCACCGGGGAGCAGTACCCGCGACGTGGTCCCAGCGGCGGACGGCGCGACGTCCATGATCCGGAGCGCGGCGTCGGCGGCCGCGCCGAAGCGCCACACCCGATTCGAGAGGCGGGCCGCCACCCGCCGGGCCCCGCTGTCGTCGGCGCCAATCAGCACCGTCTCGGCGCGGCCGGCGAACTCGACGAAGGCGTCTTCGAGCGCCGCCACGCTGCCGTAGCACTCGAGGTGGTCCGCCTCGACGTTGTTCACGATCGCCACGGTCGGCCGGAGCGCGAGGAACGCCTTGTCGTACTCGTCGGCCTCGACCACGAAGAGCGCGTCGCCGTCGAGCTTCGCGTTGCCGCCCCAGCTGCTGACCCGCCCGCCGGCGAGACCGGTGGGCGCGAGGCCCGCCGCCGCGAGCGCCTCGGTGGTCATCACCGTGGTGGTCGTCTTGCCGTGCGTGCCGGCCGCGGCCACGGTGCGCCCGCCCGCGATGAGCGCCGCCAGCGCCTCCTTGCGGGGGACGACTGGCACGCCCAGTTCGCGGGCGCGCACGAGTTCCGGATGATCAGGCTTCACCGCGGCGGTCACCACCACGGCGCGCGTCCCCTCGACGTGTGCCGGGTCGTGGCCTCGATGGACCACCGCCCCGAGCGCCGCCACGTCGGCCGCTCCGGCAGGGTCATTGTCGCAACCGCTGACGGGGATCCCGCGCCGACAGGCAATGAGCGCCAGCGCGCTCATCCCCGCCCCGCCGATCCCCATGAAGTGGACCGGCCGCCGGTCGTCAGCGTTGAACAATTCCATCTTGGCTCAGCTAACCTAAAATCTTGTCGCGGTTCGCGAAAGGCCGGGTTTCGGTCGCCAGTGTCAAAAGACGCGACACGATCTCCCGGGCCGCGTTCGGCCGCCCGCGCACCCGCGCCCGCGCCGCCATCCCGGCCCGACCGGCGGGATTGGACAGGAGGGCCTGAAGGGCAGCTGGAAGCCCGTCAGCCGCCGACCCGACCTGTGTTACCAGCAGCGCAGCACCCGCCCCCGCCATGGCCCGCGCGTTGTGGGTCTGGTGGTCGGCGGCCGCCGTCGGCAGCGGCACCAGGATGCTCGCCAGGCCCCAGGCGCAGATCTCGGCTACGGTGATCATGCCGGCCCGTGAGACCACGAGGTCGGCGACGGCGTAGGCGTCGGCCATCGGGTCGAGAAAATCGGCGACGTGCACGCGCGGCGGCGCGTGATACCGCGCGAACTCGGCATGCGTCCGCCGCCCCGTCACCCAGATGAGCCGGCGCTCGCCGAGGCCGCCGGCGTCGAGCCAGCCCGCGATCGCCCGGTTGATGGCGAGCGCCCCCTGACTCCCCCCGGTCACCAGCACGACCGGCTCGACGCCGCTCAGCCCGAACCGCTCCAGCGCGGCGGCTCGCCGTGCCGGGTCTGGTGGAACAATCGGATTGCCGGTATCGAAGACCTGGGTGGTCGGGCCGGGCCGCAGCAGCGCCGCCGCCTCCGGGAGGCCGAGATAGATGTGACGCGCCCGCCCGCTCAGGCGGCGGGTCGTGAGGCCCGGCCACGCGTTCTGCTCCTGGATCGCGGTCGGGATGCCGTGGCGCGCCGCCCACCACACCACGGGGCCCGACGCGTACCCGCCGGTGCCGAGCACCGCCGCCGGGCGCTCCGCCGCGAAGAGGGCGCCGAGCCGGCGGTAGACCCGCCAGGCGACCACGGGCCAGCGCACGTTGCGCCACCACGTGCGGCGATAGATCGGTTCGAGCGGGAGGAGCGAGTAACGGAAATCACGGGTGGGAAGGATGTCCGCCTCGACCCCGCGCCGCGCGCCGATCAGCACGGGCTCGAACTCGCTGGTCAGCTCCCGCAGCGTCGCCGCGAGGGCCAGGGCCGGCATCAGGTGCCCTCCGGTCCCACCACCGGCGATCAGGATCGGGCGGCTCACTCCGCCGCCTTCCTCCGGTCTGCCGCCGCGGTGAGCCGGCCGCGCAGGCGACCGATGTTGATCAGGATGCCGGTTCCGAGCAGCGAGATCACGAGGCTGGAGCGGCCGTACGACATGAACGGCAGCGTGAGGCCGGTGGTGGGCATCATGCCGAGCGTCACGGCCATGTGCATGAAGGCGGTCACACCCACCGTGGCCGTGAGCCCGACCGCGAGATACTGGCCGAAGGGGTCCGAAGCGGTCTTCGCGATGCGGAAGCCCAGCCAGCAGAAGAGCGCGTACAGTCCGACGATGACGCAGACGCCGAGGAATCCCCACTCCTCGCCGATGGTGCTGAACAGGAAGTCCGAGGTGGCCTCGGGCAGGTATCCCAGCTTCTGCTGCCCTTCCCCGAACCCGACGCCGAAGATCCGTCCCGATCCGATGCCCACCAGCGAGTTGTGGATCTGGTACAGGGCATCCGACGTGGCGTGCTCGGCGTTCCGGTAGGTGTTGAAGCGGGCCATCCGGTAGGCCGCGCCCTGGATCCGGTTGTACGCCAGCAGCGCGCCGGCCACGCTGAGCAGCACGAAGTGGCCGATGCGGGGGCCGGCCGCAAAGAGGACGATGCCGCCCAGCAGCGCCACCAGCAGCGCCATCGACAGGTTGGGCTCGAGCAGGATGAGGAGCGACACGCCGCCGAGCACCACGATGAAGGGCAGGACGCCACGACGGAACTCGCGAACCTTGCCGCCCTTCTTGGTGGCCAGCATCGCGCACCAGATCACGACCACGAGGCGGGCCAGCTCGGACGGCTGGAAGTTGATCGGCCCCACGTCGATCCAGCGGCGCGCGCCGTTGACCGGCTTCGCGATCGCGGTCGTCCCGGGAAGGATCGGGATGAGCAGCAGGACCACCGTGCCGAGCAGGAGCGGCCAGGCGAGCTGGCGCCACCGGTAGTAGTCGATGCGCGACGCGATCAGGAGGAACACGCCGCCCAGCACCGCCCCGAGCACCTGCCTGAGCGCGAAACCGAGGCCGATGATGTGCCCGCGGCTCTGCATGACGTTCGTGGCGCTGTACGTCGTCACCAGGCCAAGGACCAGGAGGGTGAGGGTGACGACGCCGAGCAGCCGCGTCTCCCAGCGGAGCTCCCCCGGATGCCGCACGCGCCGGAGACTCACATCGCCTCGACGGCGGCGCGGAAGCGCTCGCCGCGCTCTTCGTAGTTCTGGAACATGTCGTAGCTCGAGCACGCCGGCGACAGGAGCACGGCGTCGCCCGGGCGGGCCAGTGCGCGGGCGCGGGCGATCACGTCGTCGAACGACCCCGCTTCCACCAGCGGTACCGCCCCAGCCAGATCGCGCGCCACGATCTCCCGCGCCTCGCCGTAGGCCACGACGGCGCGACAGCGCTCCCGGAGCGCGGGCACGAGCCGCGTGTAGGGCTCACCCTTGTGGCGGCCGCCCAGGAGCAGCACGAACGGCCGGTCCTGCGCGGCGATCGCGACCTCGGTGGACGTCACGTTGGTGGACTTGGAGTCGTTGACCCAGAGGACGCCGTTCACCTCGCGAACCGGTTCCACGCGGTGCGGGATCGACCGGAAGGTCCGGAGCCCTGCGGCCATCCGCTCGGTCACCGCGCCGAGGCTCGACGCCACGAGGATCGCGGTCAGCGCGTTGGCCACGTTGTGGTCGCCCAGGAGATGCAGCTCGTCGCGCGGAAGGACCTCCTCGCCGCCGAGCATCAGCGCGCGCGCGTCGCGGTCGTACCAGGCGTCCGCGCGGCCCGCAATCGAGAAGCGCAGGTGCCGGCCCGGCACGCCGGCGACCATCGTCTGCACCGCCGGATCGTCGGCGTTGCTGACGGTGACGGACCGCTCGTCCGCATTCGCGAAGAGGAGCGCCTTGTCGCCGTAGTACTCCGCGAGCGAGTGATAGCGGTCGAGGTGGTTGGGGGCCAGATTCGTGATCACGCCGATCGCGGGCTTCAGGTGCGGCGCGTCGTGCAGCTGGAAGGACGACAACTCGAGCGCGAGCCAGGCCGGTGGGTCGTCCATCCGCGCCACCTCGGAGAGCGCCCGCCCGATGTTCCCCGCCGTTTCGGCCCTGAGGCCGGCCGCCGTCAGCAGGTGCGCGATCATCGAGGTCGTGGTGGTCTTCCCGTTGGTGCCCGTGATGCCGACGCAGCGCGTGCGCGTGAGCGCCGTGAAGCCCAGGTCCACCTCGGCCACGATGGGCACGCCAGCCGTTCGCGCGGCCTCGAGCGCCGGCACCTCCGGCGGAACGCCGGGGGCCACGACCACCGCCACGGCGCGCCCGATCCGCGTGAGGTCGTGCCCGCCGACCTGCACCTCGGCGCCGGCCGCGCGAAGCCGGGCCGCCCACTCATCGAAGCGCGCGCCCGTGCCGCTGTCGGAGGCGTAGACCGGGATCGCGTGGTCGCGGAGGAGGAGCGTCGCCGCGACGCCGCTCCGGCCCAGTCCCACCACGGCGACCTCGCGCCCCGACCCGCCCCATTCGTCCAGCAGCATCAGCGGACCTTGAGGGTCGCGAGCGCGATCAGCGCGCAGAAGAGTCCCAGGATGTAGAAGCGCGTCACCACGGTCGTCTCCGCCCACCCCAGCTTCTCGAAGTGGTGATGCAGCGGCGCCATCCGGAAGACGCGATGGCTGTCGGCGTACTCCTTCCCCCGGGTCCGCTTGAGCCACTTGTAGACCGACGTCTGCAGCATCACCGACACCGTTTCCGCCGCGAAGACGCCGCCGATGATGAGGAGGAGGAACTCCGCCTTGAGGAGGATCGCGACGGTCCCGAAGGCACCGCCGATGGCGAGGCTGCCCGTATCGCCCATGAAGACCTGCGCCGGGTGCGCGTTGAACCAGAGGAAGCCGACGCACCCGCCCATGAGCGCCGCGCAGAAGATCGCCAGCTCGCCGGCCCCGGGCAGGTAGAAGAGGTTCAGGTACCCCGTGAGGTCCACCCGCCCGAGGGCGTAGGCAAAGATGGCAAAGGCGAACGCCGCGATCGCGCTGAGGCCCGTGGCCAGCCCGTCGAGGCCGTCGGTGAGGTTGACCGCGTTGCTCGTCCCGATCGACACCGTGGTCACGAAGACGACGTACAGCCACGGCGCGAAGTGGACCACGATGTACTTGAGGAATGGAAGCGTCGTGGCCGTCGCGGGGAGGATGTCCGGATCGACCACCGGCTTGAAGACGAGAAAGAGGCCCAGCAGGAGGCCGAACGAGCACTGGCCGACGAGCTTCCACTTGGCCACGAGCCCGCGGGACTTCCCCTGCACGATCTTCAGGTAGTCGTCGAGGAAGCCGATGCACCCCATCCAGAGCATCGCGAGCAGAGCCACGACGACGAAGCGGTTGTGCAGCTGGGCCCAGAGCAGCGTGGGCAGCACCGTCGCGAGCAGGATGATGAGCCCGCCCATCGTCGGCGTGCCCCGCTTGCTCTGGTGGCTCGCGGGCCCCTCGGCCCGGATCACCTGCCCCACCTTGTGCGCGCGGAGCCGCGCGATGATCGCCGGCCCCACGACGAAGGCGATGAGGAGAGCCGTCACCGTCGCGCCCGCCGCCCGGAAGCTGATGTAGTTGAAGAGGTTGAAGATGATGTACTTCTTGCCCAGCGGAGCCAGCAGATAGTAGAACATCAGGCCTCGGGCGCGATCGTCTGAGGGGGGACGAGGAGCGGAAGTATACGTTCGAGCGCCACGCCACGGGATGCCTTGAGAACGATCAGCTCGTCGCCCTGGAGTCGCGGCGCGATGGCCCGGCCGAGCGCCTCGGGATCGGCGGCCGTGACCAGGCGATCACCCAGCGCCGCCCCGTGCGCCGCGAGCGCCGGGACGAAGTCCCCCACCGCCCCGAGGACATCGGGCCCGAGCTCCGCCAGCGCCGCCGCGACCTCCGCATGCAGCGCCGGCGCCGCGTCGCCAAGCTCCCGCATCGTGCCGGCCACGAAGACGAGGCGGCGCGCTCCGCGCATGGCGCGCGCCGTGGCGATCGCCGACCGGAAGGACTGGGGATTGGCGTTGTAGCAGTCGTTGAGGATGGTGAGCCCGCCGCGCTGCACGAGCTCGGTCCGCCCGCCCGGCAGGGTGAACCGACCCAGCGCGCGGGCCGCGGAGGGAAGCTCGAGCCCCAGCTCGCGCGCGACGGCCCAGGCCAGCATGGCGTTGGCGGCGAGGTGCCGCCCCGGGTAGGGCAAGGTGATGTCGAGACCGTCCACGCCCAGCCGCGCCCGGCCATCGGCGCCGAGCTCGACCGAGTCGGGCGTGACGTCCGCGGCCTGGAGCCCGCCCGTGACCACCCGGGCGGCCAGGCGACTGGCCCCCTCGGCGAGGGCCGGCGGCTCGGTCCCCACCACCGCGAGCGGCACGTCCCGCGCGAGCGAGAGCTTCTCCGACAGCACGCCCGCCACCGAGCCGAAGCCCTCGAGGTGGCCCGCGCCGACGTTGGTGATGACGGTGATGGTTGGCTCGATGATCTCGCGATACCGGGCGATCTCCCCCGGGAGGTTCGCACCGGCCTCGACCACCAGCGCCTCGGCGTCGCCGGGCGATTCCAGAATGGTGAGGGGGACCCCCACGAGGTTGTTGAGGTTGGCACGCGTGGCGTGGACCCGGAAGCGGGTGCCGAGGACCGCGGCCAGCATCTCCTTCGTGCTGGTCTTCCCGTTGGTGCCGGTCACGGCGACGACCGGGCCGGCAAGCGTCCGCCGGCGCTCGCGCGCCAGGTTCCCGTAGGCGCGCAGCGTGTCGTCCACCTCGATGAGGGGCAGGCCTGCCACGGCCGGCGTCCCGCGCCGGACGACGGCGGCGCGCGCACCCGCGTCCCGTGCCGCCGCCAGGTGGTCGTGCGCGTCGAAGCGGTCACCGGCAAGCGCGACGAAGAGCGCGCCGCGCTCGAGCGTCCGCGTGTCGGTCGAGATCCGCGTGAAGTCGGTCAGCTCGCTGGTGGTGGGCAGCCCCAGGGCGCGGGCCACGAACGCGGCGGTCCAGCGTGTCATCCCTCGAGCATCCCCGCGACGATCTCGCGCTCGTCGAACGGCTGCTTCACCGTGCCGACCACCTGGTACGTCTCATGGCCCTTCCCGGCCAGGAGCACGGTGTCGCCGTGGCGGGCCTCCGCCAGCGCGCGGGCGATCGCGGCGCGGCGGTCCGCGATCCGGACGAAGTCGCTCGTCCCGATCCCCTGCACCACATCATCGATGATCGCGTCGGGATCTTCCGTGCGCGGATTGTCGGAGCTCACGATCGGAAGGTCCGCGCCGGTCGCGGCGATCCGCCCCATGATGGGTCGCTTGCCCCGGTCACGGTCTCCACCGCACCCGAACACCACGATGAGCCGGCCGGCTGTGAGCGGGCGGAGCGTCGCGAGCGCGCGCTCGAGCGCGTCGGGGGTATGCGCATAGTCGCGGAGCACCACGCAGGGCCGGTCGGCGATCCGTTCCATCCGGCCGGGCACCTGCGGCGCCGCGGCCAGCCGCGTCACCACCTCGTCGAGCTTCCGGCCGAGGGCCAGCGCGACCGCGGCGGCCGCGAGGGCGTTCGGCACGTTGAAGTCACCCAGGAGGGGCAGCCGCGCCTCGGCGGCGCCGAACGGTGTCCGGAGCCGGAAGCTGCTTCCCGCCGCGTCGAGGTGCACCTCGGAGGCCTGCACGTCCGCGGCGGGATCGAGCCCGAAAGTGAGCCGCGGCCCCCGCGGCGGAAGCGCGCGCCACGCGTCGTCGTCCAGGTTCACCACCTCCGTGCCGTCGAGCCGGAGGTAGGTGGAGAGCCGGAGCTTCGCGGTCAGGTAGGCCTCCATCGTGGCGTGATAGTCGAGGTGGTCCCGTGTGAGGTTCGTGTACACGGCGGCGGCGAAGGCGAGGCCGTCCAGCCGTCCCTGGTCCAGGCTGTGCGACGACGCCTCCATCGCCACGAACTCGGTGCCGCGCTCGCGGAGCGCGGCCAGCGTCGCCTGGAGGTCGATGGCGCCGGGCGTGGTGAGCGAGCCCGCCGTGGAGGGCACTTCCCGGCCGCCTCCGTCGAAGGCGCCGAGGGTGCCGATGCTGGCGGACGTGCCCGCGGCGTTGAGCAGGTGACGGACCAGGCCGGCGGTGGTGGTCTTGCCGTTGGTGCCGGTGATGCCGATGAGCGTGAGCGATTGCCCGGGGTCGCCGTACCAGGCCCTCGCGATGGCGAGCGCGGCGGCGCGGCCGTCGCGGACCACGACTTCGGGGACGTCGAGGCCCTGCGGCGTTTCGACGACGAGGGCCGCGGCACCAGCCGCCGCCGCGTCACGCACGAATCGGTGCCCGTCCGTCGCCGAGCCGCGCACGGCGATGTAGAGTGCCCCGGGGCCGACGCGCCGGCTGTCGGTCGAAATGGCGGAGAGCGCGGGCACCGCCGCGGGCGCGGCCACGAGGAGATCCTCACGGCGGAGCGCGGCGATGAGCGCGGGCAGCGAGTGCCGCTCGGCGCGCTCCGTCACGGCTCGGTCCAGACGGTGACGACGGTCCCGGCCGCGGCGGTGTCGCCGGCGGCCGGTTCGGTGCGCGTGACCGATCCCACCCCGTGGAGGGCCACGCGATATCCGCGGCGGTGGAGCGCGGCCACGGCCGCCCGAACGCTCGCGCCGGTAACATCCGGCACCGGCCCCGAGACCGCCTTCGGGGTGCGCTCGCGGTA
>JAICVB010000136.1 GCA_025935545.1 Gemmatimonadales bacterium
CGCTGGCCTGCTCGGGGCTCATGTAGGCCGGCGTCCCGATCGCGAGGCCGGTCTCGGTCAGCTGACGGTCGCCGCCGGCGAGCGAGCGGGCGATGCCGAAATCGGCCACCAGCGTGCTGCCGTCCTTCGTCAGCAGGAGGTTCTCCGGCTTGATGTCCCGGTGCACTACTCCATGCTCGTGCGCGTACTCGAGGGCGAGTGCCGCCTCGCGGGCGATCCGGAGCGCGTCGTCCACCGGCAGCTGGTGCTCGCGATCGAGCCGGCTCCGGAGGCTCTCGCCCTCGATGTAGGGCATGGTGAACCAGAGATTGCCCGCGGCGTCGCCCGAGTCGAAGACGGTGAGGATGTGGGGATGCTGGAGCCGCGCAGCGAGGCGGATCTCGCGCTGGAAGCGCTCGGGGCCGAGCGCGTGCGCAAGATCGGGGTGCAGGACCTTGAGCGCGACGGGACGGTCATGCCGGAGGTCCTGGGCCAGGAAGACGGTGGCCATGCCGCCGCGGCCGAGCTCGCGCTCGATCCGGTAGCCGGTGAGTGCCGTGTCCAGCGTCTGGCGCAGGTCCGTCAGGGGCGGGCCCTTGATGAGAGGTGCCCAAAGCTACCCGCGCGCCGACGGCTGAGCCAGAGCGGCTCCCCCCCGGTGCGCGCCCTCCGCGTGGGCGGCGTGGGCACGGCCGCAGGCAGGCGCCGCTAGTCGTCCCGCAGCCGGTACCCCACTCCCGGCTCGGTGGTCAGCAGCCGCGGCCGGGTCGGGTCGCGCTCGAGCTTGTGCCGCAGTTGTCCCATGTACACGCGCAGGTAGTGGGTCTGGCCCTCGCAGTTGGCGCCCCACACGTCATGCAGCAGCTGGCGATGGGTCACCACCTTCCCCGCATTCCGGATCAGCGCCGCGAGCAGCTTGTATTCGGTGGGGGTGAGATGCACCCGCTCGTCGCCGCGCAGCACTTCGCGCCGGGCCAGGTCCACGTTGAGCTCCCCTGACGTGAAGACCCGGACCACCAGCCCGTCCTCCGGCGCTGCGGCCCGCCGGAGCGCCACCCGGATCCGCGCGAGCAGCTCCGGGGCGCCGAACGGCTTGGTGAGATAGTCGTCCGCACCCTCGTCCAGTGCCGCGACCTTGTCGTGCTCGCGCCCGCGCGCCGAGAGCACGATGATCGGGGCGCGGGTCGAGCGCCGGAGGGTGCGGGCCACGTCCACCCCGTCCGCATCGGGCAGGCCCAGATCGAGCAGGATCAGCTCGGGGTTCCGCCCCGCGGCATGGGCGAGCCCCTCCCGCGCCGTCGCCGCTTCCACCACCTGGTACCCGTTCGCGCGCAGCATTGCCCGGAGGAAGCGGCGCATCGGAAGCTCGTCGTCGATCACGAGGATCAGCGCTCCGGTCGCCATCTCAGCTCCCCGCCTCGACCGGCACCGGCGGCATCGGCAGCCCCCCGATGGGCAGGAGGAACCGGAACGTCACGCCGTCGTCGCACCGCTCGGCCCAGATCCGGCCGCCGTGCGCCTGCACGATCCCCCGGCAGATGGTCAGTCCGAGCCCCGAGCCACCCTCGGCGCCGCCGGCCCCCACCCCGCGCCCGCGGTAGAACTTCCGGAACACCTCCTGCTCCGAGCCGGCTGGAATGCCGGGCCCGCGATCGCTCACCGACACGACCACGCCTTCGCCCGCGGTTTCGGCGCTGATCGTGACCGGCGTTCCCGGCGGCGTGTACTTCACGACGTTCTCGAGCAGGTTGATGAAGACCTGCTCGATCAGCAGTCCGTCGATCGGCACCAGCGGCAGGTCGTCGGGCAGCCTGGTCTCGACCGGGTGCGCGGCCAGCCGGTCCTCCAGCCTGAGCAGCGCGACGCCGAGCGCCTCCTCCAGCGGCTGCCATTCCTTCTGCACCGCCAGCGCGCCCGCCTCCACCCGCACCATGTCCAGCAGGTTCGTCACGAGCCGCGTCATCCGCCGGGACTCCTCGACGATCCCGTCGGCCAGTTCCCGCCGCACCGCCGGCGGTAGCGTGTCCGCACCCTGGAGCAGACTGGTGGCGGCGCCCTCGATGCCGGCAAGCGGCGTTCGCAGGTCGTGCGACAGCGAGCTCAGGAGCGCCGTACGAAGCCGCTCCGCCTCGATCTCGACCCGCGCGAGGTCCCGCGCGCCCGCCAGCGCGGCCCGCTCCAGCGCCAGCGCCAGCTGGTCGGCCAGCGCCTCGAGCGTCAGGCGCTGCTCGTCCCCGGGAACGTCGTCCTTATCGGTCACTGGCAGAAGCACGACCCCGTGTCGCGACGCCGCGGTCCGGACCGGAATCACCAGCGCCTCGGCCTCCGCGCAGCGGGCGGTGCCGGAGCCCGCGGACTCGCCGTGCTCGATCGCCCAGCCGACTGCCACCCGCTCAGCGATCCCCTCGAGCACGCTCACGCCGGAGGCGGATACCAGCAAAGGCTCGATGCCGGTGACGGCGCGCATGTGGGCCAGCGCCGCGGCAACGAGCTGGTCCTCGGGAGTGTCGGCCAGCTCGCGGCTCAGCGCAAAGGCCCGGGCGGTGCGCCGCTCACGCGCCCGCGCCTCGTCGGCTTCCTGGCGGACGCGCGTCGTCAGCCGGCTCATCGTCACGGCGACGACGAGCATCACCACGAAGGTCAGCAGGTAGGCCGTGTTGCGAACGCCGAACGTGTAGAAGGGCGGCACGAAGAGGAAATCGAACGCGGCGATGCTGACCACGGCGGCGACGAGGGCGGGCCCCAGCCTCGTCCAGCTCGCCGCGGCCACCACGCCGAGCAGCAGGAGCATCGCCGCGTCCACGGCCTGGAGGCGGGAGCGGAGCGCGAAGGCCACGGCCGTGGCCAGCAGTACCATGCCCGCGGCGCGCGCGTAGCCGCGCCAGGAGCGCCCGGCCTCCTCCGTCAGCTCAGCCCGCCGTGTCCCGGTCACGTGTTCAAGCTACTGGATCGGCGCCTCAAGATTCCATCAGGATCCGGCGCGCTCACCTGACGCCGGGCCGTCCGCTCGTCACTATTGGCCCATGCCATCCCGTCCCACCGCCGCCCACCGCCTCCGCCGCGCGATCTTCGGCCCGCCGCGCGATCTGGCCGACCACCGGCTCTTTCACCGGCTCTCCCTCATCCCCTTCCTCGCCTGGGTCGGCCTCGGAGCGGATGGCCTCTCCTCGTCGTCCTACGGCCCCGACGAGGCGTTCCGTGCCCTCGGCCGGCACACCTACCTCGCGCTCGCCCTCTCCGTCCTCATGGCATCCACCGTCCTCCTCATTTCGGCCGCCTACCGCCGGATCATCGAGGAGTTCCCCTCCGGCGGCGGGGGATACGTGGTCGCCACGAAGCTGCTGGGCGAGCGCGCCGGCGTGATCTCGGGGTCGGCGCTCCTGGTGGACTACGTGCTGACCATCACCACGTCGCTGGCGGCGGCGGGCGACGCGCTCTTCAGCTTCCTGCCCCCCGCCTGGGCCGGCGCCAGGCTCCCCACCGAGATCGGGCTCACGCTCCTGCTCACCGCGATGAACATCCGCGGCGTGCGCGAATCGGTGCTTGCCCTGCTGCCGGTGTTCATCCTCTTTCTCGTCACCCACCTGCTCGTGATCGGCGGAGGGGTGCTCGGGCACCTGCCGCAGCTCTCGACCACGCTGCACCAGGCCGGACAGGGCTACCGGGAAGGGCTTTCCACCCTGGGCGTGACCGGCCTGCTCCTCATCTTCGTCCGCGCCTACTCGCTGGGCGGCGGCACCTATACCGGCATCGAGGCGGTCTCCAACGGCCTGCCCATCATGCGCGAGCCCCGCGTCCGCACCGGCAAGCGAACCATGGTGTACATGGCGGCCTCGCTCGCCTTCACCGCATCGGGGCTCCTCCTGTGCTACCTGCTGTGGCAGGTGACGCCGGTCGAGGGCCGTACGATGAACGCCGTGCTGGTCGAGCGGCTCGCCGGCGGGCTCCCCGGCGGGAACGCCTTTCTCGTGCTGACGCTCCTCTCCGAGGCCACCCTGCTGATCGTCGCGGCGCAGGCGGGCTTCCTCGACGGCCCGCGGGTCCTGGCCAACATGGCGGTGGACTCCTGGGTCCCGCATCGCTTCGCCGCGCTCTCCGAGCGGCTCACCACCCAGAACGGCATCGTGCTGATGGGCGGCGCCGCCCTCGCCGCCCTGCTCTACACCGGCGGCCAGGTCAGTCACCTCGTCGTGATGTACAGCATCAACGTCTTCGTCACCTTCTCGCTGTCGATGTTCGCGATGCTGCGCTTCTGGATCCGCCACCGGCGGGAGCGGCGGGAATGGCGCACCCGCCTCGCGCTCTTCGCCGCGGCGTTCCTCCTCTGCGCCACGATCCTGGCGATCACCGTCTTCGAGAAGTTCGCCGAGGGTGGGTGGGTGACGATGGTGGTCACGGCGCTGCTCATCGCGGCCTGCTTCGCGGTACGGCGGCACTATCGCGCCGCGCGCGCCACGGTGGACGCGCTCTACCGTGAGCTCGGCGAGCTGCCCGAGGCGTCAGGCGCGCCGGCGGCGGCGCCACGGCCCGTCGATCCCAGTCGTCCCACCGCCGCGATCCTGGTGAACGGCTTCGGCGGCGTGGGCATCCACACCGTCCTCAACGTCCTCCGGTCCTTCCCCGGCCACTTCGGCAACGTCGTCTTCCTCTCGGTCGCCGTGATCGACTCCGGCGAGTTCAAGGGTGCCGATGCACTCGCCGAGCTCACGGCACGCACCACCGCGATGCTCGCCAGCTACCAGGCACTCGCCACCCGGCTCGGCATCGCGGCGACGACGCGCATGGCGGTCGGCACCGAGGTCGTGACCGAAGCGGAAGGCCTCTGCCTCGCGGTGGCGCGGGAATTTCCGCGCACGACGTTCTTCGCGGGAAAGCTGATCTTCGCGCGCGAGACGCTCTGGCATCGCCTCCTCCACAACGAGACGCCGCTGGCCATCCAGCAGCGCCTGCAGTGGGCCGGTCGCACGATGGTGACCGTCCCGATCCGCGTGGGCGACAGCTACGCCCGCAGGTAGTCCGCCCGCCAGTTCTTCACCTGCCGCTTCACCTCCCCCGCGCTCCGGAGCTCGCCGGCCGCGCACCGGCGCGCGAGCTGCGCGACCTCGTCGTCCCCCGCAAAGCGGAGCCCGATCAGGTGCCGCGTCCCGAGCGACGACACCAGCCCCTGCTCGGCCGGCGGCAGCAGGCGCTCGAGCCGGAGCCGCTCCTCCAGCCGGATCACCCGGTTCTGCACCTGCAGCGCCATGAGCCGTGCGGAGGCCCCGAGCGCGACCAGCGCCAGCGCCACGACGACGGCCCATCCGCGGGCGGCCGTCGTCGTGTGGACCAGCCGGACGATCTCGATCACCAGGTTGGCGAGGAGCACCGGCATCACGAAGAAGTGGAACGGCGGGAAGAAGCGAAGATGGTTCCGGTAGGTCTGGGCGCTGGCCATGGGCGGTCGGGTGCGGGAGGATTGCCGGGCGATCACGGGGACGCCGAAGCATAGGCGCCCCGCGCTGCCCGCGCCTACCGGCCGAGGGGCCGGATCATGCAGCCGATCGGGGCTTCATGCCCGCTCGCCCGTGTTCCCCG
>JAICVB010000016.1 GCA_025935545.1 Gemmatimonadales bacterium
ATAATAATGGGCGTACAGCGTCGCCTTGCGATCGTTGTCGAGGCGGATCGCGCGCGAGAGGTGCTCGATCGCCTCGCCGAAGATCCGCTTCTTGAGGCAGATGTAGCCGACGTTGATACGCGCGAGGGAGTTGGCCGGTTCCCGCATGAGGACGCGCGAGAAGGTCGCCAGCGCGTCGTCATAGTCCTCGTGCAGCATCTGGGCCCAGCCCAGCAGCGACTGCGCCTCGACCGCGCCGGGGGACAGCTCGAGCGCGCGCGTGAGCGCCTGGATCGCGCCGGCGTGGTCGCCCAGCGAGATCAGGCTCCAGCCCTTCTCGATGAAGGTCGACGCGCCGAGGTGATCCTCGTGGAGGGCGGGCCGCGCGCTGGTGAAGGCCGGCGCCGCGCCCGCCTGCCCCTGCTTGTAGCGCTCGACCAGGAGCCGGATGTCCTCCTTCAGCTGGCCCAGCTCCCCCAGGGCCCCGTCCACCTTGCGGAAGAAGGCGATGATCTCCCGCTTGACCTCATCGCGGCCCGCGCCGTCGTTCGCCGCCTCGAGGCGGGCGGCGATCGCCTGGTACTCCTCGCGGAGCGGGCCGGTGAGCGGCGCGGCGTCGGTCATCAGACGGCGGCCTGCAGCGCCTGCCGCTCGGTGGAGGTCAGCAGGCGGAGCGCGTTGAGCAGCACGACGGTGCGCTCACCCTCGGTGATGATCCCGGCGATGTAGGTGGCCGCGAGCCCCCGGACCATGGGTGGCGGCGCCGTGATCGTGGTGCTGTCCACCCGGATTACCTCGCGCACCTGGTCCACCAGCATGCCGATGCGCTGGCCGTCGAGGCTCAGGACCATGAGCCGGGTCTCCTCGGTGATGGCGGCCTCGAGCTCGAGGCGCTTGCGGAGGTCCACCACCGGAATCGCCGAGCCCTCATAGCGCACCACGCCCTCGAGGAACTCCGGCGCACGGGGCAGCGCGGCCGGCTTCTCGTAGCGGAGAATACGCTCCACCTGCGAGATATCGAGCGCGAATTCCTGCGGCCCGACCCGGAAGGTGACCACCTGGATGTCGTCGGCACTGTTCATGAATCGGTTTCCTTCCCGGCCAGCCGCGCGCCGAGTGCTGGAAGATCGAGGAGCGGCACCAGTCCGTCCGCGGTGCGCGCCACGCCGCGGGCCCACGGCAGCGAGGTGTCCGCGGGGAGCGGCATCACGGTCGCCCGGGAGACGACGTCCGCCTCATCCACTTCGAGGCAGAGGCGGAAGCCGTCGGCCTCCACCACCACGCCGGTATCGCCCGCCTCGGCCGGGCACCGGGTGCCCGCGAGCAGTGCGCCGAGGTGGAGCACGGGCATGGTCTCCGACCGGAGGCGCGCCACGCCGCGCATGGCCAGCTCCGGCGACGGGACGGGATGCACCTCGCCGATGGCGGCCACCGCGACGAGATGCTCGAGCGGCAGGCCTACCAGGCGGCCGCCGGCCCGGACGAGGAGGAACCCGGTCCGCTCGCTCATCGGCGCGGTGCGGCGGCGAGGAGGGCGTTGACGCGGGTGGCCACGTCCGAGATCCCGACGACCTCGTCGGCACCGCCGGCGTCGGCGGCCGCGTGCGGCATGCCGAAGATCGTGGCCGTGGCGCGATCCTGCGCCAGTCCGCGGCCGCCCGCATCGTGGATCGCGCGTAGGCCCTCCGCGCCATCGCGGCCGAGGCCGGTCAGCACGACGCCGACGGCGCGCGGCCCGAAGAGGGCGGCGACCGAGTGGAAGAGCGGGTCCGCCGCGGGCCGGACACCCCAGACGGGCGGCCGGCGGTCCAGTGCGATGGCGGGACCGCCCTCGCCGGGACCCACCGTCATGTGGAAGTCGCCGGGGGCGACGTACGCCGTGTCGGCCAGGAGCGGCGTGCCGTCCTCCGCTTCCACCACCCGGAGCCGGCTCTGGCTGTCCAACCGCTCGGCCAGGCTCCGGGTAAAGCGAGGCGGCATGTGCTGCACGATGACGACCGCTGCGCCGGCGCCGCGATCGAGCCGCGGCACGACTTCCGCGAGGGCTCGTGGTCCGCCGGTGGATGCCGCGATGGCCACGCAGCGGACCGCCCGGCCCGGCAGGGTCGTGAGCAGCTCGGGCGGCGCCTCGCCGCGGCTCGGCCGCGCCAGGACCGGGAGGCGATGGATGTCTGCGGCGCGGGCGGCGTGCAGCGCCGCGATGACGCGGTGACCGAGGCGCTCCAGTGCGGGAAGGCTCCGGTCGTCCTCCTTCGCCACGAGGTCCACCGCACCGAGCTCCAGGGCACGGATGGCGCCCGCGGTGCCCGGCCCCGCGTAGGCGCTCACGACCACGATCGGCCGCGGCGCCTCCGACATGATGTACCCGATCGCGCCCAGCCCATCGAGCTCCGGCATCTCGAGGTCCATCAGCACCAGGTCCGGCTGGTGCTGATGCACCTTCTTGAGCGCGTCGAGGCCGTTCCGGGCGGTCGCGATCACCGCGAACTCGCCGGAGGTCTCGATCGACTCGGAGAGGAGCCGGCGGAAGAATGGACTGTCGTCCACCACGAGGACCGAGGCCGGCTCAGAGCGGCTGGGTGCCATGCGCCACCGACGAGACCTCGACCCGCCCGTCGCCAACGAAGAACCGGACGGTGCGGCCGAAATCGCCGCCCACGGCCTCCGCCACGAGGGGCACGCCCGCCGCCTGCAGCGCCTGCCGCGTCGCGACGACGTTGCGTTCCCCCATCTGGATCGCGCCCGCCGGCGCGAGGTTGGCGAACATGCTCGCGCCGCCGGCGATGCGGGCGACCAGCCGTCGCTCGCTGGCGCCGCGGGCGGTCATGAGCTCGACCAGCCGCGGCACCGCGAGCTGCGGAAACTTGGCTGGATTGTCCGCGCTCCGGCTGAGTGCGGGCGACGGGAGCAGCACGTGGGCCATCCCGCCGACCTGCGCGCCCGGGTCGTGCAGGATGATGGCGACGCAGCTTCCGAGGCCCACGGTGACCAGCACGTCGTCGGCGCTGCCGACACCGAGATCGGCGACGCGCACCACGATCTCGCTCATGCGATCCGCCGGTAGATGCGCTCGCGGGCATCCACGAGCTGAAAGCGATCCCGCGCCGGGCCCAGCAGGGTTTCGACCTTGCCGAGCACGAGGAGGCCGCCGGGCAGGAGGGCGTCGGCGAAGGTCTGGAAGAGCCGCTCCTGCATGGCGCGATCGAAGTAGATCACGACGTTTCGACAGAGAATGAGATCGTAATGGGGGCGCGGCGGCGGGTCGCCGCCGAGGTCGAGGTGACGAATCTCCACCTGGCGGCGGATGGCGGGTGCGACGACCAGCTGGTCCCCGTCGGCCGCGAGGTAGCGCTCGCGCAGCCCGGACGGCATGTCCGCGGCGGCATCGGGCCGGTAGCGGGCCGCGGCCGCGCGCTCGAGGCTCACGCGATCGATATCGGTGGCATCGACCCGCAGGCGGTCGAGGCGCTCCGCCCGCCCGGCGACCCGCGCGATCTCCGCCACCAGCATCGCCACGGTGTACGGCTCCTCCCCCGAGGCGCAGCCCGCGCTCCACACCGTGAGCCGTCCCTCGCGCTCGGACCACAGCGTGGCGAGGGCGGAGCGGGCCAGCACATCCCACGTCTCGGGATTCCGGTAGAACCGCGTCACGTTGATCGTGAGCGTGTCGCGGAGCCGCTCCGCCTCTCCCGCCACCCGCTGGAGCACGTCGAGGTACTCCTCGAGGGTGTGCACGCCGCACGCGCGCATGCGGACGCCGATGCGCCGGCGCAGGCACTTGTCCTTGTACACGTCGCCCATGAGGCCGGCGGCGTCGGCGATGCGGCGCGCGAGCGCCGAGTGGGCCGCGTCGTCGATGGCCGTCACGAGGCGGCGTCCAGCATGTCGAGGTTCGCCCGGGCGAGCTGGTGACCCGGGTTGAGCGCGGTCGCGCGGGCCCAGCTCTCCCGCGCCCGCGCCCGGTCGCGCCGCTTGAAGGCGATGTTGCCGAGCTTGAAGTAGAGGTCGTCCCCCAGGTCCGGCGCGAGCTTGGCCGCGCGCTCGTAGGCGTCGAGCGCCTCGTCGTAGCGGCCGCTCCGGTAGAGCAGGTCGGCGAGGTTCTTGGAGATCTGCGGCAGAGACGGGTCGTCGGCGAGCGCCGCGCGCAGGAGGGTCTCGGCGCCGGCGATGTCCCCGCTTGCCTCGAGGAGCACCGCAAGGTTGTTGCGCAGCACGGCGTGGGCGGGCCACGCCTCCAGCCCGGCGCGCGCCGTCTCCAGTGCGGCGTCGTTGTCGCCATCGGCGCCCGAGGCGAGCGTCATGGCCCAGTACCACAGGGGCGGAAGGGGGCGGTCGCCGTGCAACCCACGCGCACGAGCCAGGCGCTCGCGCGCGGCCGGGAAGTCGTCGCGCCGGAGCGCCGCAATTCCCCACCCGGTGAGGATGCGGCCGTCCTCCCGCGCGCGCCCTGCCGCCTCGCCGTACGCCGCCACCGCCTCGTCGAGGCGGCCGGCCTGCTCGAGCGCGTAGGCCAGGTTATGGAGCGCCGCCGGCCGCGGCCCTCCCCGCTCCACGGCGTGCCGGAAGGCGGCAGCGGCATCGTCCCACCGCGCCTGCCGGAGGGCGATGAGGCCCAGATGGAACGGCGCGGTGCCCTCGGAGGGCCGCAGGTCGGCCACGCGCCGGAATTCCCGCTCGGCCTCGTCCAGCATGCCGGCCTTGTAGAAGGCGATGCCCAGGTTGCGGTGCTCCTCGATCCGGGCGTCGTTCACCTTGGGCGCG
Organism: Gemmatimonadales bacterium; assembly: GCA_025935545.1. Taxonomy (GTDB): domain Bacteria; phylum Gemmatimonadota; class Gemmatimonadetes; order Gemmatimonadales; family GWC2-71-9; genus JAICUF01. Next base: position 4,741 of record JAICVB010000016.1, read on the forward strand.
GCCGCGGCCACCGAGGAGCCGGTGCGATGCACGAAGCCGGCCGTGATCAACCCGTAGAGCGCCTTCCCCACCTCGAATTCCACCAGCCCCGAGTCCTCGACGACCTGCTGGACGTCGCGCGCCCCGTCGAGGAGCGGGAGCAGCCGCTGCTGCGCGGCCGACAGCGTGACCTCCGCGGCGTCCATGTGCGAGCGGTCCACCGTGAAGATGAGGTCGAAGGAGGGAATCTTCTTGCTGATGAGACTCCATTCGTCGACCCGGCGGGCACCCTCGAGCAGCAGCGACTCCGGGTTGATCTGCACCAGGAAGTCCTGGCCCTCCGGCCGCACGCCGGCCTCGAAGTTGAAGGTGCCGGACGACCAGGTGAACAGGTAGTAGACGGCTTCCTCGATCTGGAGCCGGATGTAGTCCTCGAGCTCCGCCCGGCCCAGCGCGCCCGTTTCCACCAGGATCTCGCCGATCCGGCGTCCGCGATCGGCGCCCTGCCGCGCGATCGCCTCGTCGAGCTGGGCCGCGCTGATCCGCCCGTTCTTGACCAGCATGTCGCCCAGGCGGTCCCGCCGGTTCACGATGGACGCGTAGGTGATCCGCCCTTCGTCGAAGTAGATGTAGCCGAAGCTCTCGCGGTCGGCGACGGCCAGGCAGCCGGAGCGCCGGCCCAGCGTGAGGAGCTGGATGACGTCGGGAAGGCTCGCTTCCCGGAGACTGCCCTTGATCGCCATCAGCGCCACTCCTCGATCAGGCGCGCCGCGGCATCGGGCCACTCCCACACCATCTTCTCGCGGCTCCGGATGCCGCCCGCCGTGGGTGCGAGGACGCCGCTCACGCGGCTGGCCGCGCGGCGGGGGCCCCGCGTCACCGGGCCCTCGAGCACTTCACGCGCAAGTGCCGCGGTCGGGTGCACCTGCTGCACCTCCGCCGCGTTGAGGACGCGCTGCACCAGCCCGAGCGCGCTGCGCATCGAGTCGGCCGGACGTGCCGCGATGTACGCCGCCAGCTCGGGATCCACCCCGTCGAGCCGCGCGGCCAGGAGGCGCTCGATTGCCGCCTGCCGGAGCGCGCGGTCCGGCGCCGGCAGCTCGACCACCAGGCCGCCCTCCAGCCGCGTGAGCAGCCGGGGCTCGATGCCCTGCATGTCGGCCAGCGGGACGGCCGAGGTGAAGGCCATCTGCCGGCCGCTCTCGAGCAGCAGGTTGAAGAGGAGGAACAGCTCATCCTGCGTGCGGTCCTTGCCGGCCACGACGTGGACGTCGTCGAGGAGGAATGCGTCCACGGCGCGGTAGCGCGCGCGCCAGGCCGCGGTCGCTTCCCGGTCGATGGCGTCGATCAGCTCGTCCACGAACTCGTGCGCTCCGAGGCAGGCGACCACGCCGCCCCGCGCGGCGAGCGCGTTGCCCAGTCCGTGGAGGAGGTGGGTCTTCCCCACCCCGCTCGCGCCGACGATGACGAACGGGTTGTAGCGGCCCGGCCCCTCGGCGGCGACGGACTGGGCGGCCCGCACCGCGATCCGGTTCGACGCGCCCTCGAGGAAGCTCTCGAGGCGCCAGTGCGGCGAGGGAGCGGGAGGCGGATTGACGCCATGACGCGCCCGCTCGAGCAGCGCTTCCGCCGCCGCAACGTTGTCCGGGTCGAACAGCTCGGCGGAGCCCGCGAGCGCGGGTGCGCCTTCGGCCAGCTCGGCGCCGATGGCCCTGAGGCGCGCCACATCCTCGGCGTAGCCGTCCAGCACGGCGTGCGGATCGGCCACGACCTCTTCGGACAGGAGGCGTTCCAGCCGGGCGGTGCGGTACCCCTCGCCTTCCCAGCGGAGCACCGCCTCCGCCACGCGCGCACGCCACGACTCCACCTGCTGGCTCACGGTGGCCGACACTTCCGACAGGAAGTCGGCGAACTCGTCGCGCGGCGCCGCCTCCGGCGGGAGCGCGGCCGATGCGGGCCCGGGCGGTGACCACTCGGCCGGCGGCACTGAATCCTGCGCCTCGATGCCCGCCGGCTCCGGGCTCCCCAGGAGCAACCGGGCCTGCATGGGATCGAGCGGGGCATCGCTTGCCGCCTGGAAGGCGATGAGCCGGTTGAGCGACCCGATGAGCTCGCGCACGCTGTCGCTGTCCGCCGACGCGGCCGCCTCCAGCACGCCGGGACCGAAGGCCACGCCCCGCTCCTCGGCCCGCCGCCGCAGGATCGCGACCCGGGTCTCGTAGTCGGGGGCGAGGATGTCGATCACGAGCCCGCCCGCGAAGCGGCGGATCAGCCGCTCGTCGAGCCCCTCGATCTCCGCCGGAGGGCGGTCGCTCGCGAGCACGATCTGCCGCGCTGCCGCCTGCAGGCCGTCGATCAGCCGGATGAGCTCGGCCTGCGCCTCGCGCCGCTGGCTCAGGAACTGGACGTCGTCCAGCAGGAGGAGCCCGACATCGGAGAACCGCCGGCGGTGCGCCTCCCCCTGGCCGCCGGCCACCGCCGTCGCGAACGACTCCAGGAACGCGTCCGCCGTGACGTACTCGACGGCGAGCCGCGGGTCGATCGCCGCCGCCGCGTGACCCATCGCCATCAGGAGGTGCGTCTTCCCGAGCCCGGGACGGGCGTAGATGAAGAGGGGGTTGTACACCGTACCTGGCGCCTCGGCCACGGCGCGCGCCGCGGTCGCCGCCAGGCGGTTGGCGGCGCCCACCACGAGAGTGTCGAAGCGGAACTGCGGGTTGAGCCCGCTCACGCGGCCGGCCCCCCGACGGCGAGCTTCCTGAGGACGAGCTCGGAGATGCCCTTGAGCGTTTCGAAGACCCCGCTCCCGTGCAGCGCGTCGGCGGCGAAGCTCTCCACGCCGCGGAAGTTGAGCGCCTCGTCGAGATCCGCGCGCGCGAGCACCAGGTCGCGCGGCAGGTCCTGCTTGTTGTACTGGAAGACGATCGGCATCTGGCGCACGTCCACGCCCTGCTCCAGGAGGTTCTCCTGCAGGTTCTGCAGGCTCTCGATGTTGTCGTCGAAGCGCCGGGCCTGGCTGTCGGCCACGAAGACCACGCCGTCCGCGCCCTGCAGCACCAGCTTCCGGGTCGCGTTGTAGTAGCTCTGCCCCGGCACCGTGTAGAGCTGGAAGCGCGTCGTGAAGCCGGAGATCGAGCCGAGCTCGATGGGCAGGAAGTCGAAGAAGAGGGTGCGGTCGCCGTGGGTGGCGAGGGACACCATGCGCCCGCGCCGCGTCTCCGGCACCCGGCCGAAGACGTACTGCAGGTTCGTCGTCTTGCCGGATCGTCCCGGCCCGTAGTAGACGATCTTGCAGGTAATTTCGCGGGCGGTGAAGTTGACGAGCGACATGGCTACCGTCCGAAGAGCGCGCGAAGGCTGGCGTTGAGCTCGTGCTCGAAGTTCTCCGCCAGGACGGGACCGCGCTGCTCCTCCGGCGGCGTGGCCGCGGCGATCTCATCGGTGAACTGCTGGAAGAAGAGCTGGACGATGCCGACCGACGACTCGGGGCCGAAGGCCACGAGCCCGATCCACCGGCCACGGGGCGTATCGAATCCCGACAGCAGGAGCCCCTGCTCCGTTCCCTGATGCACCAGCGCCCCGAACCGCGGCGAGCCCATCAGGTGCGCCAGCTCGCCGGTGGACGCCATGATCCCGGCACCCAGCGCCGCCGCCGACATCACGTCCACCGACCGGGTGAAGCCGTGCTGCGCCACCACCTGCCCCGACGACGTCATGAGGAGGACGAGGCGTGCCGCCGATTCGTCGAGGAACCGGGACAGCGGCCCGCTCACCCAGCCTTCCAGCACGCGCATCAGGCGATCCCCCGCGCCGCCTCGAGCAGCTCGAGGCGGGCGAGCCCCAGGTTCGTCTCGCGATCGCCCACCGCCACGACCAGCAGCTCCTCACCGGCCGGCACGGCGAGGAGCGTGCCCGTCTCCCCGCGGAGCTGGATCACCGTGGGGCGTCCGAGACCCGCGCCCCCCGCCGCCCGGCGGAGCCGTCCCGCAAGGCTCGCCGCCAGCGCCGCGATCGCGCGGCCGTCCACGTCCTCCATGGACGATTCCGACACGACCAGTCCGTCGGGCGCGGACACGAGCATTGCGCCGCGCACGCCGCGCACTGCGCTGATCCGCCGGAGGGCGTGCTCGGCGCCGCTCACGCGACACGCTCCAGCCAGCGCCGGGCCGCCTGCGCGGCCCGCTCCGCCACCAGGCCAAGCCGGCCCGCCGGCACCGCGACGTCCCGCACGGTGAGCAGCACCGTGTCGGCGGTGGGGGCCACCAGGTGCGCGTTGCCATATTCGCACTCGATGCCCAGGCTCTGCCACGCGCCGAGGCCGAGCAGCCGGGCTGCGCGCGCGGCCTCGCGCGACACCCCCGCGAGGTGTGCCGCGACGGCGTCGGAAACGTCGGCGCCGTCCTCGTCGCGGAGGGCCCCGCCGAGGCGAAGGCCGTGCTGGTCGAGGAGGAGGAGCCCATCGCGCGCGCCGTCCAGACCGGCGAACAGCTCGCTGTCGGACGAGGTGCCCGATTCGGCGTCGATCGCGAAGGGAATGGCCCGTGAGGTCGGCAGGACGCCCCGCTCCGCCGGAGCCGCCGGCTCGGGCGACACCGCCTCGTCGCCTGGGTGAGCGGGCGGTTCCGGAGCGGGCACGGCCGCCGCGCGCACGCGCTCGATCGCCGCGCGGAGCCCCGCGTCCTCCGGCGCCGCCTGCGCCGCGAACTCGAGGTGCCGGAGCGCGCGCCCGAGGTCTCCGGCACGATAGTAGAGGAAACCAAGACCGCGATGCGCGGCCTGGTGTGACGGCTCCAGCTGGAGCGCGTTCATCCAGCCGTCGAAGGCCCCGTCGCCATCGCCCCGTTCGGCCAGGATGCGCGCGTGCAGGGCGTGCGCGTCGGCCAGCGCGGGGTAACGCGCCAGGCCGCTGGCGGCGACGGTGAGCGCCGCGTCCAGCTGACCCCGCCGCCGGAGCACCTCGGCGAGGTCGAGGAAGACCAGGCTTCCCGGGTCCCGGGCGAGCTCGGCGGTGAGTGTGCGAACGTCGTCATTCATGGGCAGACCGGATCCCGTCGAGGAGGGTGGCAGCTGCGGCGCGCAGCCGCGACACCGTTCCCCCGAGTGCGTCCTCCGCCGGTGGCCGGCTTTCGAGCCGGCTCCAGGCGTCCCAGCTGTCCAGCGCGCGATCGAGCTGGCCGGCGGCCGCCTGGCTCATGCCCAGCATCCGCCGGGCCGGCGCGAGCTGCGGATCGAGCCGCAGCGCTTCCTCCAGGGCCGTCGCCGCGTCGGGCACCTGCCCTCCCGCGAGCAGCGCCCGCCCGAGCATCAGGTGGCCGTCGGCATGATCGGGCCGCGCGGCGATGAGATCCTGCGCGATGAGCCGGGCCGCATCGGCATCACCGGCGGCGAGCGCGGCCTGCGCACGCGACAGCAGCTCCGCGAGCTCGGGACCGATCTCCGCGACGGGCCCTCGAGCCCGGGGATCGTCGAGCACCACGACGCCGGCGGAGGCGAGCCCGAAGAGCGTGCGCGCGACGTCGAACTCGGAGCGGCCGAGCGACGCCGCCACCGCGCGGACGTCGCGCCTGCCGTCCACCGCGGCCAGCACCTGCCACTCGGCGGGCAGCAGGTCGAGCCGCGTGGTACCCCCGGCCTCCGGCGGCACCAGCGCCGGGATGACACCCAGGTGCGGCACGCGGGCCTCGATGCGGGCCCACTCGTCGATGCGCCGCGCGGCTTCCATCAGGAGCGCCTCGGTCGGAATGCGGACCACCGCGGCGCCTGCGCCGGTTCCGTCGTCGTCGCTGAACGAGAAGTAGCCCTCGGACCAGTTCATCAGCTCGAAGATCACTTCCTCGACCTGCGCGCGCACCTGCCGCTCGAGGTCCCGCCGCGCCACCGCGCCGATATCGAGGAGGATTGCGCCGAGCCGCCGGGCATCCCCCGCGGCCTGCATGGCACATGCACGGGCGAAATCCGCCTCGCTCAGCTTCCCGCTCCGCAGGAGCAGTGTTCCCAGGAGGTGGGGATTGCTCCGGATCTCGGCGCCGACGACGGCCCCGCGGTCGAAATGCACGACGCCGGCGTTCTGTCGCAGGTCGGAGGTGACGCGGAGCGTCCCGGTCTTCCGCGCCAGATCCAGCAGCTGGAAGACGTCGTGGATCGACAGCTCCTTGAGCGGCCCCTCGATCGGCATCGGTCAGCCCGCCGGCGCGAGGATGTGTTCCAGGTCGCGCGCCGAGCGGGCCCGCATCCGGGCCTGGGCCGCGAGATCCCCCGCCGGCACGAGCTGCACCACGCGGTCCCACGCGGCCACCGCCTCGCGGAACTGCCGCTCCCGCGCGAGCGCCGCACCGCGGTAGAACAGCGCCCCGGCGTGATCGGGATCGAAGCGGAGCACCCGATCGAGCGCTTCGAGGGCCTGGGTCGGCCGCCCGTCCTCGAGGAGCACGCGGCCCAGCAGCGTCAGCGCCTCGAGCTCGTAGGGATCGGCGGAGAGAAGTCCGATCAGGACGTCGAGCGCCGCCGCCGGCGATTCCACGCGGCGGGCCAGGTCGGCCAGGGCGAGTGCCGGCGCGACGAAGGTCGGGAGGAGCTCCAGCGCCCGCTGGTACGCGGCCCGCGCTGCACTCCAGTTCTCCCGCATCTCCTCGAGCCGCCCGAGCTCGTGCCAGACCTGCACCAGCGACCCATCGAGCCGGAGCGCCACCTGGCAGGCCTCGAGCGCGGCGGACGTGTCGCCCATCGCGGCGGCGATCAGCGCCTGCTGCTGATGCAGGTCAGGCCGCCCCGGCGCCGCGGCCTGGGCGGAGCGGACGGCGGCCATCGCGCCGACGAGGTCGCCCGTGGCCTCGAGCGCGCGGGCGCGGGCGAAGAGCACCTCCGCGTCGTCGGGGAGGCGCCCGGCCAGCTCGGCCGTGAGCTCGGCGGCTTCGGCGGGCCGGTCGAGCGCCAGCAGGGCGCGGACCTCGCCGAGCGCCGCCGCGGCGCTCGCGGGATCCGCCGTCCTCGCCTCACGGTAGCGCTCCAGCGCCTCGCCGTGCAGCCCGCGCCGGGCAAAGATGTCGCCCCAGAGCGTCGCCGCGCGGGACGGGCTCACGCCGCGCCCGCGCGCGCGCTCGAGCTCCGCCGTCGCGAGCTCGAGCAATCCCTTCGCGATGAAGTCGCGCGCGAGGGCGAGCGGGTCCTCCGCCGGCTCGGCGTCGGGCTCGCGCCGCGCCGGGGCGAGATCGTCGAACAGGCTGTCGAGCGCCGCCGGATCGAAGGCGAAGGCGCCGTCGAGCGCGGCGGTCCCGACGTCGGTCCGGAGCGCGGGCGCGATCGCGATCGAGGGATCCTCGTATTGCAGGTCGATCGCGAGGACGTACTTCTGCGGCACGTAGAACGGCTCCAGCTCCAGCGCGCGCTTCGTGGCCCGGAGCGCGCCGTCGAAGTCGCCCAGCTGGCTCAGGGCAAAGCTCAGGTTGTAGTGCGCGGCGGCCAGGCCGGGCTCCGCTTCCACCGCGCGGGCGAAGGCGTTCCGGGCGTCGGCGTAGCGGCGAAGCTCCACCAGCACGAGGCCCACGCCGTTCCACGCGACGGCGCTCGCCGGCTGTTCGGCAAGGACGGCGCGATAGCCCTCGAGCGCGCGATCGATCTCGCGGCGCTGGAAGTGGAGGAGCGCCAGGTTGAGCCGGGCGGTCAGCGGCGGGCGTGGCCCCTGCGCGGCGCGCCGGAAGGCCTCGAGGGCGCCGGCGTCCTCCGGATCCCGCGCCCGGATGACACCGAGATTGTTCCACGCCAGCGCGTAGGCGGGGTCGAGGTCGACCGCGCGGGCGTACGACGCCGCCGCATCGTCCAGCCGGCCGGTCTGGTGCAGGCACACGCCCCGCTCGTTCCAGAGCTTCGGCGCGTCGGGATACTGGGCCACGAGCCTGTCGTACAGCTCCAGCGCCGCCGGCAGGTCGCGACGGAGCAGCTCGACCTCGGCCATCGCCTGGAGCGCGTGCCGCCGGTCCTCCCCCGCCTCGAGCGCCAGGCGGTACTCCCGGAGCGCCTCCGCGTAGTAGCCCTTTTGCCGGAAGGCGAGGCCCAGCGTGAAGTGCGCGAGCGCGCCCTCCGGGACGATGCCGGGCTCCGCCGGCGGCACGGGCCGCGGCGCCGGGCCGCGCTCGCCCAGCGTGAGGTTGGCCTGCGCCCGGGCCAGGAGGGGATTGATCGCGATCGCGCGCTTGGCGGCGGCGCGCGCCGCATCGTGATCGCCCATGTCGCCGTGGACGAAGGCGAGCAGGTAGTGGGCGTCGGCGTAGTCCGGGTTCCGCGCGATGGCCGCGCGGAGCGCCGCGAGGGCCGGCTCGTTCAGCCCGCGGTTGTAGAGCGCCTCGCCGTAGGCAAAGAAGGCGACGGGACTCTCCGGATCGCGCTCGCAGGCGCGCCGGAACCACTCGACCGCGCGCTCGATGCCGCCGCGCGCCTTCTCCGCCATCCCCAGCTGCACCAGCGCGGCCGCGTTGCCCGGCTCGGCCGCGACCAGCGCCTCGAACTCCCGCACCGCCTCGTCGTGGTGGCCCAGGGCGGCGTAGGCGCGGCCCAGCTCCCAGCGCGCGGCCGCGTCGTGCGGCGCCAGGCGCAGCCGCTCACCCAGCTCGGCCACGCGGCGGTCATAGTGGCCGTTCTCCCGGTACGCGAGCTCGAGGTTGGTCTGCGCCACCTGCATGCGCGGATCGAGCTCGAGGGCGCGGCCGAAGGCGGCCACCGCCTCGGGGATCAGGCCCTTTTGGTAGTAGAGGACGCCCAGGTTGTTGTGGGCGCCGGCATCGGACGGGTCGATTCGGGTGGCGAAGGACCGGAGCGCCGCGAGGTCGCGCTCGGACAGCGCGGGAGCCGCCATGACCTACGGCAGGCGGATCGCGTCGAAGATGGCGCGCAGCGACGGCATGTCCGGCAGGAGGAGGAAGTGTCCCTGCAGGCGCTCCGAGGCGCCGCCGACGTGGAAGGACGTCTCGACACAGAAGACGAAGTCGCGCTCGTGCCCGAAGTTGAGGTAGGTCGTCGTCAGGATGGCGCCGGCGAGGTCGATCACCAGGCTCGGCACCGACGGCACCAGCATCATCCCCATGAAATCGCTGAGCGCGTTCATGTACGCGCTCACCAGGATGTTGCCGACTTCCTTGATGCCCGACTGCTCCATCACGCCGAACTCGGTGGTGGCGCCATGGGGCCGCCCGAGCAGGATGTCGCACAGCCGGCAGGCCGAGGCCTCGGGGAAGAGCACGAGGGTCCGGCCGGTGAGGTCGCCCATCATCTGCATCAGCACCGCGGCAATGACGCCGTCGGGGCTGCCGACGAGGTCGGTCACCTCCTCCAGCGGCCGCACGTTGACCTCCGGGACGCTGATCATGATCGTCCGGTTGGTCATCTGCGACAGCGCCGTCGCGGCGTGGCCGGCGCCGATGTTGGCCACCTCGCGCAGCGCGTCGAGCTGCAGCTCCTTCAACCCGCGGGCGTCTTCCATGCGCTCCTCGTTCTACAGCAGGGCGGCTGCGTCGAGAATCAGGGCCGGCGCGCCGTCGGCCAGGATGGTGGCGCCGCCGAAGAAGGACGGCATGCCCCTGGGGGCGTCGAACGGCTCCACCACGATGTCCTGCTGACCGAGCAGGGCGTCCACCACCAGCGCGGCGCGGCGCTCGCCGATCTCCAGGATGACCGACGGCCGGTGCCGGGGCGTCGTCTCGTCGGCGAGGGACACCAGGTGGCGGAGGTGCACCGTCGGGATGGCCCGGTCGCGGACGATGAGCGCCTCGCGATCGCGCACCGCGGTCACCGAGCGGGCGTCGAATTCAACCGTTTCCGCCACGTAGGCGAGCGGCACGGCGTAGCGCTCGGAGCCGATCGACGTGAGGAGCGCCCGCACGATCGCCAGCGTGAGCGGCACGTGGACCACGAACGTGGTCCCCTTCCCCTCCACCGTCTGGATCGCGAGCGTGCCGCCCAGCGCGCGTACCCGGGTCGCCACGACGTCCACGCCCACCCCGCGCCCGGAGACGCCGCTCACGGCGCGCGCGGTGCTGAACCCGGGCCGGGCGAGCACGCGCAGCAGCTGATCGTCGCTCAGCGTGTCCGCGGCGGCCTCGATGACGCCCTCGCGCCGCGCCTTGGCCAGGATCGCCGCGCGATCGATGCCGCGGCCATCATCCGACACCCGGATCGCGACGCTGTTCCGCTCCCGGCTGGCCGACAGGAGGAGCCGGCCCTGCGCCGGCTTGCCCGCGGCGAGCCGATCCTCGGGCGCCTCGAGCCCGTGGTCCATCGCGTTCCGAATGAGGTGCAGGAGCGGGTCGCCGATCTCGTCGAGCACCGCGCGGTCGAGCTCGATGTCCTCGCCTTCCATCTCGAAGCGCACCTGCTTGCCCAGGTCGCGTCCCAGATCGCGCACGAGCCGCGGAAACCGGTCGAACACCTCGCCCACGGGGGTCATGCGCGCCGCGATGACTTCGCTCTGGAGGCCGCCCACCAGGCGCGCGATCCGCTCCGCCGTGGCCTCGAGCTCGGGGTCGCTCCGGCGGAGGGCCAGGTCCACCAGGCGGTTCCGCGCGACGACGAGCTCGCCCACCTGCTTCATCATCGCGTCGAGCCGCCGGAGATCGACCCGGATCTGGCGCCCCCGCGCCGCCGGCTCGGCCCGCTCGGGCACGGCATCCTCGAAGGTCACCGACGCGACGTCGCCCGCCGAGACGATCGCCGCGACCACCTCGTCATCCGACGCGCGGGATTCGAGCCGGAAGGTGAACCGCCCGTCGAACTCCTCGCGCTCGAACGCGGCCGCCGCGGGCCGGAGCGCGGTGACCGTCCCGAGCGATTCGGCCCGCCTGAGGGCGAGCATCGCACGACCGCCGCGCATCGGAGCGTCGGCGCGGATCGCGACGGAGACGGCCCGCCCGGCGGGCAGGATCTGGTGCACGGCGTACTCGGCGGTGGCGGCGCCGACGGCCCCGCCATCCGCCGCCCGGTCGAGCGCCACGAGGAGCTCGCTGTCGTCCGAGGCGGGGACGGTCCCCGCGCCGGCCGCCTCCACGCCGTTCGCCAGCTGGTCCACCGCGCCGAAGAGGAGCTGCAGCAGGCCCGCCGTCACGCTCACCCGACCGGTGCGGAGGGCGTCGAGGAGATTCTCCGCGCTGTGGGCCACGCGCGCGATCGCGTCGTGGCCCATCGTCGCCGCCATCCCCTTGAGCGTGTGGATCGCCCGGAAGAGCGCGTCCACCGGCTCGACCGCGGCCGGATCCTGCTCCCACGCGAGCAGGGCCTGGTTGCAGGCCCTCAGGTGTTCCCGGCTCTCCGTGAGGAAGAGCGCCGCGTAGCCGGCGTGGTCCATCCGCTCAACCGAGAACGCGCTGGACGGCTTCGAGCACCCGCGACGGCTGGAAGGGCTTGACGACGAAATCCTTGGCGCCGGCCTGGATGGCCTCGACCACGAGGGCCTGCTGACCCATCGCGCTGCACATCAGGACCTTGGCATCGGGATCGGTCTTGCAGATCTCGCGCACGGCGTCGATCCCGCCCATGTCGGGCATCACGATGTCCATGGTGACGAGGTCGGGCTTGAGCTGGCGGTACTTCTCGACCGCCTGCACCCCCGACTCCGCCTCGCCCACGATCTCGAAGCCGGCCTGGGTGAGGATGTCGCTGATCATGGTGCGCATGAAGATGGCGTCATCGCAGACGAGAACCGTGTGACTCACTGCCCACCTCCGTGCGATTCCGTAGGTGCGGGCCGTCGGCCCGCAGGTCAGCTGCCGAGCATCGGCGCGAGGAGCGCCTCGATGTCGAGGATGACGAAGTGTTCGCCGCCGTGATTGCCGACGGCCTGTACGATCCGGGGATCCACGCCGGGAAGCTGGCCTCGGGGTGCGACCGCCGCCGGCGGGAGCTCCACGAAGTCCTTCACCTCGCCCACCAGGAGCCCGCACTGCCGGCCCGCCACATCGAGCACGACGATCGGGCCTTCATCCGCGTCCCGCCGCGGCCGGTCGAGCAGGCGGTGCGCATCAATCACCGTGAGGAGCACGCCGCGGAGGTTGACCAGCCCCTCCACCGCCCCCGCCACCCCTGGGATGCGGGTAGCCGGCAGCGGCGGCAGGATCTCTCGCACAATCCCTGCCGGGGCGGCGCAGATCAGGTCGCCGACGCGAAAAACGACGGCATGGAAGGTGGGGGAGTCAGCCATCTCTATTGAAGAAAAGAAGATACCGAAGCACTTCGGAATGGGCAACAATTTCCTTGCCACCCGCGACAGCGAGTGCACTCTGGAGATCCGCCGGCCACTCGCTTTCGAACGCAAGGCGTTCTCCCGTCACGGGATGGCGAAATGCGAGGACCGCTGCGTGGAGGGCCTGGCGGGGGGTCGCGAGCTCCAGCTGGTCGGCGACCGGCCGGCCGGCCCCGGAAATCCGCCGGGCTCCGCCGCCGCCGTAGACCGGGTCCCCCACGACCGGATGGCCGATGTGCTCCAGATGCGCCCGGATCTGGTGGGTACGTCCGGTGTGCAGGTCGAGCCGGAGCAGCTCCGCCACCTCGAACCGGGCCACGATGGTGGCGTCGGTGCGGGCGGGTCGGCCCTCCGCCTGCACGCTCATGCGCTTCCGATCGCGCGGGTGACGGGCAAGCGGCGCCTCGATGGTGAGGGGGCTGTCATCGAGGTGACCCCACGCGAGCGCCGCGTAGGTGCGCCGCACCCGCCGGGCGGCGATGGCCGCCCCGAGCCGGCGGTGCGCCAGGTCGGTGCGCGCCACGACCATGAGGCCAGACGTGTCGCGATCCAGCCGATGCACGATGCCGGGGCGTCCTTCCACGCCGCCGCCCAGCGACGTCCCGCGCGCGACGAGCGCGTTCACCAGGGTGTCGTCCCAGTGCCCCGGCGCCGGGTGCACCACGAGGCCGGCCGGCTTGTCGATCACCGCGAGGTGCTCGTCCTCGTAGACGACGTCCAGGTGGATGGGGTGCGGCTGGAGCTGGCGCGGCGGCGCGTCGTCGGGAAGGGACACCCCGACCTCGTCGCCGCGGGCAAGCGTGCGCGACGCGCGGGCAGCGACGCCGCCCACGGTCACCGCGCCCTGAGCGACGATACGCGCCGCCTGGGTGCGGGACAGCTGGAGCTGGTCGGCGAGGAAGCGGTCGAGGCGCTCGGTCGCGGCGGCCGTGACCGAGAAGCGCACCTCGGCCACGGGATCAGGCGGGGGCGGCGGGCTCGGGTGCGGCGCGGCGGCTGTCCTCCCGCCAGAGCGACAGCGCCAGCGCGATCGCGCCGCAGCTCACCGCGATGTCCGCCACGTTGAACGTGGGCCAGCGGAGCGTGCCGACCCCGACGTCGAGGAAGTCCACCACCCCGCGGGCGCTCCGGATCCGGTCCACCAGGTTGCCGGCCGCGCCGCCCGCCACGAGGCCGAGGGCGAGCTGCCGGAAGCGGTCACCCGGAGGACCGCCGCGCGACATCCGGGCAAGGACCACGATCGCGACGACCGCGACGCCAAGGAAGACCCACCTCGAGAAGGTGCCGACGTGCAGCCCGAACGCGGCCCCGCGATTGTAGACCAGCCGCAGCTGCACCCAGTCCCCGAAGATCGGGACGGCCGCGGTATGCAGCAGCGCCGACTCCGCCACCAGCTTGGTGACGAAGTCGACCAGGACCACGCAGGCGGCCGTGATCCAGAAGAGCCGCCGTTCAGCGTCGCTTGGCATCCTCTTCCTTCTCCTTGCAGGAGATGCAGAGCCGCGCGTGGGGCAGCGCGTCGAGCCGTTCGAAGTTGATCTCGGCGCCGCACTGATGGCAATGCCCGAATTTGTCGGGGGTGCCGTAGAGCCGGCGGAGCGCCTCGTTCACGTGCCAGAGGTAGCGTCCTTCCTGCGAGGCGAAGAGAAACTGCTTCTCGCGCTCCATGGCATCGGTGCCCTGGTCGGCCATGTGGAACGAGTAGGAGGACAGGTCGCCGTCGGAGGCCTGTTCCGAGGCCTTGAAGGACTCGTCGTAGTAGCCAAGCTCCTTCATGACGCGCGCGCGTTCCTCGAGGAGGCGCTTCTCGAGATGCGACAGCTGCTTCTTGTTCATGCCCGATCCCTGCGTTAAGGTGCGGCCGCCGTCCGGCCGTCGTCAGAGCGTTCCACGCCCAGCATGACCTGCATTCCATCGATGTCCGCGGCCTGCTCGCGATCCGCCGCGGGCGCCCGGGCGCCCACGTGCAGGGCCCGCGCCAGCGTTTCCTCGCGGATGAACGCCGCGTGGGCGCGCGCCGCCTCGAGCGCGGCCGCGTCGCCGTCGATCCAGAGCGCGATCCGCGTCGTGAACTCGTAGCCCGCATCCTTCCGGACGCGCTGGATCCGGCTCACCAGCTCGCGCACGACCCCTTCCGCCCGGAGCGCCTCGTCCACGGCGGGGTCGAGCGCCACGACGTAGGGGCCGTCGCTCTGCACGATCCAGTCGCTCGTCACCTCCCGCTCCACCGTCACATCCTCGGGCAGGATCTCGACGCCCTCGCCGCCGATGTCGAGGGTGACGCCCCGCCCCGCCTCGAGCGCGCGGAGCGCCTCGCCCGGAAGGGCGGCTGCGGCCGCCGCGATCTCCGGCGTCCGCTTGCCGAAGCGCCGTCCCAGCGAGCGGAAGTTGGCGCGCCCCCGAAGCCGCACCAGCTCCGTGTCGGAGACCACGACGTCGATCGCGCGGACGTTGACCTCCGCCTGGAGGATCGGGAGCAGCTCGTCGAAGCGCGGGCCGCGCACCGCCGCGGGCACCGCGACCTGCATCCTCCCGAGCGGCTGGCGCACCTTGAGGCGGGCTTCCTCGCGCGCAGCGCGCGCCAGCGATGCGAGCCGCCGGACGGCGTCCATCGCCGCCTCGAGCGCCGCGTCCCGCGCGCCTCCCGCGGCGGGGAACGGCGCCAGATGCACCGAAGTTCCCATGATCGCGCGATGGAGCCAGTCGCTCGCGAAGGGCGCGGCCGGCGCGAGCAGGCGCGCCACCGTCACGAGCGCATCGCGGAGCGCCGTGACCGCGGCGGGATCCGCCTCGCGGTCCGGGGCCCAGAAGCGCGCGCGATTGGTGCGCACGTACCAGTTCGAGAGGTCGTCCACCACGAAGTCCATGACGGCCCGCGCGCCCGTGGTGACGTCGTACCCCTCCCACGCGGCGACCACCGCATCCACCGTCGCCTGGAGGCGGCTCCGGATCCACCGGTCCGCCGGCGTCATCGCCCCCTCGGCCGTGCCGTCGCCGGCGTAGCGGCGGAAGAATTCGTAGCTGTTGCGCAGCGTATTGAAGAACCCGCCCGCCACCTCCGGAATGGTCCGGCGGTCGAAGCGCTTGGGCAGCCAGACCTGGCTGGAGGCGATCAGGTAGAGCCGGATCGTGTCGGCGCCGAACTCGGTGATCGCGTCCCACGGGTTGACGACGTTCCCGCGGCTCTTCGACATCTTCTGCCCCTCGGCATCGAGCACCAGCTCGTTCACGATCACGTGGCGATAGGCCGTGCTGTCGAAGGCGCCGGCCGCGATCGCGAGCAGCGAATAGAACCAGCCGCGGGTCTGGTCCACGCCTTCGCAGATGTAGTCGGCCGGGAAATGCGCCGCGAACTCGGCTGCGTGCTCGAAGGGATAGTGCCACTGCGCGTACGGCATCGAGCCGGAGTCGAACCAGGTGTCGATCACCTCCGGCGTGCGCCGCATGGTGCCGCCGCAGCTGCAGGCCCAGTCGACCGTGTCGATCCCGGGCTTGTGCGGGTCGAAGTCCGCGCCGAGGGGGCGGCCCCAGCGCTGCGCCAGCTGGGCGTAGCTCCCGATCACCTCCACGTGCGTCGCGTCCTGGTCGCAGACCCAGACCGGCAGGGGCGTGCCCCAGTAGCGGTCCCGCGACAGCGCCCAGTCCACGTTGTTCTCGAGCCATTCGCCGAAGCGCCCCGAGCCGATCTCGGCCGGGTGCCAGTCCACCGCGGCATTGAGCTCCAGCATGCGGTCACGGATCGCCGACGTGCGCACGAACCACGAATCGCGGGCGTAGTAGATGAGCGGGCTGGAGCAGCGCCAGCAGTGCGGATAGCTGTGCGTGTAGGGAACGCTGAGGTGCCAGCGGCCCAGGGACTTGAGCCGGTCCACGATCAGGTCGTTCGTCTCGCGCGCGGTGACCAGGTGGCCCTCGAGCTCGGGCCAGGAGGTTCCGCTGAAGGTCCCGTCGGCCGCCACCGGGCGCACGAGCGCCAGCCCGTGCTCCTGCCCGGCGGCGTAGTCGTCCGCCCCGAAGGCCGGCGCCATGTGCACGATCCCCGACCCGTCATCGGCGGTGACGAACGCGCCCGGGACCACCACCTCGGCGACGGCGCCGGCGGGAAGCGGGACGGCGTCGAACGGCCGCCGGTAGCGGAGCCCGATGAGCTCGCTGCCGGCGAAGGTCCTCGTCGCGCCCGCCTCCTGGAAGGTGCCGGCCCCGCGGGCAGCCGATACCGGCAGCGAGGCGCGGCCGGTGGCGAGCACGATGCGGCGGCCGAGGACCTCGTATTCGCCGTACTCGAGCGCCGGATTCACCGCGAGCGCGACGTTCGAGAGCAGGGTCCACGGCGTGGTGGTCCACACCAGGAGCTCGCGGCCGCTCCCGTCCTCGAGCGGGAAAGTCAGGTACACCGAGTTGGTGGTGACCGTCTCGTAACCCTGCGCGAGCTCGTGGCTCGAGAGGGCGGTGCCGCACCGCGGGCAGTACGGGAGCACGCGGTGCCCGCGGTAGAGGAGGTCACGCTCGCGGAGCCGATGCAGCAGCCACCACACCGTTTCCACGTAGTCGTTGCTGTACGTGATGTACGGCCGGTCGTAGTCGAGCCAGTAGCCGATCCGGTCGCTCAGCTCCTCCCACTCCGACTGGTAGCGCATCACGCTCTTGCGCGCGCGAGCGTTGAACTCGGCGACCCCGAATCGCTCGATGTCGCGCTTGCCGCTCAGGGCCAGCTCCTTCTCGACCTCGATCTCCACGGGAAGGCCGTGCGTGTCCCACCCCGCGATGCGGGTGACCGAGCGACCCTGCATGCTGCGGAACCGGCAGATCAGGTCCTTGATCGTCCGCGAGAAGACGTGATGGATCCCGGGCCGCCCGTTCGCCGTCGGGGGACCCTCGTAGAAGACGAAGGGCGCGCCGCCCTTCGTCTGCTCGATGGTCTGCCGGAAGAGCCCTTCGGCCTTCCACTCCGCGAGCTGCGCCTGCTCGCGATCGGCGGCAGACGACTCGGGCCACGGGACGAACGGCATCAGCGGGTCGATCCTCCTTCATCGTGGGTCGGGCCGGCCTCGCGCGCCCCGAAGAGCGCGCTGCCCAGCCGGATCATCGTCGCGCCTTCCTCGACGGCGGCCGGGTAGTCGTCCGACATCCCCATCGAGAGCTCGGGGAGCGGCACGCCGCGCCGCGCGGCCGCATCGCGGAGCTCGCGCAGCCGGGCGAAGGTTCGTCGCTGCTGGGCCTCATCGGCGTCGGCGGCCGCCATCGTCATGAGCCCCGCCATCTCCAGGTGCTCGCACCCGGCCACCGCGTCGATCAGCCCCGGCAGCTGGTCGGCCGCCACCCCGCCCTTCTGCGGCTCGGCGGAGCAGTTCACCTGCAGCAGGACCCGCTGCCGCGCGCCGGCCGGGGCGCGACGGTTGAGCTCCGCCGCGAGCTCGAGCCGGTCCACCGAGTGGATCAGCGCGAACCGTCCCGTTACCTGGCGCGCCTTGTTGCGCTGGAGGCTGCCGATCAGGTGCCACGCGATCGGCAGATCGGCGGTGGCGTCCTGCTTCGGCAGCGCCTCCTGGACCCGGTTCTCGCCCAGGTCGCGGAGGCCCGCCTGCCACGCGGCGCGCACGAGATCGGCACCGTGCGTCTTGGTGACCGCCACGATGCGCACCTCATGCGCGAGCCCGGCGCGCCGTTGACGATCGGCCACGACCTCCCGCACGCGGGCGAGACGGCCCGGAAGCGCCGGCAATTCCATAACCTTTGAATTTACCCGCCCGGGGGCCCGAACGGGAGGCGACCGCTACCGGTGGAGACGCGCTCCGGCAGCCGATTCGAGGGCGGCGCGGAGCGCCGGGTTGGGCGTCAGCTGGACCGACCGCTGCAGGTTCCGGATCATCGCCGCCGTATCCCCCCGCGCCTCGGCGGCTGCGGCGAGCTGGCCGAACGGCAGGGAGAGGGTGTTCGCGATCGAGGCGGCAGTGGTTTCGAGCGGATCGTGCTCCCCCTCGAGGAGGCCGGCATACCGATAGGTCTCCCAGGCGAGGCGCTGGGTCATCGGCACGTCGAGCGCGGCGCCGCCGAAAGCCGCGGCCGTCACGCCCGGCGCCGCGGTGTCGGGAGGCGCGGACAGGAGCTCGAAGCCGAGCCCCCGCTGGATCACGTGATCCCCCAGCCCGGCGAACTCGCGCCCGGTGGTGCTGGCCCAGACGATCGCGCGGTGCCCGAGGTTCTGCTGTACGATGCGGAGCGAGGCGATCTGATTCGGCTCGGGATAGGTGTTGGGCGGCCAGGTGTGGCTGAAGGGCCCGAAGTTCACGGTGAATCCCGCGCGGCCAAGTGAGAGGATGGCGTTTGGATCGAACGCGGCCTCGATCTGCTCGTCCGTCATCGTGTGGGTCGGGAGATTGGGCCGTACCGGGTTCCGGCCCCGCCAGACCGCGGGAGCGGCCGCCTCGTCGAACGATCGGATCGGCAGATCCCGCAGCTGCCGCAGATACCAGTCGGTGTTGGCGAGCGCGAGGCAGACGACCGTCACGTCGCGGCGAATTCCCTCGACCTCCTGGGCCCACCACACGGGAAAGGTGTCGTTGTCACCGTACACGAAGAGCACGCCATAGGGCGGGACCGAGTTGAGCAGGTCGTACGCGAAGTCCGCGGCGAGGCGGCCGTCCGGGCCCTTGCGCGTGGCCGCCTTCCAGTTGAGCGCAAGCGGCGCCAGCGCGAGGACGAGCACGGCGGCCGCCGGAGCGAGCCGCGCGTGCCCGGCCACCTTTCGCGCGAGCCACGCGAGGCCGATGCCGCACCACAGTCCCCACACGATAAAGCTGACGACGAAGAAGTAGTCCCGCTCCCGCACCTCGTGCAGGTTGAAATCGGGATACTGCTGGTAGCCCTGGCTGAAGCCCGGCTTGAAGTTCATGTAGGCGACGAGGCCGGCACCCGTCACGAGAAAGAGCGTGAAGAGGAGCCACCAGCCCGGCCGGTCCAGCCGGCGCTGGGTCACGAATCCACGGATACCGGCCACGATGGCGGCGATCGTCACGATGATCGTGGCGGGAGAGGTCCCGGACGCGGCGGAGGCCAGTCCCTTGGCCCACTGCCAGCCGAAATACTGGAAGTAGTTGAGCACCTGCAGCCCGATGATGCCCAGGTTACGCCCGGGATTGTCGGGGCCGTGGAGCACAGTGGGGTCGTCGAGGGGCGTGCGGACCGGATACTGCGCGCGGCGGATCACCGCGAGGAGGGCATGCCAGGTGGAAGGAGCGGCCTCATTCAGTATGGGACTCTGGGCGGACCGGATGAAGAGGTACAGGTAGGGCGTGAGCCCGACGGCGGCGACGGCGAGCGCCGCCAGGGCAAACCCGCCTGCGCCGGCGGACAGCGCAAAGGCCGCGGCCGCGGCGAAGCAGAGCGCACCCAGACTCGTGAGCGACGTGCTGCCGAGCCCGCTCCCCATGAGCAGCGCCCAGGCCCCCGCAACCACGGCTGCCAATGCCCACTCGCGGCGGCGCTCTGCCGGCGATCCCGCGGGCGCCTCGCGCAGCACGGCGAGCAGGAACATGACGACGGCCGGCCCCGCCAGGAGTGCCAGCAGGTGATTGGCCACGGAAATCCCGCCGAGATAGACGATCAGGAGGAGGATGCGATCGCCCGTCTGCGTGCCGCGTCGCGCCCGCCACACCTGGCAGAGCCAGCAGACCGCCGCGATGGTGAACGTCGCGACCGCGTACACCTCGGTCTCGTTCGAGTTCTGCCAGTTGGTGAAGGTGAAGGCGCCGATGACGGCGGCGGCGGCGGCGCCGCCCGTCGCCAGCAGCCGGGCGGCCCGCGGATCGAGGCCCTCCCCGATCCCCTCGAGCGAGCGGCGGACCACGAGGAAGAAGCATCCGGCGCCCAGGGCGCTCATGAGCGCGCTCAGGAGATTGGTGCGAACCGCGTATTCACCCACCGGTACGAGCATGGCCCACACGTGCGCTACCATCACGAAGAGCGGGGTGCCCGGGGGATGCGGGATCCCCAGCACCTTCGCCGCCGCGATGAACTCGCCGGCATCCCAGAAGGTGACGGTCGGCGCCAGGGTGAGAATGTAGATGAGCCACACAAAGGCAACGACCGCCACGGCAGGCAGATAGCTCGATCGGCGCATGGAGTCCTTCAGCGTAGTTCCCAGGAGCGGTCCACGGCTGCGGCAAGGCTCAGCGCAGCGCGGGCACCGGCCGTGTCATGCATGCGGAAGAGTCGGGCGCCCCGCTCCCACGCGAGCACGCACGCCGCGGCCGACGCGGCGTCCCGGTCGGCGGGCCGGTCGTCCGGCCGAGCGGCGAGGAACCGCTTCCGCGAGGCACCCACCATCAGCGGATGGCCCAGCGAGAGCAGCACTCCCAGCTGGTCGAGGAGCTGGAGATTCTGCGGCGGGGTCTTGGAGAAACCCAGGCCCGGATCGACCACGATGGATTCGCGTGGAATTCCCCTCTCGATTGCGTTCCGGACGGCCCCGGCCAGCTCGCCGAGAACGGCGGAGACGACCCCGTCGGGATAGCTCGCGTGCCGGTAGGAGGCGATCTCGAGGATGCCGCCGCGCGAATGCATGAGGATGGCTCCGGCGCCGGCGGCGCCGACGGTATCCGCCATCGCCGGATCGAACCGGAAGGCGGACACGTCGTTGACGATCGCCGCGCCGGCGTCGAGCGCGGCGCGAGCCACCTCGGCCTTGACGGTGTCGATTGATACGAGCAGGTCCGGGTGCCGGCGGACGACCGCCGACACGACGGGGATCGTCCTCGCCAGCTCATCCTCGACGGCAACCGCCGCGGTGCGGCCCGGCCGGGTCGATTCGCCGCCGATATCGATGATGCGGGCGCCGCCCTCGAGGAGGCGGTCGGCGTGCTGCACGGCGCCGCCGACGCCCATGTGCTCGCCGCCGTCGCTGAAGCTGTCGGGTGTGACGTTGAGGATGCCGACGAGCACCGGTTCCTCGAGGGACACGTCACCGCGCGCGGTGCGCCAGCTCCGGGCCGGCGCAGGGATCGCCGCGGTGCCGATCGCGGTCGCGAGATCGGCCAGGGGAGCCGGCACCACCCACGGCCTCGCGAGGGCGCCCAGCCGCGAAGCGCCGCCGGACAGGATGGCCC
>JAICVB010000087.1 GCA_025935545.1 Gemmatimonadales bacterium
AACGTCCTACCGTTCGTCCTCTTCCTCGTCGTCCAGGATCAGGTCGTCCTCGAGCTCGTCGTCCTCCAGCTCGTCGTCCTCGAGCTCGTCGTCCTCCAGCTCGTCGTCCTCATCCTCGTCGTCGTCGAAGGTGAACCCGTCCTCGAACTCGTCCTCGTCGTCATCGAACTGCCGACGCATCTCGACGGCCCCCACCGACGTCTCCCAGGCCAGCATGTTGTCCTCCGCCATCAGAGAGAGTTAGGCACCAGCGTCCAGGACACGTTCTCCAGTTACGACGCGTTCTCCACCCGCGCGGCGGCGCGCGCGGCCTTCTTCCGGTCGGTCGCCGCCAGCTGCCGCTTCCGGAGCCGGATCGACTTCGGCGTGACCTCGATCAGCTCATCCTCCTCGATGTACTCGAGGGCGTACTCCAGCGTGATCTGCCGCGGCGGCTCCAGGATCACGTTGTCGTCCGTGGCCGTGGTCCGCATGTTCGTGAGCTTCTTTTCCTTGGTGACGTTGACGTCGAGGTCGGCCGGCCGCGAGTTCTCGCCCGCCAGCATCCCCTCGTACACCAGGTCACCCGGGGCCACGAACATCTGGGCCCGCTCCTGCAGGTTCCCCAGCGCGAATGCCACCACCGTGCCCTCGCGGTCGGCCACCAGCACCCCGCGCTTCCGCCCCGACAGGGGTCCCGCCCACGGACCATACTCCAGGAAACGGTGGTGCATGATACCCGTTCCCCGCGTGTCGGTGAGAAACTCCGACCGGTAGCCGAACAGCCCGCGCGCCGGGATCCGGAAGGTCATACGCACCATCCCCTGCCCCGGATTCTTCATCTCGGTCATCTCGGAGCGCCGCGGCCCCAGCTTCTCCATCACCGCGCCCATGTAGTCCTCGGGCACGTCGATCATCAGCTCCTCGTACGGCTCGTAGCGCTCGCCGTTGGGCCCTTCCTTCGTGATCACCCGCGGCCGGCTGACCTGGAACTCGAACCCCTCGCGCCGCATCGTCTCCATCAGGATGCCGAGGTGCAGCTCGCCCCGGCCGGCCACGGTGTGCGTGTCGGGACTGTCGGTCGGCTCGACCCGGAGCGCCACGTTCCGCTCGAGCTCCTTGAAGAGCCGGTCCCGCAGCTGGCGGCTGGTGACGAACTTCCCCTCGCGGCCCGCAAAGGGGCTGTTGTTCACGATGAAGTCCACCGAGATCGTGGGCTCCTCGACCGCGATGCCCGCCAGCCGCTCGGGATGCTCGACCGAGGTGAAGGTCTTCCCGATCTCGATCCCCTCGAAGCCCGCGAGCGCCACGATGTCGCCGGCCGACGCCTCCTCCACCTCGACGCGGTTGAGGCCGTCGAAGGTGTAGAGCCGGGTGACCCGGTTCCGCTCGATGGTCTCGCCGTCGCCCACCATCCCGGGCTCGCCCATCGGGAGGAGCGCCACCTGGTCGCCCACGCGGACGCGGCCCCGCTCGATCCGGCCGATCGCGATCCGGCCCAGGAAGTTCGAGAAGTCGAGGGTGGAAACCAGCATCTGGAACGGCGCGCTGGTGTCGCTCCTCGGCTCGGGCACGTAGTCGAGGATGGCCTGGAAGAGCGGCGCCAGGTCGGTGCCCGGCTGGTCCAGCTCGGTGGTCGCGGTGCCGGCGCGGCTCGACGTATAAAGGAATGGCGCGTCGAGCTGCTCGTGCGTCGCGTCCAGGTCGATGAAGAGGCCGAGCACCTCGTCGTGCACCCGAAGGGGCTCGGCGTCGGCCCGGTCGATCTTGTTGATCGCCACGATCGGCCGATGCCCCAGCGCCAGCGCCTTCCGCGTCACGAACCGCGTCTGCGGCATCGGCCCCTCGGCCGCGTCCACCAGGATCAGCACGCCGTCCACCATGCGGAGGATGCGCTCGACCTCGCCGCCGAAGTCGGCGTGGCCCGGCGTGTCCACGATGTTGATCTTGGTCCCGCGCCAGTTCACCGCGGTGTTCTTGGCCAGGATCGTGATCCCGCGCTCGCGCTCGAGCGGGTTCGAGTCCATCACGCGCTCGGCCACCTGCTGGTTGGCCCGGAAGGCCCCGGCCTGCCGGAGCATCTGGTCCACCAGCGTGGTCTTCCCGTGGTCGACGTGCGCGATGATCGCGATGTTACGAATCACATATCCCCCAAGCCATAAAGGGCCCGAACCGCCGGGCCCGCGGGCGCATATATAGACGTCCCCGGCCCCTGCCGCAAGACACGGCAGGGGCCGGTTTTCGGGCCCGAATCGGCTCAGTGTGGGTGGGAGTGGCCGGCGTGTGACGGCGCGTGCGAAGCGTCCGTTTCGACCGGCTCGCACCCGTCGCCCACCTCGAGCTGGATGGTGACGTGCCCGATGCCGAGCGTACCCATGGCGCGGCGGATCCCGTCGAGCACCGCCGGGTGGTCGCCGAGCGCGGGGACGACGGCGTGTCCGCTCATGGCGATCACGCCGCTCGTCACCGTCCAGACGTGCAGGTCGTGCACCGCGCGGACCCCGTCCACCGCCAGCATCCGCTCCTGCACGTCGGGCATGGAGACCGTGCGCGGCACGGCCTCGAGCAGGATGTCGGTGCTCTCCCGCACCAGCCGCCACGCCCCCGCCAGGATCAGGAGTGCCAGCAGCACCGACAGGATGGGGTCGATCGGCGTCCAGCCGGTGAGCAGGATGACCACGCCGGCCCCGACGGCGGCGACTGATCCCAGCAGGTCCGCCATGACATGCAGGTAGGCGCCGCGGGTATTGAGGCTGTGCTCGTGCGCGCCATGCAGGAGGCGGAGCGCCACGGCGTTCGCCAGCGCTCCCGCCGCCGCGACGCCGAGGAGCAGGCCGCCCGCCACCGGGTGGGGCTGGCCCAGCCGGTGGACCGCTTCGTAGACCACCCACCCCGCGATCACGATGAGCGCCGCGCCGTTGACCAGCGCTGCCAGGATCTCCCAGCGGAGATACCCGTAGGTCTTCCGGTCGTCGGCCGGGCGCCGTGCGATCGACGCGGTGAGGAGCGAGAGTCCGAGGGCGCCGACGTCCGTCAGCATGTGCCCGGCGTCGGCCAGGAGCGCGAGTGATCCGCTGAGCCACCCGCCCGCCGCCTCGACCAGCATGAACGCGGTGGTGAGCGCGAGTACGTACCTGAGCCGGCGCGACGCGCCGCGCGCCGGGCCCCCCGCGATGGACGCGTGCGAGCAATCGCCCACGCGCGCGGGCGCCTGCTCTCGCGCTAAAGTCGCTTCCTCGTTAGACTTAACGCGATATGGAACCGTCACAGCCTACCTCGACCGGATTCGGGCTGGTCGCCGTCGTCATTCTCGTCCTGGCGAACGCGTTCTTCGTCGCCACCGAGTTCTCGCTGGTGAGCGCGCGCAAGACCCGCCTCGACGAGATGATCCGGGCAGGAAATCGCAAAGCTACGCTGGCTCGGCGGGCCATTCAATCGCTGGCCCGCTACATCTCCGCCACCCAGCTCGGCATCACCCTCACCTCCCTCGGGCTCGGCTGGGTGGGCGAGCCGGCGGTGGCCCAGCTCCTCCACGGCGCCTTTGCCTCCCTGCCGCCGGTGCTGAGCGCGGTCACCACCCACACCATCGCCTCCATCATCGCGTTCACCCTGATCACGATGCTGCACATCACCTTCGGCGAGCTAGTGCCCAAGGCGGTGGCGCTGGTGCATCCCGAGGTGGTGGCCTCATGGACGGCGCCGGTCCTGATCGGCTTCGCCTGGGTCATGGCGGGCCCGATCGCCGTCCTCAAGGGGATCTCCAACCGCGTCCTCGCCCTGGCCGGCATCAAGCCGCCCGGCGAGGAGGACCGGCTCCACTCGCCCGAGGAGATCAGGATGCTCGTGGAGCAGAGCGAAGAGGGGGGCACCCTGCTCAAGGGCGACGCCCGGATGCTGGAGGGCGTCTTCGAGTTCAGCGAGAAGACGGCGCAGGAGGTGATGACGCCCCGCACCCAGATGATCGGCCTCGCCGCCGACATCGACATCGAGGCCGCCGCCGACGAGGTGGCCGCCGAGCGGCGCTCGCGCTACCCGGTGTACACCGACTCGCTCGACGAGATCGTGGGCGTGGTGCACGCCAAGGACGTGCTGACCGCGCTCCGCTCCCGGCCCAAGGAAACCGTGCGCTCCATCATGCGGCCGCCGCTCTTCGTGCCCGGCACCCGCGAGGTGGAGGACGTGCTGGCCGACATGAAGCGGCTCAAGGTCCACCTCGCGATCGTCCTGGACGAGTACGGCGGGACGGCGGGGCTGGTCACGATGGAGGACCTGCTGGAGGAGATCGTCGGGCCGATCTTCGACGAGCACGACCTCACCCAGGAACGGCCGCGCCCCGTCGAGGGCGCGCCGCTGGTGGACGGCGCCATGCCCATCACCGACTTCAACTCCGACTACGACACCAGCCTCGACGACACCGACTACACGACGCTGGGTGGGTACGTCTTCGGGCTGCTCGGCCGGCTGCCCCGGGTCGGCGATCGCGTCACCGTGGGGAGCCACACCTTCGAGGTGGCGGAGATGGACGGCCGGCGGGTCAAGGCGCTTCGGGTGGTCGCGATCAGGCCGGAGGAGAAGCCCGCCTGACGCCGAGCCGGGCGGCGAGCTCGAGCGCGGCGCGCATGCTCGATGGATCGGCCTGGCCGGTGCCCGCGATGTCGAAGGCGGTGCCGTGATCGGGTGAGGTGCGGGGGAACGGAAGCCCCAGCGTCACGTTCACCGCGCGCCCGAACGCCGCCACCTTGATGGCCGTCATCCCCACGTCGTGATAGGGCGCGAGCACCGCGTCGAACTCCCCCCGCATCGCCCGCACGAACACCGTGTCCGCCGGCAACGGCCCCACGGCGCCGAGCTGGGCCGCCGCCGGTGCGAGCACCCGCGGCTCCTCGTCGCCGAAGAGGCCCGATTCGCCGGCGTGCGGGTTCACGGCGCACAGGGCCAGCCGCGGCGCCGCGATGCCGAACCAGTCGCGGAGCGCCGAGAGCGTCACCCGGCCAGTCCGGACGATCCGCTCGGTCGTGAGCAGTGACGGCACGTCGCGGAACGGCACGTGGGTGGTGACCAGCACCACCCGGAGCTCGTCGGCCGCGAGCATCATGGCCACGTCCACGTCGCCCGCCAGGTGGGCCAGCCACTCGGTGTGGCCTGGATAGGGAAAACCGGCGAGGTGGAGCGCGTGCTTGTGGGCGGGCGCGGTCACGATCGCGTCGGCCTCGCCGGCGAGCGCCAGGCGGGCCGCCGCTTCGACCGCGTGGCCGGTGATCCGGCCCGCGCGGAGCGTCCGGCCGTGATCGGCGCGCTCCCCGCTCCCGCCGTTCCAGGTGCCGACGGCGATGCGGCGAATGCGCGGGTCAGCGGGCAGGATCGCCGCGACCTGGTCTTCGGCCCCGATGAGGGTGAGCTCGGCGTCGAGCGGCGCCGCCAGCGCGCGGGCCACGATCTCGGGTCCGATGCCGCGCGGATCGCCGAGGGTGACCGCGAGCCGCGGGGTCAAAGCTTGCGGATGTCCACGTAGGTGGAGGCGCGGAGCCGGGCCAGGAGCCGGCGGATGGCGAACTCCTCGCCCAGCTGGGTGCGGAGCTTTTCCTTGACGTCGTCGTAGGTGAGGTCGCCGGCCGGGCGCCGCTCCGTCACCTTGACGATGGCGAACTTGGTGCGGCCGTCGGCGCCGGTGAGCTCGAACGGCGGCACGACGGCGCCCGAATCGGCAGTGCCGATTCCCTTGGCGTACATGTCGGGCAGCCGGTCGAGCGGCACCGAGAGCGCCTCACGCTCCTCCGCCTTGTCGTGGTAGATCCGCTGCAGCGAGTCGAACGATGCCCCCGCCGCCACGGCCTGGTAGACCCGCGCCGCCAGCGCGCGCGCCGTGTCCACATCGGCGGGGGTGACGGCCGCCATGATGAGGATGTGCCGCGCATTCGTCTCGGTCGGCTGGGTCCGGACGACCTGGATGATGTGGAAGCCGAAGGCGGTTTCGACCGGATCGGAGATCGCGCCCGGCTTGAGCGAGAACTCGACGCGCTCGAACTCGGGGAGGAAGGTGCCGCGGCGCTGCCAGCCCAGGTCGCCGCCGTTGTCGCGGCTCCCCGGATCCTGCGAGAATCGCTTGGCCGTGCTCGCGAAGTCGGCGCCCTTCCGGAGCTCGATGGCGATGGAATCGGCCAGCGCCCGCGCGCGGGCGCGCGCGGAGTCGCTCGCCCGCGGCGAGATGACGATCTGGCGGAACGAGATCGTGGGCGGCCGCTTCTCCATCGTGGCGCGGGTCTGCGCGAAGTAGTCGCGCATCTCGCGGTCGGTGGGCGCCACCGGCTTGAGGCGGCCGCGGTCCTTGAGGTGCTCCAGCAGCCGGGTGCGGTAGAACGAGCGGCGGATGTTGTCCGCGGTCCAGCGGCGGTACTCGTCGGGTGTGTCGAATCCGGCCTTCCGGAGCTCGGTGTTGAAGTCGAGCTCCGAGGTGAACCGGGCGCGGACGTTCTTGACCTGCTGGTCCACCCCCTGCATCACCTCTTCGTCACTCACCTTGATGGTGGTGTCGCGCTGCGCCTCCTGGACCAGGAGCTCCTCGTCGATGAGGTCCGCCATGACCGACTGGCGGAGCGAGTCCAGCCCGGCGTCATCCTGCGGCGGCTTGAGGCCGCCCTGCGACTGCCGGGTGAAGATCTCCTCGTCGACCTGCGAGAGCAGGATGGGCCGGTTGCCGACCACCGCGATGACACGGTCGGTGGCGAACGTGGTGTCGTGCAGCTGGCGCACCGCCGCGGGCGTCGCGGGCGTTCCCTGCGCCGCGAGCCGCGCCGGCCCGATGAGCGTGGCCGCGGCGATGGCCGCGGCCGGGCACAGCCGGTTCATGCGTTCCTCGTCACTTCCCTGAGTCCCTCGCAGCCGGTGCCGGAGCGGGTGCCTGGGGCACCGGCGCTCCGCCCGGGGCCGGCCGCACCGCGCCCGCCGCGCCGGCGGGTCCCTTTGGAGCGCCGGGCGCGTTGGTGGAATCGGTCTTCGCGCGGATGGCCCGGGCCTGCTCGAGACCGCGCGCGAGGCCCGCCTCGTAGAGCCGGTGCGGCATGCGGGAGCGGAGCACCGCGGCCAGCGTGGACGGCAGCGGCCGCAGGCGCGTCTTCCCCGCGAGGAGCGCGTCGAAGTACTGGTCGAGCTTGAGGCCCGCCACCTTGACCCGCTCCGACGCCGCGACCGTCGTGTCGGCAAAATCGGCGCCCGAGATGGCCATGTCCGCCTTGAGCGAATCCACCTGCATGCGGTACTGGTCGCGGATCTGCTGCCATTCCGCCGGCGTGAGGGTCACGTGTGCCGAGTCGGCCTGGCGGAGGAGCAGCTCGCTGTTGGTGACCTGGCGGGCGAAGCTCACGAGCTGGGTGTCGGTGGCGGACTTGATCTGCGCCACGACGGCGGGCGGGATCTGGCGGATCCACTTCACGATGTCGCCGACCGTCATCTCGCCGCCCTGATAGGTGGCGATCGCCTTCTTGGAGGTGGCGCTGCCGTCCAGGTCCTCCACCGCCGCGCGGATGGTGGCCGGCGCGGTGGACGCGATCTTCACCTTCCGCTGGATGCCGAGACTGTCGAGGTAGAGCGAGTCGAGCCGGACGCCCGCGCCTTCCCGGAGCCAGGCGGTGAGGCGCTCGTGGACCGCCGCGGCGGGGGGCCGCCGGATGATGTGATAGCCATACGGCGTCTCGACGATGCCGCTCAGGGCTCCCGGCGCGAGCGACCAGCCCGCGCTGTCGAACGCCGTCACGAAGGCACCCCGCGGCTTGGGCGGCAGGAACCCCTGGTCCTGCGCACTTCCGTCCTGCGACAGCTGCGCGGCCATCGCGCCGAAATCGGCGCCGCCCTTGAGCCGGGTGAGCGCGGTCTCCGCCTGCTTGTGCACCGCGGCGCGCTCCTCCGGCACGGCGTTCGGGTCCACCCGGAAGAGGATGTGCTGGAACACCCGGATCTGGTTCCCGGCATAGACGCTGTCGGCCGCCGAGGGCGAGACCTGGCTGCGCCGCGCGAGCAGCGAGTCGAACCAGTGCCGCGACCGGAGGTCGGCGATGTCGGGCCAGAACACCTCGGCGACGGCGGCAGAGTCGGTGGGCAGCTTGCCGGTGGCGACGGCCTGCGCGAAGAGCGCGTAGTCGATCCAGAGGTTGCCGACGAACTCGGAGGCCTCGCGGTTGAGCTGCGCGCCCTTGGGCCCGGCCAGGATCTGGCCCAGCCGGTCGGTCTTGAGCTCCAGCGCGCCGGCCGTGGCCGCCACGTCGGCGTGCGCCGAGAAGAGGTCGCGGAAGTTCGAGCATCCGGCGATGCCGAGCAGTCCGGCAGCGATCAACAGGCGGCGCATCAGGTCTCCAGGAAGAGGGCGGTCAGGTGGCCACGGCTCGGAGCGCGCGGACCAGCGCGGGGATCATCGCCTCGCCGCCGAGACGGGTGAGGCGGAGCGAGAGCGGCACGGTCCGCCGGACATCGGCGGCGAGCTGGACGTCGTCGAGGGCGGCGGTGAGGCCGGCCATCCGCGGCGCCGCGCCGGCCCGGAAGGTGAGCCGGGCCTCGTCACCCCGCACCAGGACGTGCTGGAGGCCGAGCGCGGCCCCCACGACCCGGAGCCGGGCCATGTCGAGCAGCGTCTCGGCCTCGGGCGGCAGCGGGCCGAACCGCTCGCGGATTTCCTCGCGAAGCTGATCAATTTCACCAGACGACACCGCCCGCGCCAGTCGCCGGTAGAGGTCGAGCTTGACGTCGTCGTCGGCCACGTAGCCGTCGGGCAGGTGCGACGGCCGGTCGAGCACCACGTCCGGCGGAAGCGGCTGGTCCTGTCCGCCCTGGCCGCGGAGCGCCTTCACCGTCTCCTCCAGCCAGCGGAGGTAGAGGTCGAAGCCCACCGCGTGCGCGTGGCCCGACTGCTCGGAGCCCAGCAGGTTGCCGGCGCCGCGCAGCTCCAGGTCCTTGAGGGCGATCCGGTATCCGGCGCCGAGCTCGGTGTGGTGTTCCAGCACCTTGAGGCGGTCCTCCGCGTCGGCATCGATGGTGTCGGGCACCAGCAGGTAGCAGTAGGCCCGGCGGTGGCTGCGACCCACCCGGCCGCGCAGCTGGTAGAGCTGCGCGAGGCCAAGCCGGTGCGCGTCGTGCACCACCATGGTGTTGGCGTTGGGGACATCCAGGCCCGACTCCACGATCATCGTGGTGACGAGGATGTCCACCTCTCCCGACACGAACCCCCGCATCACCTGCTCGAGATCGTCCGCCGCCATCTGCCCGTGGGCGACCGCCACCCGGGCCCGCGGCGCGAGCGCCCGCACGCGGGCGGCGATGGTCTCGATCGTCTCGATCCGGTTGTGCACCATGAACGCCTGGCCGCCGCGATCCAGCTCGCGGGCAAAGGCCTCCTCGAGGAGGGCGTCGTCCCAGGGCTCGACGAAGGTCAGCACGGCGGAGCGGTCGCGCGGCGGCGTCTCGATCAGCGTGAGGTCGCGGAGGCCCGCGAGCGAGAGGTGGAGCGTCCGCGGAATCGGCGTGGCGGTGAGGGTGAGCACGTCCACCTGCAGGCGCAGCTCCTTGAGCCGCTCCTTGTGCTTCACCCCGAAGCGATGCTCCTCGTCCACCACGAGGAGACCCAGGTCCTTGAAGGCCACGTCCTTCGAGAGCAGCCGGTGGGTGCCGATCACGATGTCGGTCTCGCCGCTCGCGAGCCGGGTGAGCGCCTGCTTCTGCTCCTTCGCCGTGCGGAAGCGCGACAGCACCTCGATCTTCACCGGATAGTCCGCCAGCCGCTCGGTGAAGGTGCGGCCGTGCTGCTCCGCCAGGATCGTGGTGGGCACCAGCACCGCCACCTGCTTCCCGCCCTGCACCGCCTTGAACGCCGCCCGCACGGCGACCTCGGTCTTGCCGTAGCCCACGTCGCCCACGAGCAGGCGGTCCATGGGGCGCGGCTGCTCCATGTCGCGCTTGATGTCCTCGGTGGCGGTGCGCTG
>JAICVB010000168.1 GCA_025935545.1 Gemmatimonadales bacterium
GATCGATGTCGTACCGGTGCCCCATCGCGATTGACAGCGAGAGATCGAAGCGCGCGTTCGAGTTGGCGAAGCCGCCCTGGGTGAACCACGCGAAGGTGAGGAAGAAAAGGAGAAACCAGGCACGGTCACCGCGCATGGGTGTCGCCGCGGCGCTCCCGCGACCCGTAGCCGCTGTAGCCGCCATAGTTGTCGGACCGATGCGGCCGGACCGCGGCCGAGTCGCGCGTGGCGGCGGAGTCGGTCGTGGCCGTATCGGCGCGCGGTGCCGGGACGGGAGCGCTCGCCGCGCGCGGCGGCTCGCGGGTGGCGGCGTGGGTGCGCTCGGGCGAGATGGCCTCGGAACCTGCCGCGGCAGGGTGCGCAACGCGGTCGCTGTCGCGCGGCGGGGGGGCCCCCGGCGAATCCTGATGAAGCGCGGCCGGCAGCGTATCGTAGACGGCGAATGCCGGGCGGCTCCGCGCGCTCACCGCCCAGACGGCGAGCCCCACCAGCACGACGGCGGCCACCACCACGAACACCCGTGAGCGCGATCCCGGCACGTGATGCATGAAGAGCCTCGAGAGGATTCCCTGCCATTCTAGGAGCGGTGCCGGCGCGGCCGCAAGCGGCTGTGATCCGGCTCACCGTGATCGTGGTGCGCCGCGCCTATTGATCACCCGTCAGCGTCAGGGCGGGGTTCCATGCGCACGACCGAAACCAGCAGCGCCGTCCGCGCGGTCCGCGACGAGGCGATCCCTCTTCCCGGCGCCGGCGCCGACTATGACACCCTCCTCGACCGGATCGGCGACGCGCGATACGTGCTGATCGGCGAGGCATCGCACGGCACGCACGAGTTCTACCGCGAGCGCGCGCGCATCACCCGGCGGCTGATCGACGAGCGGGGCTTCGCCGCCGTCGCCGTGGAGGGGGACTGGCCGGACGCCTACCGGATCAACCGGTTCGTGCGGGGCCTGACCGACGACTCGGCCGAGGAGTCACTGGACGACTTCCGGCGCTTCCCCCACTGGATGTGGCGCAACCAGGACGTGCTCGAGTTCGTGGCCTGGCTCCGCGAGCGGAACGACGCGCTCGGGCCCCGGCCGGCGCGGGACGCGGCAGGATTCTACGGGCTCGATCTCTACAGCCTGTTCACCTCGATCGAGGCGGTGCTCGGCTACCTCGACCGGGTGGACCCGGATGCGGCGGCGCGGGCCCGGCAGCGGTATGCCTGCTTCGAGGATTTCCAGCAGGACAGCCAGGCGTACGGGTACGCCGCGGCGATCGGCGCCGCGGAGCCGTGCGAGGAGAAGGCCGTGGCGCAGCTGGTGGAGCTGCAGCGCACCCGGCGCCACGCCCCCGGCGGCGAGGCCGATGACGAGCGGTTCTTCGCGGAACAGAATGCGCGGCTGGTACAGAACGCGGAGGAATACTACCGGTCGATGTTCCGAGGGCGGGTGTCGTCGTGGAATCTCCGCGACGGACACATGGCCGAGACGTTCCAGGCGCTGGGCGAGCACCTCACGCGGCGCCGCGGCGGTGACGCGCGCATCGTCGTCTGGGCCCACAACTCCCACCTGGGCGACGCGCGGGCGACGGAAATGGGGTCACGCGGCGAGCTCAACCTCGGCCAGCTGATCCGGGAGGCGTACGGACGCGACACCGTGCTCATCGGCTTCAGCACCTTCCGGGGAACCGTGACCGCTGCGAATGACTGGGACGAGCCGGCCGAGCGGAAACGGGTGCGTCCAGGCCTCCCGGGCAGCTGCGAGCGGCTCTTCCACGAGGCGGAAATGCCGGCCTTCATGCTCGACCTCCGGGGCCGGGGCCCGGCCGCGCGCGAGCTGGCCACGCCCCTGCTCCAGCGGGCGATCGGCGTGGTGTACCGCCCGGAGACCGAGCGCTGGAGCCACTACTTCGAGACGGTGCTGTCGCGCCAGTTCGACTTCATCCTGCACTTCGACGAGACCGAGGCGCTGGTACCGCTGGAGCGCACGGCAAGCTGGGAGACCGGCGAGCCGGAGGAGACCTATCCGACCGGCCTCTGACGCTAGAGCAGCGGCCGGACCGAGAGCTGGCGATGCAGCACGCCGAGGACGGCGGCCCGCTCGGCGCCGGCCAGCGCGAGCCGGGGCGGCCGGACCCGCTCGCTCCCCTTCCCCACCTCCGCCTGGGCCAGCTTGATCAGCTGCACGAACTTCGGCACCGTGTCGAAGCGGAGGAGGGGGAGGAACCAGTCGTAGAGCCGGCGCACTTCGTCGGCACGGCCGGCGCGCGCGAGCTCGAAGAGGCGCACCGACTCGACCGGGAAGGCATTCACCAGGCCCGCCACCCAGCCGTGCGCGCCCATCGCGGCGGCCTCCACGATCATGTCATCCAGCCCGGCGAAGAGCTGCAGGCGATTGCCGAGCGTGGTGCGGAGCGCGGTCACCCGACGCACATCCCCGCTCGACTCCTTTACGGCGTGCACGTTCCGGTGCCGCTCGGCGAGGCGCGCGACATCGTCGGCCAGCAGGTCGGTTCCGTAGGCGATCGGATTGTTGTAGAGCATGCAGGAGAGCGAGGTGGCCCCGAGGACCGCGGTGAAGTGCGCTTCGGTCTCGGGCCAGTCGCCACGGTACACGTAGGGCGGCAGCACCATGAGGCCGGTGCAGCCGACCCGCTCCGCCGCGCGCGCCAGCGCCACGCACTCCTCCGTAGAGAGCCCGCTGATGCCCGCGATGAGCGGCAGCCGCCCGCTCAGCGCCTCGCGGCAGACCTGCAGGACCCGCACCTTCTCGTCGGCCCGGAGGGTGGCACCTTCGCCAAGCGACCCCAGGGCGACGATGCCGCGACAGCCCGCATCGGCGAGCCAGCCGACGTGTGCGGCCAGCGCGGGCGCGTCGATCTCGCCGTCGCTCCCGAACGGCGTGGTGATGGCGGGGAAGACGCCCGCCCAGTCATGCTGCTGCATCACGAATCCCCCTCGTCCCGGTTGGCGTGGTCGGCAAGCAGTCCCACAGGAGCAGGAAAGAGC
>JAICVB010000151.1 GCA_025935545.1 Gemmatimonadales bacterium
CCTGCAGGCGCTCGACGGCCGGCGCGAGGTGCTGGTCGGGGGGCTCGTCACCATTCGCCAGCGTCCCCTCAGCGCCAACGGCACCGTCTTCCTCCTGCTGGAGGACGAGCACGGCTTCATCAACGTGATCGTGCCGGAGAAGATCGCGACGGAGTATGCCGAGGTGGTGAAGTTCGCGCCGTTCGTGGTGGTGCTCGGGCGCTTCGAGCGCGACGGCGAGGTGCGGAACGTCGTGAGCCGCCGCCTGAAGGAGCTTCAGGTACGGCGGCTCACGCACACGGCCCGGAGCTTCCGCTAGCGGGCGTTCGCTAGAGCGAGCCCAGCCCGCCGAGCACCTTGTTGAGCATGCCGCCCAGCATGCCGCCGAGCTGGGGATGCTCTTCCGCCGCGCGCTCGGCCGCCTGCTGCTGCCCCTGCTCCAGCACCTGCGGCAGCTGCTGCGGCGTGGCGCCGGCCTGCCGGTGCTTCGCCAGCGCCATGAGCACGACCGGCGCCAGCATCATGAGCAGCTTGCCGGTCTTTTCGGTGCTCAGCGTGCTCGCCTTGCTCACGTTCTCCTGCACCTGCTCGTGGTGGTTTCCCAGGATGCGGCCGATGAGGCCGCCGCCTCCGGCGCCCCCGTGCAGCAGGCCCGGATCGGCCGCGGGCATCGCGGCGTGGGTCTCCACCGCCTGGTGGATCGCCTCCGCGCCACCGGGCTGGGCCGCCTGGCGGGCCATGCCGCCCATCACCATCGGGATCGCCGCCGCGACGGCGGCCTGGGCCTGCTCGGGGGGAATCCCGAGCTGCTGGCTGATGCGGTCGATGCCGCCCGAGCCGAGCTGCTGCTTCACCGTGTCGTAGATCGAGCTCATTCGCTCCTCCGCTGGCTTTCGCCCCAGGTGTCCTCGCCGTCGAAATCGAAGCCTTCATGTCCCGTAGCGCCCGAGACCGGGCCGCCATGGCGCGTCCATTCATCCGAGCGGGGCGCGTCGTCGGACGAGCCTTCGCCCTTCGCGATCCCGCCGGCGAGGGTGCCGAAGCCACCTTCGCCGCCGGTCCCGCCGTCGATGTGATCGGGTTCGTCGCCGCGGTTGGGATTGCCGCCCGCCTCGTGCACGGGCCCGCCGTACCGGCCGCCGATGTTGGTGCCGGACTCGCCACGTGTGGAGAAGGCGTCCGGCTCGTCATCGAGCGCGCCGACGGGGTCGGCCACGCCCTCGCCGCGCTCGAGGAGCTGGCCCCCCGCGCCGGCGGCAAACCGGCTGCGGCGCTCGGGGCCGGTCCATTGTCTCGTGGTGGTTCGCCGGCGGTCCTCGCGCGGCGCGTCGTCGCTGCTCGCCATGCTGCACCTCATTCGGTGTGGGCGAGCAGAGTACGGGGAGCAGCGGGCCGCCGCCGTGACAAGTGACCGGTCCCCGGCCTCAGCTCCCTAGAAGCGGAAGACCCGGCGCAGGGTGCGCTCCACCCGCCGCGCGATCTCCTCGAGCTGCATGTCGAACGGCTCCCCATGCTCGTGGCATTGCACGGTCGGCTCCGAGCCGCTCCGGAACCACTCGCGCTGGGTGACCGGGCACCACTCGCCGGCCAGCTCTCCGTTGGTGGCGTCGATGGTCACGCTCACGAGGCCGGCGGGGGGCCGCCAGCCGGTGCCGAGGCCTTCGCGCCACCCGCGGAGGTAGAACGAGGCCCAGGCAGGAGCCGCGAGCCGCCCCCCGGAGGCGCCGTAGCCGAGCGAGTGCGGCGTGTCGTAGCCGAACCAGAAGCCCGCGACCACGGTCGGCGTGTAGCCCACGAACCAGACATCATTGCCGTCGTTGGTGGTGCCGGTCTTCCCGGCGACGGGCCCGCGCACGCCGAGGTCGCGGATGGTGCGGCCGGTGCCGCCGTCCACCACCGACTGCAGCATCGAGGTCAGCTCGAAGGCATCGCGCTCGTCGAGGACCGCCACGCGCCCCGGGGTGGGACGCTGCCAGAGGATGTGGCCATCGGTCGTCTCGATGCGGCGGACGATCGAGGGCTGCACGCGGAAGCCGCCGTTGGCGAAGGGTGCGTATGCGGTCACCAGCTCGAGCGGCGTCACGTCGAGCGCGCCCAGGGCGAGGGCCGGGACGTCCTGCATGGGCGAGCCGATGCCCGCCCGGCGCGCCATGTCCATCACCCGCCTGGTGCCGAGGGCCAGCGCCAGGCGCACGGTGGCCGCGTTGGCGGAGCGCATCAGCGCGCGGCGCAGCGTGACCGGCCCCGCGTAGTCGTCGTCATAGTTGGACGGCGTCCACGTGCCGCCGTTCTGCTCGACTTCGATCGGCTCGTCATCGAGGATGGTCGCCGGGCTCACGCCGGACGCGATCGCTGCCGCATAGACGAACGGCTTGAAGGCGGAGCCCGGCTGCCGGCGGGCCGCGAGCGCCCGGTTGAAGCCGCGGCGAGCGTAGCTCCGCCCGCCCACCAGCGCCCGGATCTCGCCGTTTCGCGGGTCGATGGCGACCATGGCTCCCTCGACGCCGTCCTGCCCGGCGTTCCGCTCGATCCTGGCGGCCTGCGCGCGCACCGCGGCCTCCGCGGCCCGCTGCGCGCGGCCATCCAGTGAGGTGCGCACCACCACGTCCTGGCCATGCGCGCGGTCGCCCAGGACCGAATCCACGAAGACCCGGACGGGATCGAGCGCGGTGGAGGCGTCCTCCGGCGGGCGCCATTCATCGTCGGCCAGCTCGAGCGGCTCGTCCGCCGCCGCTTCGGCCGCGGCGCGCGAGATGTAGCGCTCCCGGACCATGAGCGCGAGGACCACGTTCCGCCGCTCCGTCGCGCGGTCGGGGTGGCGCCTCGGCGCATAGGCCGACGGCGCCTTGGGGAGCCCGGCGAGCGTCGCCGCCTCCGCCAGCGTCAGCTGTCCGACGCTCTTCCCGAAGAGGTCGCGGCTGGCCGCCTCGACCCCGTAGGTCCCGTTGCCGAAATAGATGACGTTGAGGTAGAGCTCGAGGATCTGCTGCTTGGTGAGCGTCGCCTCGAGGCGGTACGCCATGGCGATCTCGATCAGCTTCCGGCGAAGGCTCCGCTCGCCCGCCATCTCGGGGATGAAGGCGTTCCGGACCACCTGCATCGTGATGGTGCTGAATCCCTCTTCGACGCCGAGACTCCGGAGGTTCCGCCAGCTCGCGCGGACGGCGCTCCGCCAGTCGACGCCCTGGTGCTCGTAGAAGCGCCGGTCCTCCACCGCGATGAAGGCGGCGCGCACCTGGCGGGGGACGCGGGACAGCGGAACGTTCACCCGCCGCACGTAGGTCAGTCGGCCGAGGGTATGGCCGGACCGGTCGAGGACGCGGCTGCCCTCGGACGGGCGGAAGGCCTGGATCGAGCGCGCCGACGGACATCCTTCGAAGCCACAGCTCTCGGCCCAGCTGAACGACAGGAGGAGGAGTGCGAGGAGGCTGCCCATCAGGATGAGGCCCCGGTTCCGGCGGAAGCCGGCCCCGAGGCGTGCCCACCCTGTCCAGTCGCGCACCGTCATGATCCGCCCCTTCCCGTTGACCGATGTTCCATACGGAAACGAGACGGAAAAGTGACGGCTCCCGGTTCAGGCGTCCTTTTCGACCACGAGGGTGTAGTGCGATGCCAGCGCCGCGATCGCGCCCAGCGCCACGAACACCGGCATCAGCATCGCACCGACGACACCGAGGGTCAGGGGGATCTCCATGATGCTCCGCCCCTCGTCGTTCTTCACGATGATGCGCCGGACGTTGCCTTCGCGGATCAGCTCCTTGACCCGGGCGACGAGTCCCTCGCCGCTCACCTTGTGCTCTTCGGTCCGTACGTTGTCAGGCATTGCGAGCTCCTCGCTCAGGGGTGTGGGGCTGCCAGAGGCGGAAGCCGCCCAGGATGCCGTCGGTGTTGTCCACGGTGGAGACGTCGGGAGGCAGGGCGCTGGGCTTGAGGTGCCGGGCGTTGCCGCCGCCGATGTAGAGGTGATCGAAGTCCGTGAGGATCCGGAGCTGCTCGATCGCGCGGTCCACGCGGGCCCGCCACTTACGCTTGCCCGCCTGCTCGAGGGCGGCCTCGCCCAGCGCTTCCTCGTAGGTGCGTCCCTTCCGGAACTCGTGGTGTCCGAGCTCGAGGTGGGCGCACGGATGCCCGTCGGAAAAGAGGGCGGAGCCGAAGCCGGTGCCCAGCGTGATCACCATCTCCACGCCCGTGCCGCTCACGGCGGCGAGTCCCTGCACTTCGGCGTCGTTGGCGACGCGGGCGGGCGCGCCGAAGGCATCGGACAGCGCGGCGGCGAGATCGAATCCCTGGAAAGCCTCCGTTCCGAGGTTGGCGGCGGTGCGGATGACGCCCTTGCGCACCACGCCGGGAAAGCCCGCGGAGATCCGGTCCCAGCGCGGCAGCGGGCGCACGAGGTCGCGAAGCGCGTCCATGAGCTTCTCGGGATCGAGCGGATGGGGTGTCTCCATCCGCCCGGGGGGGACGAGGAACTGTCCCGCGTCGTCGAGAACCGAGGCCTTGAGGCCGCTGCCGCCGATGTCGATCGAGAGCGTCGCCGTCATGGATCCCTTCGCGCTGCGAGGTC
>JAICVB010000074.1 GCA_025935545.1 Gemmatimonadales bacterium
GAGACCGGAGCGCGGGCGGCGCGATTGCTTCGGCCCCTGCGGGGCCTCGCAATGACGTCGGGGGGCTCGGTCGAGGCGAGCATCCCGGCGGTGAAGCTCGTGCGCGCCGCGAGATCGGGAATCCGGGTCGCGCGCAGCAGCCGGCCGAGCGAGAAGATCGCCCGCCAGAGGAACGCCCGGCGGAAGACCGCGAGAATGGCGCGGGCGCGGAGCGAGAAGCTGTTCGCGCGGGCCAGGGTCTCGCGCGCGGTCTCGAGCCCGCGCCCGTAGGCCACGCCCGAGGGGCAGACCGGCTCGCAGCCGCGGCAGCCAAGACAGGCGTCGAGGTGCTCGACGAGGGCCGGATCGTTCGCCGGGATCTCGCCGCGCTCGAGCGCCCGCATGAGCATGATGCGGCCGCGGGGGCTGTCCGATTCGTCGCCGGTGGCGAGGTAGGTGGGACAGGCGGGAAGACAGAAGCCGCAGTGCACGCAGGGATCGAGCGCGGCCCAGCCCGCGCGGTCGCGCTCAGCCGCCGGCATCGTCCCCCTCGAGGGCGACCTGCAGCGAGAGGCCGGGGTCGAAGCTGTCGCGTAGCCCGCCCACCAGGCGGCCCACGCCCTCGCGGTACGCGCCGAAGTGCCCCACGGCGTGGCGGAGCGGCCACGGTGCGCGCTCGATCGTCATCGGGATCTCGCGCGCCGCGGTGGTGCGGCGGATGGTGCGGAGCCGCTCCGCCGTCGCCTCGCCGGTCCAGCGGAGCATGCCGCCCCCCGCGCCGGCCGAGACCAGGCCCTCGTCGAGATGGTGCGCGAGCATGTCGAGGGTGTCGTCGAGGCCGTCGGGGAGGACGCCCAGCCGAAGGGTGACGGGCCCGCCGAGCAGTGCCCGGCCCGCCACGCTCCAGAACCCGGCGCTCCGCTCGGCGGGGAGCACCTGCCAAGAGAGCCGGCTCACCCCCTGGAGCGCGCGCGCGCCCGACTGCGTCGCCGCATCGGTGCCCGCGAAGCGGGCGGCCAGCACCCACTCCGCCTCCGCCGCGAGCGCGGGCGAGAGCAGCTCGAGGGCGGCGGGGACGATGCCGGCGGAGGCGAGGTCGCGGGCGGAGCCGGTGAGGGCATCGCGGGGCCCGCGGGCCACCAGGGTGACGTCCGCCCGCGGCAGCGCGCGGAGCCGCAGGTTCACTTCGGCGATCACGCCGAAGCCGCCGAAGCCGCCCACCTGCAGCTTGGTGAGGTCGTAGCCGGCCACGTTCTTCACCACGCGGCCGCCGGCGGTCACAACGCGCCCGTCGCCGGTCGCGACGGTGCAGCCGAGGACGTGATCGCGGATCGGACCGAAGCCGAGGCGCAGCGGGCCCGAGGTGGCGGTGGCGAGGATGGAGCCGATGGTGCGCTCGGGGCGGCCCGGCGGATCGACGGCGAACCACATCCCGTCGTCCGCCAGCCGCCGGCGGACCGCCTCCAGGGTGGCGCCGGCCTCGACCGTCGCCACCAGGTCGGCCGGGCTCACCGAGACGACCCGGTCGAGGCCGCGGGTCGAGAGGGCGAGGTCCGCCGGCGCGTCGGCGGCGAGCCAGGTGCCCTGGCCCTCGAGCCGGATCTTCCAGTGCTCCTCGTGCGCCACCCGGCAGACCTGCGTCAGGACCTCGATGCTGTCGGGCGTGGCGCGGGGGAGCCCGTCGGGGTCGCGCTCGACGCCGGCGGTGCCGAGGAGCGCGCGCAGGCGCGCGAGGACGTCGCTCATTGCCGGGCCTCGATCATGGCCTGCGCCTCACGCGACGCCTCCCGCGCGCCATTCGCGGCAGGCGTGCACGGGGATCACCTTCCGCGGGTTGGCGCGGCCCTCGGGATCGAAGACCCGGCGCACCGCGCACATGGCGTCGAGCGACGCGGCGTCGAAGATGAGCGGCATGTAGTCCCGCTTGTCGGAGCCGACGCCGTGCTCGCCGGTGATGCTGCCGCCGGCCTGGACGCACGCTTCCATGATCTCGCGGCTCGCGTCGTGCACCCGCTCCGACAGCTCGGCGTCGCGGCGGTCGAAGCTGATGTTGGGG
This sequence comes from Gemmatimonadales bacterium, assembly GCA_025935545.1. Classification (GTDB taxonomy): domain Bacteria; phylum Gemmatimonadota; class Gemmatimonadetes; order Gemmatimonadales; family GWC2-71-9; genus JAICUF01. Next base: position 2,036 of record JAICVB010000074.1, read on the forward strand.
TGGAGATTGCCGTCGCCCGCGTGGAAGACGTTGCTCACGGTGAGCCGGTGGCGGACGCCGATCTCCGCGATGCGGTCCAGCACGGCGGGCAGGGCGGAGCGGGGAACGACCGCGTCCTGCACGGCGAGGTCGGGGGCGATCCGGCCCATCGCCCCGAACGCCTTCTTCCGGCCCTGCCAGAGACGGGCGCGCTCGGCGGGCGTGGCGGCGCGGCGGATGCCGCGCGCGCCGTGACGGCGCAGGACCGCCTCGACGGCTTCGGCCTCTCCGGCGACGGCGTCGCCCGCGCCATCGAGCTCCACCAGGAGGACGGCGGCGGCGTCCACCGGATACCCCGCCGCGTAGATGGATGCTTCCACGGCGGCGACGCACGCCTGGTCCATCATCTCGAGGGCCGCCGGCACGATGCCCGAGGCAATGATGGCGGAGACGGCCTCGCCGGCGGCGCGGACGCTCATGAAGTCGGCGAGCAGGGTCTCGACGCTCGCAGGAATCGGCTCCAGGCGGACGGTGACCTCGGTGGCGATGCCGAACATGCCTTCGCTACCGACGAAGAGCCCCACGAGGTCGGGTCCCCACGCCTCGCCGGCGGGGGAGCCGAGCCGGGTCACCGAGCCGTCGGGCAGGACGACCTCGAGCGCGGCCACGTGATTGGTGGTCACGCCGTACTTGAGGCAGTGCGGCCCGCCCGCATTCTCCGCGACGTTGCCGCCGACGGTGCAGGCGCTCTGGCTCGACGGATCGGGACGGTAGGCGAGACCGAAGGGGAGGACCGCCTCGGAGAGGCGCGCGTTGATGACGCCGGGCTCGACCACCGCGCGGCGCGCGACGGGATCAATGCGGAGGATCCGGGTGAGCCGCGTGAGGGTGATGATGACGGCGTCGCTCTCCGCCAGCGCGCCGCCGGAGAGGCCGGTCCCCGCGCCTCGCGCGACGAACGGCACGCCCTCGGATGCGAGGAGCCGGACCACCGCGATCACCTCATCGCGCGAGCCCGGAAGGACCACGACGCCGGGCACGGTCTCCCGCGTCGGCAGGCCATCCATCGTGTACGTCGCGAGCTCGGCGCGCCGGTGGCGGACCCAGCGGGCGCCGACGATGGACTGGAGGGAAGCGATTGTGGCGGGGAGCATGGAGGAAAGGTAAGCAGGGCGGGCAGGGCGGGGGATGTCATTGCGAGGCGCGAAGCGACGAGGCCATCGCGCCGATGACCACCAGGGCCCGCTCCTCGCCTTGCCTGGCGGCCGGGCCTATGTTTTCACTTCCGTCCTCCCCTTCTTCGAGGCCCATGGTCGACTCCAACCCGCCGCACGGCGCTGCGTTGGCCGATCGAATGCGATTCGCCGCGGTGCTGCTGCTCCTCTGCACGCACCGGGCAGCGGCGGCGAACGCCCAGGGGATCACCAGCGGCGGCGTGCGCGGCACCGTGCGCACCGTCGACGGCCGCGACCTCGACGGCGCCTCCGTCCGGGTGGTGAATACCGCGACAGGCTTCGCCGTGCAGGCCCAGACGGTCGGCGGGCGATTCGCGGTCCAGGGACTCGAGCCCGGCGGTCCCTACGTCGTGGAAGTGCGGCAGATCGGGTTTGCGCCACAGAACAGCAGGCCGCTCCACCTGACGCTCGGCGAGCCGCTCAGCGTGGCCTTCGTGCTCGAGCCGGCGGCCGTCCAGCTCGAGCCGGTCGAGGTTCACGATGCCGCGGCGACACCGGGCAGCGGCGTGGGCACCACCATTCCGGAAGCGCTGGTGCAGCGGCTCCCCACCCTCAACCGGAACTTCCAGGACTTCGTTGCCCTCGCGCCGTACGTGTCCACCAAGGTGGGGGGCGGGAGGAGCGGCGTGTCGGGCGCCGGCGCCAATTTCCGGTTCAACACCTTCCTCATCAACGGCGCCAGCGAGCGCTTCGTGAACGGTGGCGTCTCGGCGGCATCGAACGGCGGAAAATCGATTCCGCTCGACGCCGTGAAGGAGTACCAGGTGCTCATAGCGCCGTACGACGTACGCTACGGGAGCTTCGCGGGCGCGCTCGTCAATACCGTCACCCAGTCCGGCACCAACAGCTTCCGCGGCTCGGGCTTCGCCTACTGGCGAAACGACCGGCTGGCCCGCGACGGGATCGACGCGGTCGCGACCCCCTACGACCGGTTGCAGGCCGGCTTCTCGCTGGGCGGGCCGATCGTGAAGGATCGGGTGCACTTCTTCCTGGCGGCGGAGCTCCAGCACCTGTCGCAGCCCGCCGCCGGCCCCTACCTGGGGCAGTCACCGGGGCAGGCGCCGGCCGTGCCGGTGAGCGACGCTGACCTGGCAAGGTTCCAGCGCATCCTGCAGGACCGGTACGGGCTCGTCCCGGGGTCCGCCGCGCAGCTGGACAACGGCACGCCGCTCCTCAACCTGTTTGCCCGTGTCGATGCCGCGCTTCCCGCGTGGAACAGCCGCGTCACGGCGTTCGTCACGTCGGCGCGGAGCCGGGGCCAGCAGTTCTCCCGGGCGGTGTCCGACTCCTTTCCCCTCTCGAGCTACCGGTATGCCAGCGACGTCGGCATGGAGCTCGCCGCGCTGCAGGTGCATACCGACCTCACGCGCGCGCGGGGCGGACACAACGAGCTGCTGGCTTCGCTGAGCTGGGATCATGCCGAGCAGGTCCCGGACGTGCGTCAGCCGCTCGTGCGGGTGGAGCTGCCCGGGACCGATGGGGGCTCGGTGGTGGCCATCGCAGGCAGCGCCCAGCTGGCGCAGGGACCGTTCGGGCGGGGCCGGGCCGTCACCGTGCGGGATGAGCTGAGCCTTCCGTGGGCGGGCAACCACGCACTCGTGGCCGGGGTGCAGGCGGAGCGGTTCCGTGTCCTCCGAGGCGGGGTGCTCAACGGGTACGGGACGTGGACGTTCGCCGGCCTGGATGACTTCGAGGCGGGCACGCCCGTCCGCTACGAATTGCGCAAGGATTTCGGCAGCGAGAGCAGCCCGCTTCGCGGCGGCCAGTACTCCGCCTACCTGGGCGACGAGTGGCACCTGGGGGAGCGCCTCTCGCTTACGACGGGCCTTCGCGCCGAGCTGCTCGCGATCGAGGGGCACGCCTCCTACAACCCGGCGATCGATTCCATCTTCGGCCGGCGCACCGACGAGCTGCCGCGCCGGCGGGTCGAATTCTCGCCGCGGATCGGGTTCACGTGGGACCGGAGCGCCGCGCGGCGCGAGCGGATCCGCGGCGGCATCGGCCTCTTCGCGGGGCGGCCGCCGCTCGCGTGGTACGTGCCCGCGCTGGCGAACCACGGGGAGGGGATCGGCGTCCTCTCCTGCGGGTTCCGGCCGACCGACGCGGGCCTGCCGCCCGACTTCGTGCCCGACTACCGGGCGGCGCCGGACCAGTGCGCGACCGGCGCCCCGCTGTCGGCGCGTCCCTTCGGCGACGTGGACCTGGTCGACCCGGGCCTCCGGATGGCGCGCACCCTGCGCACCTCGCTGGGCTACGAGCGCGAGCTTCCAGGCGGCCTGGTGGCGAGCGCCGACCTGCTGGTCAGCCGCTACCTCTCCGACTTCATGTGGGTGAACCTCAACCTGCAGGGGCCGCAGTCGGTGGACCGCGTGGGCCGCGTGCTGTACGGCACGATCGACGCCGGCGGCATCGCGACGCCGGCGCTCCGCTCCAGCTATTCCGAGGTCATCGAGCTCCGGAACACCTCCCGGAACTACTCCTATCAGCTGGCGGGGCGGGTCGCGCGGGAGCTCGCCGGAGGGCTCGGCGCGAGCCTGTCGTACACCTGGTCGCGGACGCGCGACGTGCAGTCGCCGAGCCGGGTGAACGGCACGGGCATCGCGATGTGGGCCGACGCGCGCGCCCTCTCGGGCCGCCACGACGATTCGACGCTCGGCATCTCGCTCAACGATCTGCCGCACCGCATCGTCGCCTCGCTCGCCTGGACGGCGCCGTGGAAGCGGTGGACCACCCAGCTCGCGTTCTACTACGTCGGCGAGTCGGGCAGCCCGTTCACCTATCTCGTGACCGGCGCCAGCCGGCGCGGGGACCTGAACGCCGACGGGTCGAACGCGAACGACCCGATCTATGTCCCACGGAGCGCGCTCGATAGCGGCGAGATCCTGTTCCAGCCCTTCACGCGGAGCGCGTCCGGTGGGAGCGAGCTCGTCACCGCGGCCCAGCAGAGCGCCGCCTTCGAGGCGTTCATCGACCACACCCCGTGCCTGCGCCGCCAGCGCGGGCGGCTCGCGGCGCGGAACACCTGCCGCGAGCCCTGGACCCACACAACGATCGCTTCGGTGAGGCAGGGCGTCCCCATCGGCCGGCAGGTGCTCGAGCTGGAGCTGGATGCCTTCAACCTGCTCAACCTGCTCAATGACGAGTGGGGACGCTATCGGGTGGCGCGGCCCCGGATCCTGGAGCATGTGGGCCAGGGAACGGACGCCGACGGGAGGGCACAGCCGATCTTCCGCTTCGACCCGGCCTTCACGCCATGGGAGACGCTGCAGGCCGAATCGGCCTTCCAGCTGCAGGTGGCGGCGCGCCTCACGTTCTGACGCGCCGGTCGGTCAGGAACGTCCCTTGCCCATCAGCAGGCCGTCGAACCGCGGATCACGCTGGAGGTCCTCGAACAGCGGCTCCGCGATGTAGTCCCGGATCGACCGGTCGCGCGACGCCTTCTCCAGCCAGGCGAACGCACTGTCGTAATTGCGGAAGCCCGCATACACGAGCGCGACGCCGAAGGCGCCGTGGCTCTGCCGGCGTCCCGCCAGCAGGTCCGACAGCATCTCCCTCGCCTCCGCGGTTCGCCCGCTTCGAGCCAGCGCGAATCCCAGCAGCCCGGGCGCCGTCCGGGCCTCGCCCGTGTTCATGGCCCAGCGAAGCTCGGCGATCGCCTCGGGCCACATCTGCTTCATCGCGTAGCACTGGCCGCGGATGACGCCGGCCACGGCGGCCGGCGGGTGCAGGTCCTTGAGGGGCCGGAGCAGCGTGAGCGCTTCGTCACAGCGATGGTTGGCGCTGAGCGCGAGCGCCATCTCGCGAAGGGCCCCGACGGAGAAAGGGTCGACCGCCAGCCCGCGCTGCGCGGCGGCCAGCTGCTCGGCTGGCCGGCGCGCGATCATGTAGAAGCGCGCCAGCCCTTCGTATCCCCGGTAGACCGCCGGGTCGATCGCGACCGCGCGCCGGAGCGCGGCCTCGGCGGACGGCAGGCCCAGGGCGAGGCGGGCCCACCCCAGCGCGGAGTAGCCGTCGGCCAGCGAGTCGTTCAGGGCGATCGCCTTCAACGCCTCGGCCTCCGCCCGGCTGAACCACGCGCGGTGATCGCCGGGCGCATCGCCGGCCCGGTTGAGGTACAGCCAGACCAGCGCGGCGTGCGCGGCCGCGAATCCCGAATCGATCGCGATGGCGCGCTGGAGGTAGTCGATGCCCTGGCCGACCCCCTCGGCCGACCGCAGCAGGGCGTTCTGCCTCGCGCGGAGGTACCACTCGTAGGCCGCGACACTCGAGGTGGACGGCGGCCGCGGCGATCGGGCCACTCCACGGCCTCCCAGCTGGAGATCGAGCTCGCCCGCGACGGCGCGGGCGATGTCGTCCTCGATCGCGAAGATGTCGCCCATCTCGCGGTCGTAGGTCTCAGACCAGCGGGTCGAGCCGTCGCGCGCGTCCACCAGCCGCACCTGCATGCGCAGCCTGGAGCCGACCTTCTGGAGGCCGCCCTCGAGCACGTGTGACACCTGCAGGCTGTCCGCGATCTGCCGTACGTCGAGCTGGCGGCTCCGGAGGGCGCGCACCGAGGTGCTCGCGACGACGCGCAGCGCGCGGCCCTGGCTCAGGACCGCGATCAGCTCCTCGGTCATCCCGTCGGCCAGCGCCGCGTCGCCCGCGTCGGGGCTCAGGTTGCTGAGCGGCAGCACGGCGAGCGACGGAGTGGCGGTGGCGGCGGGGGCGCCGCCGCGCGCGCGCCCCAGGTACCTCGCGCCCAGTATCCCTCCCGCGATCAGCACCGCCCCGAGCCCGACAACGGCGAGCCGCCGACGAGGCGCTCGCGCCGGCGCGGCCGCCGGCGACGCGGAGAGATGGTCGAGCGCGGCCAGCACGGCGTCGGCGCTCGCGGGCCGCGCGCCGGGATTTCGGGCGAGGCACCGGAGCACGATGGCCGCGAGACCGGGTGGGCAATCCGCGCGGCCGATGGGCGGGGGCGGCTCGGTGAGCCGGGCCAGCGCCACGTCGCGCGGCGAGGCGCCGGCGAAGGGCAGCCGTCCCTCGACCATTTCGTACATCACGAGTGCCGCGGCATAGAGGTCCGCGAGATGATCGGCCGCCGAGAGCCCATCGAGCTGCTCGGGCGCCATGTAGGCGGGTGTGCCGATCGCGACGCCGGGGCCGGTGACGTCCGCCTCGCCCGCCGCCTCGATCGCGCGGGCAATGCCGAAATCGGCCACGACCGCGTTCTGCCCGCCGCTCATCAGGATGTTGCCGGGCTTGATGTCGCGGTGGACCACGCCGCGGGCGTGGGCATACGCGAGCGCCTCGAGCAGGTCCCGCCAGATCCGTGCTGCATCCCTGATCGGCAGCGCGCCCTCGCGGCCCAGGCGGGCGCGGAGGGATTCCCCCGCCACGAACGGCATCACGTAGTAGAGCAGGCGGCCGCCCGCGTCGGCGCTCAGGAGGGGGACGATGTGCGGGTGCTGCAGCTGGGCGGCGAGCTGGATCTCGCGGCGGAACCGCTCGCCGCTGGTGGTGGCCGCGAGCTCGGGAGGAAGCACCTTGATCACGACCGGCCGCTCCAGTCCCACCTCGTCGGCCAGGAACACGCGGCTCACCGACCCGCCGCCCAGCTCGCGCTGGATGCGGTAGCGGCCGGCGATGGCGGCCGCGAGCTCGGCCGGCACGTCGGAGCGCCCCCGCGCGACCAGTGCGGCCGACGCGGGCCCGATCACCTCAGCGGCCATCCCGTCGAAGAACTCGTCGGCCGACTCGTGGGCCTCGAGCAGGGAGGCCAGCTCGCGCCGCAGCTCGTCATCCCCCGTGCACGCGTGCTCGAGGAACGCGGCGCGCTCCGGCCGCGGCACCGCGATGGCCTGGTCGAACAGGGCCGCGATCCGCTCCGCCCGTGTGAGCTCCATCAGTGGCCCCGGTTGAGGGGATTCGGTGTGTCTGGTGGTGAACGGCCCGGACCCGACGCTACAGCGTGTACGGACATTCCTCAAGAGGTCGGGCCGTGGGGGCACTCACCTGGAGACGATATGCACGGACGGGACGGCCTGGCGTACCGGATGGTGGCGGGGGCGTGCCTCGCCACTCTGCTGCTCACGGCGTGCGACTCGGCCGAGCCCGCGGGGCCAGAGCCACCCGGCGAGCCGGTGCAGGGAATGCGGCTGGAGGCGACGACGGACACGATGCTGACGGGCACCGTGGGCTCGACGCTCACTGCCGTACCCGTCGTGCGCGTAACGCTCAATGGCCGCCCCGCGCCGGGTCGAGAGGTCGTGTTCATGGCCTCGGAGGGAGGCGCGCTCGGTCTCCTGTCCCAGCGCACCGACACCGCGGGCCTGGCCTCGCCCGGGAGCTGGCGGCTCGGGACCAGGGCTCGGCCCCAGTCGCTCACCGCCCGGGTCGCGGGAGCGCCCGACCTGGTCTTCAGGGCCGTCGCGAAGGCGGCCCAGCCGGATACCATGCAGATCGTGGCGGGGAACCATCAGTCTGCCGCCGCGGGCGCACCACTCCCGGGCCGCCTGCAGGTCCGGCTGGCCGACCGGTACGGCAACCCGGTCCCGGACTGGACCGTGAGCTACGCCGCGATCGCCGGCGGCGGCAGTGTCGCCGGCGGCACGGTGAGGTCGGATTCGCTCGGGATCGCGACGTCGGGGGTGTGGGCGCTCGGCAGCGCCGGTCCCCAGGCGGTGGTCAGCTCGATCGGCGGGAGCCGCCTCTACTTCGACGCGTTCGCGTGCGGGGACCCGTGTCGCGGCCGCGACCTGCTCTTCGTGGACCGCGACAAGCTCTACTCCCTGGTGAACGGGGTCCCGACATTGCTGTTTACCGCGCCGTCAGGATCGCTGCCAGGGTCCCCCGCATGGTCGCCGGACGGCCGGAGAGTCGCATTCGTCGTCGAGGAGCACGACTTCGACGGCGAGCTGCTCAGCGCTTTGACATACATCATGGACGCGGATGGCTCGCATGCCGCACTTCTCGGCGACGGATCCCACCCTTCCTGGTCACCGGATGGTACCCGGCTCGCCGTCACCCGGGGCGAAGAAGTCTACACGCTGAGCGCCGACGCGGGCGGAAGCGCTCCCGTGCTGATGGCGGAGCACGGATGGGATCCTGCCTGGTCGCCGGCCGCCGCGAAAATCGCATTCATGACTAACGTCGAAGGGCACGTGGTGCTGAGGATCGTCAACGCGGACGGCTCCCTGGTCACGACCATCCCGCTCGGCGACGAGTTCTCCGCCTATGGGCCCACGTGGTCCCCCGACGGAGCCCGGCTCGCCTTTACGCGGTGCGTCTATACGTGCCAGGTCTTCACGGTCACCGCGGCCGGCGGAGAGCTGACCCAGCTGACCGCGGAGAGCGCATGGCAGCCGGCGTGGTCACCGGACGGCAGCCGGATCGCGGTGGTCACGAGGGACGGGATCGGCTGGGTTCCTCTCACCGGCGGTTTCAACGGGCCGATCCCCATGACTCCGGGCGCGAGCCCGGCGTGGCGGCCGTGACCGGATGGGGCGCATTGCCTTGGAAGCGATCGCAAGAAAGTGGCTCCGGCTCTCGGTGGGCAGCCGCCGCTGGCCGGCGAGCTCGAGATACGCCTCGTGCACCAGCGCCGTCGTGGTGAGCGTGAAGTCGCCATCCCACCGCCCGCGCTGCTGGTGCGCCGCCCAGCCCGGTTCCTCATAGACGCCATTTGCCACCGTCGCTGCCTCCTCAGTGGTCCCTGTCCGGCGGATTCGGTGTGATGGGAAGCAGGGAACCCAAGGGTTCGGAGCTGATGCTCGGTGCGGATCACGCCTGAATCACAGTGGGCTCACAACCCCGGACGAGGTTGCGTCCCTTTCCGAACGTATGCCCGGCACGGCGCGGGGCCAGGGGCAAGCGAAGCGTCCGAACCCATATGCAAGGAGGCGTCTCATGTCACGCGCATCGAAGTTTCTGTTGGCCGGTTGCCTCGTCGGTCTCCCGGCGTGCACGGAGCCGATCGCGGCACCGGCCGACCGCGCGGAAGTCCGGCAATCCAGCGGCCAGACCGCGGACGCCGTGAAGTTCTGGGAGGTTGGATCGGCGCCGGGGTGGAACGCTATCGCGCGGCAGC
>JAICVB010000128.1 GCA_025935545.1 Gemmatimonadales bacterium
ATCCTGCTCGACGAGCCCACCGCCTCGCTCGACCCGCAGGGGACCCAGCGGATCGAGGACCTGCTCTTCGACCTGAGGCAGGCGTTCACCATCGTGATCGTCACCCACAACATGCAGCAGGCGGCCCGGGTCTCCGATACGACGACCTTCTTCTACGTCGGCGAGATGATCGAGACCGGACCGACGCGCCGCATCTTCACCGCGCCCCGGCAGGAGCAGACCGAGGCCTACATCACGGGACGGTTCGGATGACAGCCACGTTGCGACCCGCGGTGCCCGGCACGCTGTCGGCGGCGCCGGTGCCACCCGCCGCGGCACCGCTCGGCGACGCCGGCCCCACGCCCGCGGTCGAGGTGCGGGGCTTCCGCTTCTCCTACGGCACGCGCCTGATCCTGAAGGACCTCGACCTGTCGATCCGCCGCCGCGCGGTCACGGCCGTCATCGGGCCGTCGGGGAGCGGCAAGAGCACCTTCCTCCGGTCCATCAACCGGCTGCACGACCTGGCGCCCAACGCCCGCTGGGAAGGCGACATCCTGGTCGAGGGAGAATCCGTCTTCGGGCCGGGGATGGACCTGGTCACGCTGCGGCAGCGGGTCGGCATGGTGTTCCAGCGCCCCAACCCCTTCCCGCGCTCGATCTACGACAACGTGGCCTATGGCCCCGCGCTCAACCGGCTGGTGCCCCGGCGCGAGCTGCCCGACCTGGTCGAGCGCTGCCTCCGGCAGGCGGCGCTGTGGGAGGAGGTGAAGGAGCGCCTCGACTCCCCCGGCACGAGCCTTTCCGGCGGGCAGCAGCAGCGGCTCTGCATCGCGCGGGCGCTCGGCAACCAGCCGCAGGTGCTCCTGATGGACGAGCCCGCGTCGGCGCTCGACCCCGGCGCCACGGAGAAGGTGGAGGAGCTTATCTTCGATCTCAAACGGGACTACACCATCGTGATCGTGACGCATAACATGCAGCAGGCGGCGCGGGTGTCGGACTTCACCGCCTTCTTCGAGGCGGGCGCGCTGGTCGAGTTCGGCGGCACCCACCGGATGTTCACCGCACCGGCCAGCGAGCGCACCGAGGCGTACATCACCGGGAGGTTCGGATGAGCGGCGACGTGCGCCGGCACTTCCACGACGAGCTGGGCGACCTCAAGGCCCGGCTCCTCACCATGTCGGGCGAGGCGGAGGCGGCGCTGGGCCTCGCCATCGAGGCGCTGCTCGACCGGGACAGCGGCAAGGCGGCGGCGGTGATCGCCGGCGACCGCCGGATCGACGACATGGAGGTCGAGATCGAGGACCGCTGCATCAACCTCCTCGCCCTGCAGCAGCCGATGGCGCGCGACCTCCGGATGCTCACCTCCGCGCTCAAGATCGCCAACGACCTCGAGCGCGTGGGCGATCACGCCGTCAACATCGCGGAATCCACCCAGCGGCTCCTCCAGACGCGGCCGATCACGCCCGAGCCCGAGATCATCGAGATGGCGCGGCTCGCCCGCCGGATGCTGGCGGACGCGCTCGAGGCATTCATCCGCGGCGACGCCGCGGCGGGCCGGGAGGTCTGCCGCCGCGACGAGCAGGTGGACGCGCTCCACCGCTCGGTGTTCCGGATCCTCCTCACCCACATGATGGAGGACCCGCACACCATCGGCGCGGGCATGGACCTCTTCCTCGTGAGCCGGAACCTGGAGCGCGTGGCCGACCTCGCCACCAACATCGGCGAGGATGTCGTCTTCCTGGTGGAGGGAAAGTCCATCAAGCACCACGCCGAGGACATCGGCGAGGCGCTGCCCACCGAGCCGGCCGCGCTTTCGTGACCAGTCCCGCCGAGGCCGGAGCGCCCGCCACACCCGAGCCCCGCGAGCGGCTGGGCGCGCTCGACGTCGGGTCCAACTCGATCCGGCTCCTGGTCGCGGAGTACGACCCCGCGGCCGGGCTCACCGTGATCGACGAGGTGAAGGACCAGCCCCGGCTCGCGCAGGGGCTCGCCACCACCGGCCGGCTCGACGACGCCGCGATGGAGCGGGCGATGGAGTCGCTCCGGCGGATGCGCGACGTGTGCCAGCGCCGCGGCGTCCGTCGCCTCGCCGCCGTCGCCACCGCGGCGGTGCGGGATGCCTCGAACGGCCCGGCCTTCGTCGCGCGGGTGCAGGACGAGCTGGGCATCCCGCTCCGGCTGATCGACGCCGGCACCGAGGCGGCGCTCTCCTACCGCTCCGTCGCCCACCACTTCCAGCTCGACGACGCCCGCACCCTCGTGGCCGACATCGGTGGCGGCAGCCTCGAGGTGATCGGTGCCGTCAACGGGCTGGTGGAGCTCACCTGCTCGCTTCCGCTCGGCGCCGTGCGGCTCACCGAGCTCTACCTGGGCGACGGCGGCGACGACCTCGACGCCGTGCGCCGCCTCCGGTCCCAGATCCGGAAGCGCCTCCGCCGGGGGATCGGTGAGCGCGAGTGGCCGGCCGTGCGGGTGGTCGGGTCGGGCGGCACCTTTACCAACCTGGGCCGGATGGCGGTGGCGCGGCGGGGCGGCACGCCGGTGGAGCAGGTGCACGGCCTCTCGGTCAGCCCGGCCGAGGTGGAGCACCTGCTCGAGTGGCTGGCGACGCGGACCCCGGAGCAGCGCCGCGCGGTCCCCGGCCTCAACCCCCAGCGCGCCGACATCATCCTGGCCGGCATCGCCGTCTGCGCCGAGCTGCTCGCGTTCACCGGCGCGCGCGCGATCACCGTGAGCGCCTACGGGCTCCGCGAGGGACTCCTCCTCGACATGGCCGGCGCCGGTGCCGAGCGGCGCTCGGATCCGCTCCGCCTGATCCGCGAGTTCGCCGAGCGCTGCCAGGGCGACCGTCGCCACCTGGAGCAGGTGCGCCACCTCGCACTCCTCCTCTTCGACCAGCTGGGCACCCGCCTCGGCGCGCAGCCCGACGAGCGCTTCCTGCTCGAGGCCGCGAGTCTCCTGCACGACGTGGGGCAGATCGTGAGCTACAGCCGGCACCACCGGCACAGCTACGACCTGATCATGCACGCCGACCGCCTGAACCTGACCCCGCGCGACCGCGCGCTCGTCGCGCTCATCAGCCGCTATCACCGGAAGTCGGGCCCCCGGAAGTCGCATCCCGAGTACGCCGCCCTGCCCCGCGAGGACCGGGCCCTGGTGCGCCGCCTCTCAGCCCTCCTCCGCGTGGCCGACGGGCTCGACCGCGGCCACACCGCCATCGTCGAGACCCTCTCGGCCACGCTCCTGCCGGAGCGGCTCGAGATCACCGTGGTGCCGCGGGTCGCGTCCGCCGACCTCTCGCTCGAGTGCTGGGGTGCCGGCAGGAAGGCGGACGTGCTGGAGAAGCTGACGGACCGCGAAGTGGTGATCCGCACCGCGGTGGGGTAGCCGCCGAGGGCTGGCGCGCGCCAGCAGGCCCCACGATACTCCGTGCGGCCCGGTACGACCATCCCACCGCTGGAGCAGGAAGGCGCGACCCATGACCACCTTCACCGTCGGCTACTTCGTCGGGAGCCTCGCGCGGGAGTCCATCAACCGGAAGCTCGCGCTCGCGCTCACCCGCCTGGCCCCGGCCGAGCTCCCGATGATCGAGATCCCCATCGGGGACCTCCCGCTCTACAGCTACGACTACGACGCGGCATATCCGCCACCGGCAAAGGCGCTCAAGGAGTCCATCGCCGGCGTGGATGCGGTCCTGTTCGTGACCCCGGAGTACAACCGCTCGATCCCCGGTGCGCTCAAGAACGCCATTGACTGGGCCAGCCGCCCGTGGGGGAAGAACTCGTTCGCGCGGAAGCCGTCGGCCGTGATCGGGACGTCACCGGGGAAGATCGGCACCGCCGTCGGCCAGCAGCACCTCCGGAGCATCATGGCCTTCTGCAACTCGCCGATGTTCAACGCCATCGAGGCCTACATCCAGTTCGAGCCGGGGCTCATCACCGACGACGGCGAGGTCACGAACAAGTCCACCGCCGAGTTCCTGCGGAACTACATGGCGGAGTTCCACGGCTACATCACCCGGGTCTACACGGTGCTGCCGCGGGGAGAGCGCTGAGGCCCGCGCCCCTGCCGCACGGTCAGCAGCCGCGCCCCCGCGGCGATGCCGCCGGCAGAAGCGCCCTGAATCGCGAGTCCTGCGCCATCGGATCGAACGGCACGTCGCAGCGGAGGTGGAGCTGGAAGTGGAGGTCCTCCGGCGGCTCGTAGCGCCGGAGCCAGTCCACCGCCTGGGTCGCGTCCCCCAGCGCGGCGTGCACCTGGGCCAGGAAGACGTCGGTGTGGAGCGCGTTCCGGTAGGGCGCGGCGGCCGCCTCCGCCTGCCGGAGCAGTGCCCGCGCCTCCGCGGTCCGTCCCGCGCGCGCCTCCGCCAGCGCAATCCCCGCCTCGGCGTTCACGACCTCCACGTTGGTGCTCAGCCGGCGCGCCGCCTCGAACGCGGCCCTGCCCCGCCTGTAGTCCCCCTGCTCGATCGCGACGAACCCCACGTTGGCCCAGCCGAGGATGTAGTTCGGATCCACCGCCACGGCGCTGTCGGCCCAGACGGCCGCGCTGTCGTACTGGCGATGCCAGTAGTGCGCGAGCGTCAGGAACGCGATCCCCTGCGTGTACCGCGGGTCCGCCCGCACCGAGCGGCGGAACGCGTCGGTCGCCGCCTTCATGTCGCCCGACTCGGCCAGGTCGATGCCGAGGATCTGCCACGCGGGCGCGCTGGTCGAATCGATCCCGAGCGACCGGCGCGCGGCGCGGAGCGACGGCGCAAGGTCGGTCGGGTTGATCTGCCGGCTCACCGTCGCCTGCGCGAGCCACGCCTCGGCGCTGCCGGAATCGGTGGCGAGCGCGCGCTCCGCCGCGGCCACCGCCAGCCGGAGGAGACTGTCCCGCGACACGCCGGGCACCTCGAACCGCCGCTCGTACGCGCGCACGTAGGTGCGGGCGAGGCCGGTCCACGCCGGCCCGAAGCCGGAGTCCCGCTGGATCGCGCCGCTGAACGCGGCGATGGAGGCGGCCGCGCCGGCCGGCGTCCGCCGGTCATACTCGTGCACGCCGCGGCGGTAGAGCGCGAGCGCCACAGAGTCGCGGGCCGGCACCACCGGGCTCGCGTGGCCGCGCCGGAAGGCCCACGCGCCGGCCAGCACGCCGGCGAGGAGCAGCGCGCCGAGCACGAGCGGGACCAGCCGCCGGCGCCGGCGCGGCGCGGCGTCGTCGAATGCCGCGGGCCCGCGCAGGGCGGAGACGAAGGCGCGCACATCGGTGAAGCGATCGGCCGGCCCGCGCTCGAGCCCGCGGAGCACCGCGCGCTCGACTGTGACCGGCACCGTGGGCCGGACCGGGCGGATGGCGCGGGCGGGCTCCGCGAACCGGCGGCCCACGATCGCGGCCGCGGTCGGGCCGGTGAACGGCGGCTCGCCCGCGAGCATCTCGTAGAGCATGGTCGCGAGGCCGTACTGGTCGGTGCGCGCGTCCACCGGCGACGCCGAGGCCTGCTCCGGGCTCATGTACGCGGGGGTGCCGATGGCGAAGCCGGTGCTGGTGAGCCGGTCGCCGCCGGTGTCCACGAGCGCCTTGGCGATCCCGAAGTCCACCACGCAGACCGAGTCCCCCGCGAGGATCACGTTCTCCGGCTTGATGTCGCGGTGGACGATGCCCTGGGCGTGCGCCGCCTCGAGCGCGCCGGCCACGCGCTCGGCGATCCGGAGCGCGTCGTCCACCGGCAGCTGCTGCTCGCGGTCGAGCCGGGCGCGGAGCGACTCGCCGGCGATGTGCGGCATCGCGTACCACGGCAGCGGGGTGGGCTCGGTGGCGTCGGCGGGGATCACGCCGGAGTCGAGCACCGGCACGATGTTGGGATGCTGGAGATTGGCGGTGAGCCGGACCTCGCGGACGAACCGGTCCACGCCGATGGCGCCGGCCAGCTCCGGGCGCAGGACCTTGATGGCAACGGGGCGGTCGTGCCTCAGGTCCCGGGCCAGGTAGACCGTGGCCATCCCCCCGGCGCCGAGCTCGCGCTCGATGCGGTAGCGGTCCGACAGGGCGGCGCCCAGGCGGGAGACCTGGTCGGTCATCGGTGGCTCGGGATGAGGATGGACGAAGGTACGGAGGAGACGGGGTGGGGGCTAGGCGGCGCGGTGCGGCCGGGGCCGCCGTCCGCGTCTCCTGCCCAGAGTCCCTCCACGGGTTGACCAACCATCCGCGCCGCGTCCGAGGCACGCCACCATGCTCATGACCCATCCGAAGTCACTGATGACTGGACTGCTGGTGGCCGTCTCCTTCGTCGCCTGCAACAGGGACCCGGTCGGAGGCACCGATGACCCGACGACGCCTCCCGCGGAACAGGAGATCCCTGTCACCGGTGCCGCGGTGCCCGGGATGGAGTCGTACGACCGGTTCATCCCGGAGTTGATGCGGAAG
>JAICVB010000137.1 GCA_025935545.1 Gemmatimonadales bacterium
ACCACGATCCCCGCCAGCGCATCCACCGCATAGTGCATCTGGCAGTACACCACCGAGACCGCGAGGAGCGCCGTCGCCACGGCGAGCGCGCTGCCGAGGCGGCGTGACGCCTGCCACGCCGCGAGCGTCGCGGCGAGCGCCGCGGCCACGTGCGACGACGGGAACGCGGCGCCGTACGAGCTGCCGCGGGCGAGCGTGGCGTAGACGAGCCTGGCGGTGACGTTGTCCACGAAGGGGCCGGTGGGACGGGGATAGGTGTAGTACGGGCCGGCCACGGGATAGAACAGGAAGAAGAGGTAGCAGGCCACGAAGGCGAGCATCACGCTCAGGACGAAGCGCTGCGTCGCCCGGTGCTCGCCGCGCGCCACCAGCCACACCGCGGGCACCGACAGAATGAAGTAGTATGAGAGGTAGGCGCCGTGGAGCAGGGTGGACCAGAAGCGGCTCGGCGCCGCCTGCCACCAGGCACGGCTCGGCTCGAAGCCGAAGAGCGCGAGCTCCCAGCGTTCGATCAGCGCGTCGTGCACGCGCACGCCCCCGGCGTTCAGCACGTCGAGCTCGCTGTACAATGCCAGGAGGAGGACGAGCGGATAGATCTCGCGGATGGTCCGGCCCACGGGTCCGAGCCCCGGCCGGGTGACCAGCCAGATGAGGAGCGCCGCGAGCAGGTGGGAGGCAACAAGCCACCAGCAAGCGGGGCGCCCGGGCGCCCGCGCGACCGCGAGCGCCGTGACGACCGCGAGATACCCGATGAGGAGCCACTCGACGGGACGGAGCCGCGACCACGCGCCCGCGGCGGCCGCGGCAGGGAGGGCGTCAGAGCCAGCCGGCAACGCGATACCAGTCATAGGTGATGGCGAGGCCGGAGCGGAGGTCGTGGGCGGCGGTCCAGCCGGTCGCGGCGGTGAAGGGCGCCGGGTCGCCGGTCCAGCCGGCCTGGAAGAACTCGTTCGCCTTGTCGGCGTTCAGAATCGTCGCGCGGCCAGCAATCGCCGCAGCGGTGCCGGTGACGTGCAGGATCCCGCGGCCCAGCCATTCCGGCACGCCGACGGTGCGCACGCCGCGCCCCATCGCGGCGGCGATCGCGCGCACCATGCCTGCGGTCGTGAGCACTTCCGGGTGATTTACGTAGTAGGTCCGGCCCAGCACCGCGTCGGTGGTCCCGGCGGCGAGCAGCGCGTCGGCCAGGTCGGGGGCGAAGACCGCCGACACCTCCATCGACC
Organism: Gemmatimonadales bacterium; assembly: GCA_025935545.1. Taxonomy (GTDB): domain Bacteria; phylum Gemmatimonadota; class Gemmatimonadetes; order Gemmatimonadales; family GWC2-71-9; genus JAICUF01. The sequence goes on from JAICVB010000137.1 coordinate 1,224, forward strand.
CGTCGCCGAACACGGGCGCGACCCCGTAGCGCACCATGCGGAACACCTTGATCAGGTTCTCGCGGTCGCGCGGGCCGTAGATCGTGGGCGGCCGGAGGATGACCCATGGGAGGGACCCCGCGCGGACCACCTCCTCGGAGGCCAGCTTGCTCCGGCCGTAGCGCGTTACCGGGCGGGGGCGCTCCGTGCCGTCTGCCGGCTTTCCCGGCGCCGTCGGTCCGCCCGCGGCGCCCGAGCTCACGAGGACGATCCGGGGCCGGCCACCGGACGCTTCCGCGGCCGCGACGACGTTCGCCGTTCCGTCCCGGTTCGCGTGCATGTACTCGGCTTCGGTCCGCGCCGCGACCGCTCCCGCGACGTGGAAGACGACGTCCTGGCCCCGTACGGCCGCGTCGAGCGCGGGGCGGGAGTGCAGGTCACCCTGGATGAGCGCAGTGGAGCGGAGGAGGGGCAGGCCCCTGGCCGGGTTCCGGACCAGCGCGGTGACCTCGTGGCCGCCCCGCAGCAGGGCTTCGACGAGGTGGCCGCCGACGAACCCCGTCGCGCCAGTGACGAGCGCCTTCACACCGGGCGGTCGTACAGGCGGTAGGTCTTGTAGACCTCGAAGCGCATCTTGAGAAGTCCCGCGTTCATCGCGGGATTGTCCTCCAGGATCCAGCCGGCCTCGCCCCAGTACATGCCGTGCTGCGCGGCCCGGGTCCAGATCCAGTGATAGAGGACGGCATCGAGTCCCTTCCCGCGATACTCCGGGAGAATGCCGAGGAGCGGGATGCGGGCGCGGCGGATCGTCTCCCGCTTGAGCGCCCAGAGCAGCTTGAGCACGACCGGGAACATCCGGCCCGACCGGTTGCCCCGGAACACCGTATTGAGGTCGGGCAGCGCGAGGCCGAAGCCGACCACCTTGCCGTCCTTCTCCGCGAATGGGACGATGTCCGCCACCACCACCGGCTTGAACTGGTGCGCCAGGTGGTCGATCTCGTGGTCGGTCATGGGCACGAAGCCCCAGTTCTTCTCCCAGGCGGCGTTGTAGATCGCCTTGATCCGCTCGACCTCCGCCGGAAAGTCCTTCATGTTGAGCGGGCGGATGGTGATGCCCATCCGCTCGCGCATGATGGTCACCGCGCGCTCCAGCCGCTCGGGCACCGGGTCATAGGCCCGGAAGGTCCGGTCCCCCCCCTGGTACACCAGCAGGTCCTTCGCCTTGGTGAAGCCGGCGCCCTCGATGAGGGCGGCGTAGTACCGCGGGTTGTGGGGCATCATGAGGGCGGGCGGCGTGTCGAAGCCGGCCACCAGAAGCCCGCACTCGTCGTTGACCGAGAACGACGCCGGCCCCCGCATCGTGTCGAAGCCGCGGGCGCGGAGCCACGCGGCCGCGGCCTCGAAGAGCGCGTCGGCGACGGCCGAATCGTCCTCCGCCTCGAAGAAGCCGAAGAAGCCGACCCGGTCGTCGTGCGTCTCGTTGTGCAGGCGGTTGGCGATGGCCGCGATGCGGCCCACCACGCGGTCGCCCCGCTCGGCGAGGAAGTATTCGGCCTCGGCGTGCTCGAAGAAGGGGTTCTTGGTCCGGGAGAGCAGCATCGCCACGTCCCGACGCAACGGCGGGACCCACAGGGGGTCCCGCTGGTGCAGCCGGTAGGGCAGGTCGATGAAGCGGGCGATGTCCTTCCGGTCTCGGGCCGCGCGGACCCGAACCGGGGTCAGATGACCCCCAGCTCTCGGCCGATGCTGGCGAAGGTCTCGAGGCAGAAGTCGATCTGGTCGAAGGTGTGCGTCGCCATCACGCTGGTGCGGAGGCGGCACTGCGACGGCGGGACCGCAGGCGGCATGACGGGGTTGGTGAAGACGCCCGCGTCGAACAGCCGGCGCCACATGACGAAGGTGTTTTCCATCGTCCCGATGAGCACCGGCACGATCGGGGTCTCGGTCGGCCCGATCTCGAAGCCGTAGCTCCGGAAGCCCTCGTGCAGGCGGCGGGTGTTGGCCCAGAGCCGCTCGCGCCGCTCGGTGTCGGTCTGCAGCACCTCGAGCGCCGCGAGCACGCCGGCGGTGTTGGCCGGGGGCAGGGACGCCGTGAAGATGAGGGGGCGACTGTGATGGCGGATGTAGTTGATGACGTTCTCGCTGCCGCTCACGAAGCCGCCGATCGAGGCGAGCGACTTCGAGAAGGTGCCGGCGATGATGTCCACGTCGTCGGTCATGCCGTAGTGGGCCGCCGTCCCGTCGCCGTTGGGCCCGAGCACGCCGAGGGAGTGCGCGTCGTCCACCGCGAGCGCGGCGCCGTGCTTCCGGGCCACGCGCACGAGGCCCGGGATGTCGGCGATGTCGCCTTCCATCGAGTAGATGCCGTCCACCACGATCATGGCGCCGCGGGACGAGCCGGCGCGCTCCAGCTTGCGCTCGAGGCCGGCGAGGTCGCCGTGGTTGAAGCGCTCGGTCTCGCCGAACGACATCTTGGCGCCGTCCACGATGGAGGCGTGGTCCAGCTTGTCGAGGAAGACGGTCTCACCGCGGCCGACGAGGCCCGAGATGAGGCCGACGTTCGCGAGATAGCCGGTGGAGAAGACGAGGCAGTCCTCCTTGCCCAGGAATTCGGCCAGGGCGCCCTCGAGCTGCACGTGGAGATCGAGGGTGCCGTTGAGGAAGCGGCTGCCGGTGCAGCCGGAGCCATAGCGGTGCAGGGCGCGCGATGCCGCCTCGAGGACCTTCGGATGGTGGGTGAGGCCGAGGTAGTTGTTGGACCCGAGCATGATGCGCTTCTGGCCCTCGATCGTGACGACCGTGTCCTCGGATTCGGAGATCGGCTTGAAGTAGGGATAGAGCCCGGCGGCCTTGACCTCTCGCGCCTTGGTGAACTGCCTGCACTTGTCGAAGAGCGCGATGTGTTCAAGCGTCTGGGTATCCACGAGGCCTCATCCTGAGAGGGTGTGCGGGGGAACCCCACATCACTATGTGACAGAACGGCTTAAACTAACGTCCGGGGGCCGGCCGCACAAGTAAAATGACGGGAACCCGGCCCAGTGTCGCAATGTTTTGCAGCGGTTCGATCCGGGCTGCGGGCGGCCGGTTTCCGGCTCGTGTCCCGCATGCTACATTCTCTGCACACCTTAGCATCCGGTGGCTCCCCTTGCAGCCTGTGCCTTCCGCCGTCCTGGCCGGCTTCGGCCTGGCCGTCGCGTGTCTGACGCCGACCGTCGCGCTGGCCCAGTATCCGCGCGCCGAGCGCGGGCGCTTCGAGGTGCGCGGGCTCGACTTCAGCCCCGACGGGGCCTGGCGCCGGAAGGTTGCGGCCGTGCGGGCCACCCGCCACCAGTTCCTTCGCGCGGGCTCGATCCGCTCCCTCAACCTGAGCTCAGGCACGGCCTTCAACGGCGTGAAGGTCACGGGCCACGTCGTCGTGCCAGTGGTGCCCATCGCCTTCCGCAACGTCGCCGCGCCGTGGACCGCCGCGCAGCTGGCGACCCAGCTCTTCTCCGCCGCGCCCATCGGCACACCCTACAGCCTCAAGACGTACTACGAGCAGTTGTCCAACGGCAACATTACGCTCGACGGCCGGGTGTTCGCGTGGACCGTGGCCGATTCGGCCGACACCTACTACGAGGACGGGTGCAACGGCATCGGCGTCGGCACCACGTGCGCGCACAACGGCGACCGCCTGGGCGAGCTGCTGATCGACGCCCTCACCACGGTCTCGAGCGGGAGCGACGCGGCGACGGTCTGGGCGCCCTACGACAACGACGGGCCCGACGGCCTGCCCAATTCGGGCGATGACGACGGCGTGGTGGATTTCGTCACCTTCCTGCAGGCCGACAAGGACGGCGCCTGCGGCACGCCGCACATCTGGGCCCACCGCTTCGTCATCGCGGGGTTCAACGGCGGATCGCCCTACGTGACCCGCACGCCGTGGCAGGGGCATCCGGGACAGTTCCTCAAGGTGAACGACTACACGATCCAGAGCGCCGTCGGCGGGCCCACCGCATGCGACGGCTCCCGCATCATGCCCATCGGCACCGTGGCGCACGAGACGGGGCATGCCTTCGGCCTCCCCGATCTCTACGACACCGGGTCCGCGTCGACCGCGAGCGAAGGCATTGGAGAGTGGGGACTGATGGGGAGCGGGAACTACTCCATGCCGTACAGCCCTTCGCGCATGGAAGCCTGGTCCATGGCGGAGCTCGGGTGGGTGGACGTGGATGAGCTGAGCGCGAGCGGCACCTACCGCCTCGGCCCGGTGTCCAGCTCGCATCGTGTGGTGCTCGTCGGCATCCCCGGCACCGACGAGTTCTACCTGCTCGAGA
>JAICVB010000160.1 GCA_025935545.1 Gemmatimonadales bacterium
ACCTCAAGCGCCGGCGCTATCAGCGCGCGGGGACCGACGAATACTGGGTGGTGGACCTCGACGCGCGGCTGGTCGAGCGGTGGAGGCCGGCCGACGAGCGGGGCGAGCCGCTCGCCGAGCGGCTCGTCTGGCGGCCGCGCGGGGCGGCGGAGGGACTGGCGATCGACCTGCGGGAACTGTTTGCGGAGGCACTGGAGCGGTGACCCGTCACCGTCCCTCCGCCCTCATGATGCTGGCGCTCCTCTCGCGACCCGGCAGTGCCGAAGCCCCGTGCAGCCCCCACCCCGCCGCCGTCCGCTACGCCGAGGTCGACGGGACCCGGATCCAGTACCTCGACTGGGGCGGCACCGGCCCTGGCATCGCCTTCCTGGCCGGGCTCGGCGATTCGCCGCATGCCTACGACGAGATCGCGCCGTGCTTCACCGACCGCTTCCACGTGATCGCGATCGCGCGGCGCGGGCACGGCGGCTCGGAGGCGCAGCCGCCGTTCGACGTCGCCACCGGCGCGGCCGACCTCGCCGCCGTGCTCGACCAGGCCGGCATCCGGCGCACGGTGCTCGTCGGCTGGTCGATGGGCGGCGACGAAGCCGCGGACTTCGCGGTGCGCTGGCCGGAGCGGACCGCCGGCGTCGTCCTGCTCGACAGCTACGACCTGAGCGCCCCCGAGTACGCCGCCATGCTCGCGCACTACCCCGCCTCGTTCGACACCGACACCTCGGCGCTCGCGAGCCCCGACGCGTTCCGTCGCTGGTGGAAGCGCACCGCGGCGCCCGACGTGCCGTGGTCGCCCGCCATGCACGGCGAGGTCAACGACCTGTTCGTCACGCTGCCGGATGGCCAGGTGCGGCCCACGCTGAGCGACAGCCTGCAGATGACGTTCATCCGGGCGCTGATGGCGTTCCATCCGCGGTATGCCGAGATCCGGGCGCCCGTCCTCGCGTTCCAGGCGCGGCCGGGTCCGCGGACCGCACTCGAGCGGACCATGCCGGACAGCATCGAGCGGAAGATCGATCGCTGGGTCACGGAGGAGATGCTCCCCTGGCAGGACAGCGCGCACGCGCGGTTCCATCGCGCGCTCCCCGACGCGCGGATCGTCTTTCTCGACCGGACTCGGCATTCGGCGCTGCCGTTCCAGAGACGGGATGTGATCGTGAGCGAGATGCGGCGGTTCCTGGAGCGCTGACGCGTCTTTGCTTCGTCGCTCCGCTCCTCGCAATGACGTCCGATCTGGAGATCTCGATGAAGCTTCTTCTCGCGCTCTGCGTCGTCACGGCCCCCCTCGGCGCCCAGGCGCCGGCCCGGCCTACGGCCGCCGCCACCCGCATCGCCGCCTTCTTCCAGCGCGCCGCCGGGTACGGCCAGCTGAACGGCGCCGTCCTCGTGGCCGACCGCGGCCGCATCGTCTACCAGCACGCCTTCGGCGACGCGGACATGGAGTGGCACGTGCCCAACACCACGGACACGCGCTTCGAGATCGCCTCGATGACCAAGCCGATGACGGCGATCGCCATCATGCAGCTGGTCGAGGAGGGCCGGGTGCGGCTCGACGGGCACGTCTCCGACTACCTGCCGTTCTACCCGAAGGAGACGGGCGACAGGATCACCGTCGACCAGCTGCTCGCCCACACCTCCGGCATCCAGCAGGACATCGCCTTCGCGGACGATCCCTCGGAGGAGCCGCTCGCCGCCCTGGTCAACGCCGACGCGCTCTCCAACGACTCGCTCGTCAGGCTCATCGCCCGCCGCTCCCTCCGCTTCCCGCCCGGCACCTCCTTCGGCTACAGCAGCGACGGCTACGCGGTGCTCGGCGCCATCCTCGAGCACGTGACCGGCACGCCCTACTGGCAGGCGCTCGAGGAGCGGGTGCTCCGCCGCGCCGGCATGACGGAGACCGGCGTGAGCCGGCTCGGCCCACTCGTACCGAAACGCGCGGCGGGGTACGCGCAGACATTCGCGGGGTACGAGAACGCGCCGCACATCGGCGTCTCGCCGGCGGGCGGGCTCTACTCGACCATCCGCGACCTCTACCGCTTCGACCGGGCGCTGTATGGCGACACGCTCGTCAGCGAGAAGTCGAAGGCGCTGCTCTTCGCGCCGCGGTCCGCGGCTACGGCGTATGGCTGGAAGACGGCTGACGAGGTGCGGGCCGATGGCTCGCGGCGGCTGGTGCTGCGGACGACGGGCGGGCTGCCGGGATTCGCGGCGCTGATGGTGCGCGTGCCGTCGAGCGAGCGGGTCGTCATCATGCTCACCAACCGCCGGGACCTAGAGTGGCGGCTCGACGACTTCGCGGTGCAGGTCGGGCGCATCCTCGACGGGGAGCCGTACGCCATGCCGCGCCGCTCCGCGGCGGAGGCGGTCGCAGCCGCGGCGCTCACCGGCACGCGCGGCCCCGCCCTCCGCGCCCGCTTCGCCGCCATGCGGCGTGACTCGGCGCGCTACGACGTGAGCGAGAGCGCCATCAACCAGCTCGGCTACTTCCTGCTCCGCCGGCAGCGCACACCGGACGCGGTCGAGGTGTTCCGGCTCAATACCGACGCCTTCCCCCGCTCGGCCAACGCCTACGACAGCCTGGGCGAGGCCCTCCTGGCGGCGGGGGACACGGTGCAGGGCGTGGCGAGCTACCGGCGGTCGCTGGAGCTGAATCCGGGGAATACGAACGCGGCGGAGGTGCTCAGGCGGGTCGGAGCCCGGTAACCGACGAAGCAATCGCGTCGGCGGAATCCGCGGTAGTTGACGGCTGAAGCCGCCGCTCGGCCAGGGGCCCTGAAGGGCCGTCGGGGCGCGGGCGGAATGCGGCGTCATCGTTATTACGCGGATGCTTACTGGGGCGGCTCCCGGCGGGTGGCGGATGGGTCTGGGGGTCTGAAAACGGGTGTACTCGGCTTGAGTACGATCGTACTCGGCTTGAGTACAGCCTGCAGGGCCGGACGAGGCTTGGAAGCCGGCACGGCGGAGCAATCGGGGTCGCCAGCTCCTCGACGGCCCTTCAGGGCCCCTGGCCGAGCGGCGGCGTCAGCCGTCGAATTCGGGCGACCTCAGCCGTCGACCCTCCGGTCTCCGACGCGATTGCTTCGGCCCTGCGGGCCTCGCAACGACGTCCGGACTCCTCACCCGATCAACGCCCCCACCGCCCCCCGATAGTGATAGCTCGTCTCGACCTTCCCACCCCCCCGGAGCGACAGCACGTACATCCCCCGTCCCGCCGACTCGATCTCCAGCACCGCATCCGCATTCACCACCGCCGACCGGTGCACCCTGAGGAACCTCGGATCGGCCAGCGACTCGGCGAACCCCTGCAGCGTCGCCCGCGTGACGATCGTGCGGCGCCCCTGGCCCGCGTGCACGTGCAGGTAGTTGCCCGCCGCCTCCACCCAGTCGATCTCGTCGATGCGGACCAGGATCGTCCGGTCCCCCTCGCGGATCGGCACCGAGCGCGGCCGCGGGCGCGGCGATCCGGCGCGAGCCTCCGCCAGCGCCCGGAGCGCGCTCAGCACCCGGTCGCCCACATCGGCCGGCGCCCCCTCCGCGAGCCGCGCCCGCGCCCGCCGGAGCGCCTCGTCGAACCGCGCCGGGTCGAGCGGCTTGAGCAGGTAGTCCACCGCGTTCACCTCGAACGCCTCCACCGCGTGCTCGTCGAACGCCGTCACGAAGATGATCGCCGGCCGCCCACCCGCGCCGATCTCGCGCACCACGTCGAACCCCGATCCGCCGGGCATCTGGATGTCGAGGAACACCACGTCCGGGTCGAGCGACGCGATCGCCCGCGCCGCTTCGGCGCCCGTGGCGCACTGCGCCAGCACCCGGACGTCGGCATGGCGGTCGAGTTGCTGCTTCACGGCGCGGCGGCCGAGCACCTCGTCGTCCACGATGATGGCCCTGAGCGCGTCACCCGCCATCGGCCGCTTCC
>JAICVB010000021.1 GCA_025935545.1 Gemmatimonadales bacterium
GCATTGAGCACGACGTCATTGCGACGAGATTGCTTCGTTGATCCGCTTCTCGCACCGATGTTCGCTGGTCCTTCCGTCCTTCCGTCCTTCCGTCCTTCCGACCTTCCGACCTTCCGCCTACGCCGCCCCGCAGAACCTTTCGAGCAGCCGCACGTCCGGCGACTCGCGCAGCTTCTCGAACGCCCGCTCCCGGATCTGGCGGATCCGCTCACGGGTGACGCCCAGCAGCTCGCCGATCTTCTCGAGGGTGAGCGCCTCGGAGCCTTCGTCGAGCCCGTAGTAGAGGGAGAGGATCTTCCGTTCGCGGGGGGTGAGGTGGCGGGCAAAGAGGCGGTTGATGAACTCCCGCATCAGCCGCACGTCGGTCAGCTCCTCGATGTCGGAGCCGACGGTGCCGGGGACCCGTTCGCCGAAGGTGGCGCCGGCCCGGTCCTGCCGCTCGACCGGGGCGTCGAGCGAGACCTCGACCGTCGTCATCCGCCGGGCCGCGCGGATCCCTTCCGCCGTCTCGCCGAGCGCCATGGCCAGCTCGGCGTCGGTGGCCTCGCGCCCGAGCTCCTGGGAGAGGAGGCTCGCAACCCGCGCCATCCGCACCAGCGCCGCATTCTGGTTGAGCGGGATCCGCACCGTGCGGGTCTGCTCGGCCAGCGCCTTGAGCACCGCCTGCCGCACCCACCACACCGCGTAGGAGATGAACTTGACGCCGTGGTCGGGGTCGAACTTCCGCACCGCCTTGAGCAACCCCTCGTTCCCGATGGCGACCAGCTCCGACAGCTCGAGCCCGTGTCCCTGGTACCGCTTCACGTACGAGATCACGAAGCGGAGGTTGGCCGTGACGAGCCGCTCGGCCGCCGCCTCGTCGCCCAGCTGGGCGAGGCGGGCCAGGCGTCGTTCCTCGTTCACGTCGGTGATCATGGGGAGCTTCTGGATGTCGTGCAGGTACTGGTCGAACGAGGCGGTAGGGACTGCGCGAACGGCGCGGACAGCAGGGCGCGCCTTTCCCGGACGGACCTGAGCCATGAGCGAGGAACCCCAGCGCAAGGTGGTGCGACGGACGCAGGCAGTGGCAGCGTTCGGTGGCCCGGCGGGCCTGTGAAGGGATGCGCGAATATGGGAAAAAACCGAGGCGCCGTCAATAGAATCCCGCCGTCCACATCACAAATCGTTTGCGGGAGAAGGGTTCGCCGGTTTGTCCACCGGTGGGGGCAATGTGGAAGACCCGCGGGTGTGGCCCGGACGCGCCTATCCGGCCCCGATTGCGCGGAGTGACGCCACGATTTCGGCCTCCGGTGCGGCGTGGGTCCAGCACCCGGCGCTGCCCGCCGGCCGCCCCGGCTCGGCCAGCAGGGCGAACCGGACCTGGCCCGGTGTGGCCTTCTTGTCGCCGCGCATGGCGGAAACGAGCGCGTCGGCCGGGAGGGGCGAGGGCACGGTCTCCGGGAGGGCAAAGGCGCGGAGCGCGCCGCGCACGGCCGCTTCGAGCTGCTCACCAGCGCGTCCCAGCCGCCGGGCCAGGACCGCCTCCGCCAGGAGGCCGAGCCCCACGGCGCGCCCGTGGGGGATGGCGTAGTGCGACACGTGCTCGATCGCGTGCGCCACCGTGTGCCCGGCGTTGAGCAGGGCGCGCCGGCCGCCGTCCCGCGGGTCGTCCGCCACGATCGCCGACTTGATGGCCACACTTCGCTCGATGAGCCCGGTGAGCAGCACGGCGTCGCGTCCCTGGATCGCCGCGGCGTGCCCGACGATCCAGTCCAGGTGCGACGCGTCCGCGATGAGCCCGTGCTTGAGCGACTCGGCGATGCCGTCGGCGAGGACGGCGTCGGGAAGGGTCGCGAGGGTGAGCGGGTCGGCGATGACCGCGGCGGGCAGGTGAAAGGCGCCGACCAGGTTCTTGCCCGCCGGCGTGTTCACGCCGGTCTTCCCGCCGATCGCCGCGTCCACCATGCCGAGCAGCGTGGTAGGGACGAGCAAGGTGGGGATGCCCCGGCCCAGCGTGGCCGCCACGAAGCCGGCGAGATCGGTCACGACGCCTCCGCCCATGGCGACGATGCCGGAGCCGCGCCCGTGCCCCGCCGCGAGGAGCCGGTCGGTGAGCGACGCCCACGCCTCGCGGGTCTTCGACTGCTCGCCCGGCGGCACGGTGAAGCGCTCACGCCACCCGGCAGGAGCGCCGTCGGAACAGGTTCGGCCGCGGCCCTGCCACGCGGGATTGGCCCCGGCCAGGTAGCGGCCGTAGAGCTCGCCGACCGTGTCATCGGTGACCAGCGCGGTGCGGCGGGCCGGGAGGTATTGCGCCGCGAGAGCCGGGAGCCGCTCGAGGATCCCCGGCTCGACCAGCACGGGACAGCTCACCGGCGCGTCGTCACCAGGTGACGTCACCCGTGCCGCTCCGGTGGTTCGCCAGCCGGGCCAGGGTGAAGAGGAGGTCGGAGAGCCGGTTCAGATAGACGAGAAAGAGCGCCGGCACCTCGGCCTCGTGCGAGAGGGCGACCACGGCGCGCTCCGCCCGCCGGCAGACGGTGCGCGCGAGGTGCAGCGCGGCGGCCTTGGGCGTGCCGGCCGGCAGGATGAAGGCGCGGAGCGGGGGCAGCTCGGCGTCGGCGTCGTCGATCGCGCGCTCGAACGTCGCAATGCGGTCCTCCGACAGCTCCGCCCGCGCGAGCGCCTTCTTCACCTTGTCGGGATCGGGGGTGGCGAGGTGGCCGCCGATGGAGAACAGGTCGCGCTGGACCGACGCGAGCAGCTCGTCGAAGAGCTCAACGGGCGCCGTCGCGCGGACGACGCCGAGGGCCGAGTTGAGCTCGTCCACGTCGCCGTAGGCGGCGACGCGCGGGTGGTCCTTCGGCACCCGGCCGCCGCCGAAGAGGCCGGTGTCGCCCTCGTCGCCGGTCCGCGTGTAGATCCGCATCGCGTGCTCCCCGAATGGATGCCGGAGAATAAGCCGCCCGCGATTATTATTCGAGGCTGGCCGGACGCGGGCGCGCCGGGCCGAACCTCACCGGGAGAGCGAGTGGACGAGCAGGAGATCCGGGACATCACCGTGATCGGCGGAGGGCCAACCGGGCTCTTCGCCGCCTTTTACGCCGGCATGCGCGGCGCGTCGTGCCGCATCATCGACGCGCTGCCCGCGCTCGGCGGCCAGCTCATGGCGCTCTATCCCGAGAAGTACATCTTCGACGTCGCGGGCTTCCCCAAGGTGCTGGCCAAGGACCTGGTCCGCGACATGGTGGCGCAGGGGCTCCAGTTCGGCGCCACGACCCACCTGGGCGAGACCGTCACCGGGCTCACCCGCGTGGAGGACGAAGGGATCGGCCACTTCGTGCTGGAGACGAGCGCCGGCGTGTATCCCAGCCGCACCATCATCATCGCGGCGGGCATCGGCGCCTTCGAGTCGCGGAAGCTCCCGCTGGCGGGCTCGGAGGTGTGGGAGGGGCGGGGCCTCTACGACAAGGTGCTCGACCCGCGTGCCTTCGAGGGCCAGCGCGTGCTGCTGGTGGGCGGCGGGGACTCCGCCTTCGACTGGGCGGTGAACCTGCAGGGTATCGCGCGCGAGATCACGCTGGTGCACCGGCGGGACCAGTTCCGGGCGCACGCCGCCACGGTGGCGCAGGTGGACGCGCTCCGCGCCTGCGGCAAGTGCGAGCTCCGCACCTTCACCGAGGTGAAGGCGATCCACGGCGGCGACCGGATCGAGCGGGTGACGCTGCAGCACGCCAAGACGAAGGAGGAGTCGGAGCTGCCGGTGGACGCGGTGATCCCGCTCCTGGGCTTCCACTCCGACCTGGGCGCCATCAAGGAGTGGGGGCTCGACACCGAGAAGGCCGACATCAAGGTGGACCAGGTCATGTCCACCAACGTCCCCGGCATCTACGCCGCGGGCGACATCACGTCCTACCCCGGCAAGCTCAAGCTGATCGCCACCGGCGTGGCCGAAGCGTGCATCGCGGTCAACAACGCGGTGCACCTGATCAACCCGAAGGCCAAGGTGAACCCGGGCCATTCCTCCAACCTCGCCATCTTCGGCCAGACCGACGACTGACCGTGCCGGCGCCGGCTACTTCCGCCGGCGCCGGAGCCGCTCCATCTGCTTCGGGCGCAGGAAGAACCGGAGCGTGCCCGCCGAACCCTCCAGCTTCTCCGCCTCGATGCCCATGACGCCGCTCTTGGGGAAGTCCAGCGGCACCCGCGCCGGCGCGCCCGAGAGCATGATGGACGCGAGATCCTCGATGTAGGGCGAGTGGCCGACCAGGGCCACCGTCGCGTCGGGCTCGAGATCCGGCAGGCACTGGGCGATGGCCTGTGCGTTGGCCTCGGTGGTGAGGGCCTCGCATTCCACCGGATCGGCGTCGAGCCCCAGCTCCTCCGCCATGATCTCCGCCGTCTGGATGGCGCGCACCCAGGGGCTGGAGATGATCAGGTCCGGGATCACGTCGAGGCGCCGCAGGGCGCGGCTCACGCGCGCGTGCGCGGCGCGGCCGGGGTTGGTGAGCGGGCGGAGCGAATCGTCGGGCCAGCGCTCGGCATCGCGCTCGCCGGCCTGGGCGTGGCGGACCAGCAGCAGCAGCATATCGCCTCCTATCTTCCCATCTGGACGACGACGCTGTCGATCTGCGACAGGATCATCCGGCTGGGCAGGTTGTGGTGGTTGGCCTCGATCGAGAATGTGAGCACGCGCCCCGCGGGGAGCTCGATGTAGCCCGAGAGGGTGTTGACGCGCGCGATGCTCCCGGTCTTCGCCCGCACCTTCCCCTCGAGCGGCGTGCCGACGAAGCGATTCCTGAGCGAGCCGCGCTCGCCCGAGTGCGGCAGCCCCGCGCGGAAGGTCTCGAAGTGCGGGTGGCGGCGGATGAACCGGAGGACCTGCGTGAAGGCGAGCGGGCTCACCAGATTGCTCGCCGCGAGGCCGGACCCGTCGCTCAGCGCGATCTGGGTCGAGTCCACGCCGACCGAATCGATCAGGAATCGGCGTTCCACCTGGATTCCCTCCGACCACGACCCCGCCTTCCCGAACTGCTTCCCCAGCTGCTTGAGCGTCATCTCGGCGAACCAGTTCTGGCTCGTGTTGAGGATCGGGAAGATCCAGTCGCGGAGTGGTCGCGAGGTGATCTCCGCCAGCGGTGCCGTGGCGCGCGCGGTCTCGTAGCGGGTCGAGTCGGTGGTGGACCGCGTCGTCCCCGTCACCGCGATCCCCGCCTCGCCGAGGGCCGCGCGGAGCGCTTCGGCGGCAAAGAGGTTGGGATCGGGCAGCGCGAAGTAGTCGGTGCGCTCGCGTCCGCCGAGGGCGGCGGTGCCTTCGGCCCAGAGGCGGAGGGTGCCCGGCTCGCGGTAGATGCGATCGCCGATGTCGCTTTCGCCGCCGAGCGGCGAGGTGCTGGTGCGGTTCTCGATCGAGACGTCGCCGAAATCGGGCTTGAAGGAGAGGATCGCCGGCGTGCCCACCGCCGGGCCCGGCTTCCAGCTGATGTCGATGCTGTTGTCGTTGAAGCCGAGGCCCGAGACGGGGGCGGCGTACCACCAGTTGAGGTCGTAGGCGTTCCAGCCGTCGTGCACCAGCTGCGGCTCGAAGTAGCTCCCGTCGCCCACGATGTCGCCGCTCACCACGCGGATGCCGCGGGCCCGGAGCGCCTGCGCCAGCTCGCGGATGCGCGTCATCGGGTCGGTGTCACAGCGGCCGGCCGGGGCCGTGTCCACCGCATAGCAGCGCACGCCGAAGGTCGGATCGCCGCGGCCGTAGAGGACCAGGCTTCCCTGCAGGACGCTGTCCGACACGGGCCCGGTGCCGTACACGCTCGTCTTCACCGTGAAGTCCGGCGGCAGCAGCGCCGACGCGACGGCGGTCACCACGATCTTGGTGTTGCTGGCCGGAATGAACATCCGGTCGGCGTTCCTGCCGTAGAGCAGCTTCCCCTTCTCATCCACCAGCGCGACGCCCCAGACGAGGTGGTTGAACGGCGGGGCATCGAGGCGCGCGTCGAGGCGGCGGGGGAGGGACTGGGCGGAGGCGGAAGGACGGAAGGACGGAAGGACGGAAAAAAGCACGCCCAGCGCGCCGATCTTCACCGCACACCGAACCATCCTTCCGCCCTTCCGCCCTTCCGTCCTTCCGTCACTCATACGCCACCCTCGGATCCACTTTCGCATACACCAGGTCCGTCAGCAGGTTGACCACCACGAACACGAGACTGAGGAAGAGAATACTGCCCTGCACCGCGGGGAGGTCGCGCTTCTCGATCGCGGTGAGCACGTACCGGCCCACGCCGGGCCAGGAGAAGATCGTCTCGGTGAGGATCGAGCCGGTCAGGTAGCTGCCGAAGTCGAGTCCGAGCACGGTCACGACGGGCAGCAGCGCATTCCGGAGCGCGTGGCGCAGGACCACCCGCGGTTCCCCCAGCCCCTTCGCGCGCGCGGTGCGGATGAAGTCGCTCCGGAGCACCTCCTGCATCGCCGCGCGGGTCATGCGCGAGAGGAAGGCGATCGAGCGCATGCCGAGCGTGATGGCAGGCAGGACGAGATAGGAGATGCCACCCGAGCCGGAGGGCGGCAGCCAGCGGAGGTGCACCGCGAACACGAGAATGAGCAGGAGTCCCACCCAGTACACCGGGAACGACACCCCGCCGTAGGCGATGAGCGCCGTCGTGCGATCGATGGCCGAGCCCGGCCGCCAGGCACCATAGACGCCCATGGAGACGCCGACCAGCGTGGCGAAGAGCATCGCCGCGCCGGCGAGCCGGAGGGTCGCGGGGAAGCGCTCGACCAGGTCCCGCACGATGGGGCGGCCGGTGATGTAGGAGCGGCCCAGGTCCCCCTGGATCACGCCGCCGGCGTAGCGCGCGAACTGGAGCGGCAGCGGATCGTCGAGCCGGAGCTCGGCCCGGAGCCGCGCGATGGTCGCCGCGTCGGCGCGCTCACCCACCATGGCCTGCACCGGATCACCGGGGGCCACGTAGAGCAGGAGGAAGGTGACGAGCAGGACCCCCGCCAGCGTGGGCAGGAGGAGTGCCAGGCGGAGGGCCAGGAAGCGCTTCACTTCGTGAGCCGCGCCTCGGTCCAGCGCTGGGCCGTGAAGACGGCGGGGATGCGCCAGCCCTCGAGCCCCGGCCGCGCGGCCCACATGTCGATGGGGAACCAGAGGAAGATCCAGGGCGCCGCGTCGAAGACGCGGGCATCCACCGCCCGCGCGAGCGCCGTCTTCTCCGCCTCGTCGGTGGTGGTGCGGAGGCGGAGGATCATCGAGTCGAGCACGGGATCGGCGAGGAAGGCGTAGTTGCCGCCGGGCCCCTTGTTCTTCGAGTGGAAGAGCGGGAAGGTGAAATTCTCGGGATCGGGGTAGTCGGCGTACCAGTCGCCCAGGTAGAGGTCGGCCTCGCCGTTGCGGACGGCGGCGCGCACCGTGGGGGCATCGCGCTCGATGATCTCCACCTTCACGCCGATCCGCCCCAGGTCCTGCTGCACCGATTGCGCCAGCCGCGCGAGCTCGGGCCGCTGCGAGCGCCACAGCTTGACGGGGAACCCGGCGCCGAAGCCGGCCGCGGCCAGGAGCCGGCGCGCGGAGTCGGGATCGTAGCGGTAGGGGGCACGCGTCGAGTCGTGGCCCGCGATCCCCGGCGGGATCGTCCCCGCCGCGCGCACGCCGCGGTCCGACATCACCGTCGAGAGCATCGTCTTCACGTCCACGCCCATGTTGAGCGCGCGGCGCACCCGCACGTCCCGGAGCGGCCCGCGGGTGGTGTTGAGGGCGATGTAGAGGTCTCGGATGGTGGGCCGGCGCTGGATCTCGCTCGCGTGGTCGGCCTCCCAGCGGCGCGTCTCGCTGAAGGGAATCTCGACGATGCTGAGCCGGCCGGACTCGTACTCCGCCGCCTGGGTCAGCGCTTCGGGGATGATCCGGATCCGGAGCGAATCCGACTTGGGCGCGCCGCCCCACCAGTGCTCGTTGCGGGCCAGCACGATCGCGTCGTCGTGCGACCAGCTCACGAACTTCCAGGGCCCGCTCCCCACCGGATGCTGCGCGAAGTCGGCCGGCGTGGGCGTCGGCACCACCGCGGCCACCGGCATCGCGAGGAACTTGGGGAAGATGTTGAGCGGCTCCTCGAGGGTGAAGACGATGGTCGAGTCGTCCGGCACCCGGATGCCGGCCACGTCCTTGGCCGCGCCGGCCGCGTAGGCCGCGGCGCCGCGGATCGGGAGCAGGGGCCACTGGCGCCCGCCGCGGGCGCCGGGAGCGAGCGCCCGGAGGATCGAGGCGCGGGAGTCGGCCGCCGTCACCTTCCGCCCGCCGAGGAAGGTGGCGTCGGTCCGGAGGTGGAAGGTGTAGACCGCGCCGGTCGAATCGGCCTCCCATCGAGTGGCCAGGCCCGGCACCAGTTTTCCGTCCACGTCGAACTGGGTCAGGTTGTCGAACAGGGTGGTGACGACTTCGCCCGACTGGACGTCGGTCGAAAGGGCCGGGTCGAGGGTCTGGGGATCGGCGGTGAGGTAGTACTGGAGCGTGGCGCCGCCCGCCGACGATCCCTCGCCGCCGCCGCAACCGGCGAGCAGTGCGGCTCCGAGGACGGAGCAGAGGGCGGGCACTCGGAACACAAGTCGTCTCATGCCGGACCGGAGGGAAGGGTGTGGCGTCATAGAAGTTGACAGCGCGGGCTAAGATGGTGAAACTACCCGTCTTACGGAATGACGTCAATCCGCGGAGAGCGTTCCATTTTCATGCAGCCGTCGTGAGCAGGTTTCCCGTCTGTCTGGTCCTCGCGGCCTTCGCCGGCCTCGCCCGGCCGGCGCACGCCCAGGAGGGCGAGCGGGTGGTGCGCGCGCTCAAGTGGCAGGGCAACAAGTCCATCAGCACGACCCTGCTGGAGAACTCGATCGCGACGACCAACTCGAGCTGGTTCGCGCGGCAGGCGCCGTTCAGCTGGCTGGGCCTCGGCGAGAAGCGCTACCTCAACGAGACCGACCTGCAGCGCGACGTCCTCCGGGTCGGCGTCCTCTACAAGCTGAGCGGCTTCCCCGACGTGCAGGTGGACACGGTGGTGCGGCGCACCGCCGACGCCGCGCGGATCACCTTCAAGATCATCGAGGGCGCCCCGATCCGGGTGGACACCCTCGTCGTCACCGGCCTCGACTCGCTCTCGCCCCGGGTGCAGCACGCGGCCACGCTGGACCTCCCGCTCCAGCAGGGCGACATCTTCAACCGGGGCCTCATGCGCGCGGCGGCGGACACCATCGCGCGGCGGCTCCGGGACCGTGGCTATCCGTCGGCCGAAACCTTCGTGAGCTTCAGCAGCCAGCACGCCTCCAAGACGGCCCAGGTGACGCTCAACGTGGTGCCGGGCGTGCGCGCGGTGGTCGGCACCGTCCGCGTGGAAGGCGAGGCGCGGCTCGACTCGGCGTCGGTGGTGCACCTGATGGAGGCCCGGCCCGGCCGGCTCTTCTCGCAGGAAGATCTCTTCGCCAGCCAGCGGAACCTCTACAACTCGGACCACTTCCGCCTCGCGTCGGTCAACATCGACACCGCCCGGTTCGAGCCGGGGATGGACTCGGTGCCGCTCATCGTCCAGGTGACCGAGAGCCCGCCCTTCCGGGCCCGGGCCGGCGTCGGCTACGGCACCAGCGACTGCGTCCGCTCCACCGGCGGCTTCACCATCCGGAACTTCCTGGGCCACGCCCGCCTCCTCGACATCACCGGCGGCGTCTCCAAGGTGGGGATCGGCCAGCCGCTCGACTGGGGCTTCGAGCGCGGGATCTGCGGCGCGCTCAAGGACGACTCGATCGGGTCGCGCCGGCTCAACTACAGCCTGGCCACCTCGCTCCGCCGGCCGGCATTCCGCTCGCCCAACAACACCCTCATCCTGAGCGCCTTCACCGAGCGGCGCTCCGAGTTCAAGGTGTACCAGCGGACCGAGCAGGGCGTGAGCATCTCGCTGGCGCGTGAGTCGCCCCGGCGGCGGCTGCCGCTCAGCCTGACGTACACGCTCGCGCTGGGCCGCACCGACGCGACGGCGGCGAGCTTCTGCGCCTTCCTCAATGCCTGCGATCCGGGGGACGTGGACCGGCTGAGCCAGCGGATCCGCCAGGCCCTCCTCACGGGGACGGCGTCGGTCCCGCGGCTCAACAATCCGATCGATCCGACCCGCGGCTCGGTCGCCTCGGCCCAGCTCACGCTGGCCTCGCGCTTCATCGGCTCGTCGTCGCTGACCCAGTTCTTCCGCGCGGTGGGCGACTACACCCGCTACCACCCGGTCACCCGCGACATCGTCTTCAGCTGGCACCTCCGGGCCGGGGCGATCTTCGCTCCCAACCTGACGCTCGCGGGCGGGACCAACTCCTACGTCCCGCCCGAGCAGCGGTTCTACGGCGGCGGGCCCAACGACGTCCGCGGCTACCAGCGGAACGAGCTGGGGCCCATCGTCTATTCCGCGAGCCGGCACCTGGTGGATTCGCTCGGCGTCGAGGGGCTGGTGGACGCGCCGGACTCGGTCCGCGTGGTGGCGACCGGCGGCAACACGCTGGCGGTGGCGAACGCGGAGCTCCGGCTCCCCTCGCCCTTCTTCCGCGACCGGCTCCGGCTCGCGGTCTTCGTGGACGCGGGGAGCGTCTGGCAGCGGGGTACCACCGACCGGGCGCAGTTCCGCGTGACGCCCGGGGTCGGGCTCCGCGTGGCGACGCCGCTGGGTCCCGCGCGCCTGGACGTGGCCTACAATCCGTACAAGCTGCCGCGCGGCACGCTCTACATCCTGAACAACGACGGCACGGTCACGATCCAGCCCGACGCGCTGCAGCTCGACCGGCACCGGAAGCTCACCATCCACTTCGCGGTGGGGCAGCCCTTCTGATGCGCCGGCCCGTCGCGCGATTCGTCTTCGTCTTCCTGTTCGGGCTCGCCGCCACGGTGCTGGGCGTGGTCACCTCGCTCACGCTGACGCCACCGGGCCGGGCGCTCCTGGCGCGGAACGTGGAGGCCCTGCTCAACCGGGTGGTGCACGGGAGCGTCCAGGTGGGCTCGATCTCCGGGTCCTTCCTCTACGACCTCACGCTCGAGCGGCTGGTGATCCGCGATTCGACCGGTGTCCTGCTCGCCGACCTCCCGCGGGTCCGGGTCGGGTACCGGATACCGAACTTCATCCGCGGCAGCATCGTGCTGAGCAGCCTGCACGTGGACAACCCCACGATCCAGATCATCAAGCACCGCAACGGGCGGATGAACTACGAGGACGTCCTCGGCCTCGGGCACGGGCCGAAGGGGGCGACGTCGCCGCTCATCGCCTTTCACGACGTGCGGATCCTGGACGGCACGCTCAGCATTTCGCTGCCGTGGAATCCGCCGCCGGGCTCGACCCCCGCCCAGCGCGATTCGGCGCTCGCGGCCGAGCGGGCCCGGCCCGGCCGGGTGATCGAGGAGGCGCGCGACGGCCTGAGCCGGGTGATCCTGCTCCGCGACCTGAGCACGGTGCTCTCGACGCTGCAGATCAGCACGCCCGACCACAAGCCCTTCACCATCGATCTCGACACGCTCGCGACGCGGATCAGCGACCCCGCCATCACGCTGACCGACGCCGCGGGGCGCCTCCGCTTCCACGGCGACAGCGCGGTCTTCAGCCTGCGCCGGGGCGCCATGCCCCGGAGCGTGTTCTCGGGCGGCGGCGCCGTCACGTGGCCCAGCGACACGGTGCTCTTCGACTTCCAGATGGACGCGCCCGAGGTGAGCCTGACCGACCTCCGCTGGGTCTCGCCGCAGTTCCCGGCGATGACGGGGCGGGGGACGCTCGTGGCCAAGTCGGAGAGCGGGCAGCTCACGGCCTATACCCTTCGCGACCTGCATCTCCGGAACGGGAACCAGCGGGTGGACGGGGAGGTGGTGGCGCTGCAGGACAAGGTGCGCGGCATCGGCGTCCGCGACATGAACCTGACCCTCGCCAACCTCGATCTCGACGCGGTGCGGGGCTATGTGGACACCCTGCCGTTCTACGGCACGCTCAGCGGGAAGCTGCAGGGGTCCGGGTACCTTCTCGACCGGCTCCGGCTCAACGTGGACTGGGCCTACGCCGACGCGCAGGTGCCGGGCCGGCCGGTGAGCCTCATCGTGGCCGACGGCACGGTGGGCTTCCCGAAGGAAGGCCTCACCTTCTACGGGATCAACCTCCGGAGCTCCGACATCGATCTGGGCACCGCGCGCCGGCTGGCGCCGGCGGTGGTGGTGCCGGGACGGCTCGCGGCGCGGGGGACCCTCAACGGCCCGCTCCGGAACGTGGTCTTCCGGGGCGTCGCCATGCAGCGCGACGGCGAGCGGCCGCCCAGCGTCGTGCGGGGGACCGTGCACCTGGACACGCGGGGCCGCGTCCTGGCGCTCGACACCGATCTCGACCTCGATCCACTCTCCTTCGAGGGAATCCGCCGGGGCTTCCCCTCGCTCGCGGCCCGGGGCGACGTGCGCGGTCACGTGAACCTCTCCGGGACGATGGAGAAGCTCGCGGTGGACGCGACGCTCGCCGGCGAGATCGGCCAGCTCGACCTGCACGGCGGGATGACGATCGTGCCGCCCAGGCTCGGCGCCGACGCGCTGCAGGTGCGCTTCCGGAACCTCGACCTCAACGCACTTCGCGGCACGGGACCGGTCACCCGCCTCAACGGGAACCTCACGGCGACCGGCGTGATCGACACGCTGCGCGCGCCCGAGGGGGAGCTCCGGCTCGCGCTCGAGCGCAGCCGCGTCCGCGAATGGACCATCGACACCGTCTTCACCCGGCTGTCGGTGGCCGACAGCGTGATCCGGCTCGACACCCTCTACACCGAGTGGAAGGGCGCGCGGGCCGGCGGCTCCGGCACCCTGGGCTGGGCGCGCCCCCACGCGGGCACGATCACGCTCGAGGTCGCCGCCGACAGCCTCACCGCCTTCGATTCGCTGGCGCTCGCGATGAGCGGCCAGACCCGCGACACCGCGAGCGCCATCCAGCTCCCGCTCACCGGGGTGGGCACGGCGCGCGTGGAGCTGGCGGGGAGCCTCGACACCCTGCGGGTGAACGGCGTCTTCGGCGTCCATGATTTCGCGTTCCAGAATCTCCGCTCCCCCGCGGACACCGGCACCTTCAGCTACACCGGCGGCCTGCACCCGCTCTTCGGGGCGACCGTGCGCGCCGATTCGATCGCCTGGGTCACCGACACCCTGCCCGGGAGCCGCTGGCAGCTCACCAGCAGCTCGTTCGCGGCCAGCGGTCGCGCCGACTCCCTCGGCTGGGCGGTCGGCACCGGCATCGGCAACCTCACGCGGGTGGACGGGCTGGGCAGCTGGGTGACGCGCGGGCCCGAGCGCGTGCTCGCGATCGACACCCTGGCCCTCGGCCTGCCGACCCGGGCCTGGCGGCTCACGGCTCCCACCACGCTCACCCTCCACGACTCGAGCGCAACGCTCGGCGACACGCGCCTCGCCGCGGCGGACGGCTCCGGCATCGTGAACGTCGCCGGCCGCCTGCCGAAGGCCGAGCCGGGGGACCTCACCGTGGACGCACTCGGCGTGGACCTCCGCGACGTGTACGACATCATGGGGCGCGACACGAGCGGGATCTCCGGGTCGATCGGGATGTCGCTCCACCTGCGGGGGACGGCGCGGACGCCCGTGATCGACGGCACCGCGTCGCTGGCGGATGGCCGCTTCGGCTCGGCCTACCTTCCCTACATCCGCGGGGTCCTCAACTACGCCGATCGCCGGCTCAACGCCAACCTGCTCCTCTCCCGCACCGGCGACAGCGTGCTCCAGGTGGATGCGCAGCTCCCCATTGACCTGGCCCTGAGCGGCGCGACCGAGCGGCAGCTCGACGGGCCGATCGCCGTCCGGGTCCACGCCGACAGCATGGACCTCGCGCTGATCGAGGCGCTCACGCCGGGCGTGACCAACGTAAGCGGGTTCGCCACCGCGGACGCCCGGATCGAGGGCACGTGGAAGGCGCCCCAGCTCGCGGGGTTCGTCTCCATCACCGACGGCGCGATGGACCTGCCCGACCTGGGCGTGCGCTACGAGGCCATCAACGGGCGCTCCGACTTCGGCGGCGACTCGGCGTCCATCGAGCACGTGAAGATCCAGAGCGGCGGAGGCAGCCTGGACCTGCACGGCAACGTGCGGCTCAAGGAGCTCAACCAGCCGGTGCTGACGGTGCACATGGACGCCGACCACTTCGAGGCGATCAACCAGCGCACCTTCCTCAAGCTCTACGCGACGGGCCACTTCGATCTCGACGGCCCCTTCTACGGTGCCACCTTCAGCGGGAGCGGCACCGCCGAGGAGGGTGCCCTCTACTTCGCCGACCTGTTGAACAAGCGGGTGATCGACCTCGACGACCCGACCAACATCGACCTGGTGGATACGCTGGTCGTGCGGCGGCGGAACCTGCGGCAGGGTTTCTCCAGCCGCTTCGTCGAGGAGCTCGCGGTCAGCGACTTCAACCTCGCGGTGGGTCACGAGTTCTGGCTCCGCTCGACCGAGGCCAACATCCAGCTCGAGGGCGACGTGCGGGTGAACAAGCGGCTCCGCGAGTACCGGGTGGACGGGGTGCTGGAGACGCCGCGCGGCACCTACACCCTCAAGGTGGGCCCGGTGAGCCGCGACTTCGACGTCACCAAGGGGAGCGTGCAGTACTTCGGCACGCCGGACCTCAACGCCAAGCTCGACATCGAGGCGCAGCACGTGGTGCGCGCGGCCAACGGCCTCGACATCCCGGTGGTCGCGAAGATCACCGGCACGCTGCTGCGCCCGCAGCTCGATCTCTCGAGCGGCCCCAACGTGCGCCCGCCGATTCCCGAGGTGGACCTCGTGTCGTACCTCATCCTGGGCGTGCCGGCGAGCCAGGCGCAGGGGATCCAGCAGAACGCCATCCAGACGGCGACCTCGATCCTCACCAGCGCCGTCTCGAGCGACCTCGAGCGCGCGCTCGTGTCCGACATGGGGCTGCCCGTGGACCTGCTCGAGATCCGGCCCGCGCTCGCCGGCGGCACGGTGGCCGGCGGCACGGTCACGCAGCTCGCGGCGGGGTGGCAGGTGGGCCCCAAGCTCTTCTTCCGGCTCAACGCCGGCTTCTGCAACAACCAGGTGAGCTTCGGCTCGCAGAACCTGGGTGCCAGCGTGGACTTCCGCTTCGGCACCGCGTGGAAGCTGCAGGCGAGCGTGGAGCCCACCTTCCAGACCTGCCGCGCCATCGGCATCAATCCCGACTACGGGCTCAAGAGCCCGTACCAGGTCGGTTTCGATGTGCTGTGGGACCGCGAGTTCTAGGTGGCCCGGGCGCTCCTGATCGCCAATCCCGCCGCCGCCCGGAACCGGCCGCTCGCGGTCCGCGCGATCCTCGAGACCTTCCGGACCGCCGGATGGAACACGGAGCTCGCGGAAACCTCGGGGCCGGGTGACGCGCGAGTGCTCGCGGCCCGCGGCGTCGAAGCGGGGATGGACACCGTCGCGGTGTTCGGCGGCGACGGGACGACGATGCAGGCGGCCGCCGCGCTGGTGGGGACCGAGGTGGCGCTGGGCGTGATCCCCGGGGGGACGGGAAACCTGCTGGCGGGGAACCTCCGGATCCCGCTCTCCCCGGTGCGCGCGACGCAGGCGCTGCTCGCGGGCAAGGCCCGGCCGTTCGACCTGGGCCGCGTGGAGCGCGAGGACGGGACCCACTACTTCGCGGTTGCCTGCGGGGCGGGGTATGACGCGCGGGTGATGGCCGCGACGCCGGCGGCGCTCAAGCGGCGCTGGAAGATCGCGGCCTACATCGCCACCACCTTCCGCCTCATGGGCGAGCTCCGGACGTCGCGCCACCGGATCTCGGTGGACGGTGCCGAGTTCGACGCGGAGGCGGCGATGGTGCTGGTGGCCAACTGCGGCGAGGTGATCCCGCCCTTCGTGCGGCTCAAGCGCGGGATCCGTCCCGACGACGGCGTGCTCGACGTGGTCGTGATCCGCGCGAGCAACTTCCGGCAGAGCGTGCGCGCGGTGTGGCACCTCCTCCGCGAGGTGCCGGGCGGCTACGTCGCGTGGGCGCGGGGCACTGACGTGCGGGTCGTGTCCGACCCGGTCGAGCCGGTGCAGCTCGATGGAGAGCCGGGCGGGACGACGCCCTTCCAGGCGACGGTGGTTCCCGGCGCGATCTGCATCCTGACGCAATGACGTTCCACCCAGGGAGCATCCGATGGCCGATTCCGTACTGCTGATCGACGACGAGGTGGACATGCTCCGCTCGATCGGCAACCACTTCGAGCGGCAGGGCTACGAGGTGATTCGCGAGCTCACGGGAGAGGCAGGGCTGGCCACCTTCGAGCGGCTCCGTCCCGAGGTCGTGATCCTCGACCTGCGCCTCCGCGGGATGGACGCGATGCAGGTGCTGGAGCAGCTGCGCCAGCGCGATGCCGCCGTGATCCTCCTCGCCGCCACCGGCGACACCGCCGCGGCCGTGCGGGCCATGCAGGCGGGCGCCGAGAGCTTCGTGGTGAAGCCGGTGGACATGGAGCACCTCGCCGCCGCCACCGCGCGCGTGGCCGACAAGGTGAGGCTCCGCCGGCTGGCCCGCACCCTCCAGGGTCGGAACGTGGCCGGCGCGGCCCTCGACGTCCTCGGGGAGTCCTCGCCGATGCAGGAGCTGGCCCAGCAGATCGGCCTCCTCGCGCAGAGCGAGCGCACCACCGTCCTGCTCTCGGGTGAGAGCGGGACGGGGAAGGGCTGGGTGGCCCGGCTGATCCACGACCTGAGCCCGCGGGGCCGCGAGCCGTTCGTCGAGGTCGCCTGCGGCGGCTTCGATGCCGTCCAGCTCGACAGCGAGGTGTTCGGCCACGAGAAGGGCGCCTTTCCCGAAGCGCGGGAGCGCCGCCAGGGACTCTTCGAGGTGGCGGACCGGGGGACGCTGCTGCTGGATGAGATCGCCGACCTGCCCCCCGAGCTGCAGCCCAAGGTGCTCAAGGTGCTCGAGACGCGGAGCTTCCGCCGCCTGGGCGGCACGCGCGAGATCACGGTGGACGTCCGCCTCATCGGCTCGACCAGCCGGGATCTCGCGGCCGAGGTCGAGAGCGGCCGCTTCCGGGAGGACCTCTACTACCGGCTCAGCGTGATGCCGCTCCGCCTGCCGCCGCTCCGGGACCGGAGCCGCGAGGACCGGCTCGCGCTCATCACCCGGCTCCTCGCGGAGCTGCGCCGCGCGATCCCCGACGGCCCGGCCACGGCCAACGCCGAGGCGCTGGAGCGGCTGCTGGCGTACCCGTGGCCCGGCAACGTCCGGGAGATGCGGAACGTGCTCGAGCGCGCGCTGATCCTGGGCCGCGGCCAGCCGACGATCAGCGTGGAGCACCTTCCCGGCGAGTTCCGCGCGCGGCCCGGCGTGGGCGACCGCCGCCACACGCCCATCAGCCTGGACGAGCTCGAGCGCCAGCACATCGAGCGCACGCTCAAGCACCACGCCGGCAACCGCACCCGCGCCGCTGCCGAGCTGGGGATCTCGCGGGCAACGCTGATCAACAAGATCAAGCGCTACACCATCACTTCCTGAGGTCCCCATGGCGGAGAACCACGAGAAGGACGTGATGACCTGCCGCGCCTGCGGACGCGAGGAGCGCGCATCGGAGGGCTATCCGTGCGCCTCCTGCGGGACCTTCATCTGCCTCATCTGCACCTTTCGTGGCGTGACGCTCTGCAAGTCCTGCGAGCAGGCCGCGGGGGCAAGGCCGGCCCAGCCGTGAGCTCGGCGATCGCCGCCGCGGCCGTTGCGCCGGTGCTGGCGTCCCCCAGCGTGCGTGCCGAGCAGACGACGCAGCTCGTCCTCGGCGAGACGGCGAGCGTGCTCGAGTCGATGGGGGAGTGGGTGCGCCTCCGGAGCGCCCTCGACGGCTACGAGGGCTGGACGCACCGGGGCTACCTGCGGCTGGTCGAGGACGCCGCCGCCGCCGCATGGCGCGCCGCGGCGACCGGCTGGAGCGACGGCGTGCGCGTGCTGGCGGACGGCACGCCGCGGGTGCTGCCGCTCCGTGCGCGGGTCGTGCTCGAGGACGGCCTCGCGCGGCTGCCCGACGGCTCCCGCGCCCGGCTCGTCGAGGGCGAGCTCTGCGAGGAGGACACGGCGCGCGCCCGCGCCCTTGAGGATCCTCCGGCGAGATGGGCGCTCCGGCACTTCGCCGGCAGCCCCTACCAGTGGGGCGGCCTCACGCCGGCCGGCGTGGACTGCTCCGGCCTGGTGCAGACCACCTTCCTCGCCCGCGGCGTCGTGGTGCCCCGCGACTCGTCGGCGCAGGCGGCGTTCGGCGAGGCGGTGCTTCCCGCCTCCGCAGCGCCGGGTGACCTCCTCTTCTTCCGGAGCGAGAGCGGCGGCCCTGCCATCACCCACGTGGCCTTCCTCGCCGACGGCGACACCCTCATTCACTCGACCATCGCGTGCGGTGGCGTGGTGCACGAGTCGTTCGCGCCGGGCTCGCGCGCGGGGGACGCGCTCCGTCCACGGCTCGCCCTGGCCCGGCGGTTCGGCGCGTGAAGTCGCGGCTCGTCCTCTTCGACATCGACGGCACCATCCTGCTCACCGCGGGAGCCGGCCGCCGCGCCATCACGACGGCCCTGCATGAGGCCGTCGGTCCTGCCGATGCCTTTGCCGAGGTCCGGTTCGACGGCAAGACCGATCCGCAGATCGTCGGGGAGCTCCTCGCGGCGGCCGGCCACATGGGACCGCACGAGGCGGAGCGCATCGAGGCGCTCTGCCGCCGCTACGTCACCCTCCTCGAGCGCGAGCTGGCCGAGCCGGCCGGTGCGACGCGGCTGATGCCGGGGGTGCAGCCCCTCCTCGAGGCGCTCGAGGCGCACGACGAGGTGCTCCTCGGCCTGCTCACCGGCAACGTCGCCGAGGGGGCGGCGCTCAAGCTGCGGGCCGGCGGCATCGATCCGGCGCGATTTGCCGTCGGCGCCTACGGCAGCGACGCGGCGCACCGGCCCGACCTCCCGGCGATCGCCGCGGAGCGCGCCGCGCCGCTCTTCGGCCGCGTGCCGCGCGGCCACGAGGTCGTCATCATCGGGGACACGCCGGCCGACGTCGCGTGCGGCGCGCCGATCGGGGCCCGCGCCATCGCGGTGGCCACCGGCGGCTACAGCGTCGGCGACCTCGCGGTCTGCGGCGCCCACGCCGTCTTTCCCGATCTGTCGGACACCGCGCGCGTGCTGGCCGCGATCCTCCAGTGAGCACCACCTCACCGCGCGAGGTCGTACCGGAGCTGGGGCCGCTGCTTGGCCGGCTCGCCGATCCGGCAGTCGGCCCAGCGCGCGGGCTCGCGCTCGACGACGTCCGCTTCGCCCTCCTGAGCGAGCTCTTCGAGCTGGGCGGTGCCGCCCGCCAGTTCGCCGCCGAGGGCGACGTCCCCGCCGCGGCGTCCTCGCTGGGGCGGCACGGGCTGCTCGAGGCATGGGAGCGCGCCGTTGCCGCGGTCGCGGCGCGCGTGACCGAGCGGATCGACGCGCGGCTCCGGGGTGCCGCGGCGGAGTCGCGCCTGCCCCGCCGCCGGCTCGCCCGCCTGTTGCTCGATGACGAGGAGCGCCGCGCGATTTCCGTCCGCCTGGGAGTCGCGGGAGGGCCCTTCGTGGTGGCGCTCGATGCGCTGGAGCACACCGTGCCCGGCGTCGGCCGGACCGAGGCTGGCCTCGCGGCCTGGCATGACGCGCTGGGCCACGTCGCGCGGCGGCTGGAGGTGGCGTGGGAGCGGCTCAGCGCGGCGGCGGGGGACGAGGAGGCCGCGTGGGACGCGGAAATCGAGCGGGTGCGGCACTGGCGCCGGCCGCGATGGCCGCTCTGGGCCATCACCGCCATGGTCTTCGGTGTGGCCCTCTACCTCGGTCTTGTGCTTGGCGGATTCGTGCCGGCGCCGGGCGTGCTGCGGCCCTTCGCCGAGTACTGGTGGTCCCGATGATCGTCGGCGTGGGCATCGACCTGGTGGAGCTGGACCGCGTCCGGCGGATGCTCGAGCGCCGCGAGGAGCAGGCGCTCGGGAAGCTGCTCACGCCCGGCGAGCGCGAGTACGTCGCGACACGCGCCGATCCCGTCCCGCACGTCGCGGCGCGCATCGCCGCCAAGGAGGCGGTGTACAAGGCGCTCCAGACGCTGCCCAACTGCCGCGGCGTAAGCTGGCAGGAAATCGAGGTCTGGCGCGC
This sequence comes from Gemmatimonadales bacterium, assembly GCA_025935545.1. GTDB lineage: Bacteria > Gemmatimonadota > Gemmatimonadetes > Gemmatimonadales > GWC2-71-9 > JAICUF01. Next base: position 20,138 of record JAICVB010000021.1, read on the forward strand.
GCTCGATGGGCGTCCGCTCGCGGTACTGTCCGGAGCGGCGGCGGCGGCGGCGGATGCCTGCGGAGGGCTCGCCATCCACCTCTCGCTCACCCATTCGGCGACATCGGCCGCGGCGGTGGCGGTGCTCGAGCGCGCGGGCGCGTAGACTTCCAATCCCGACTATTACACTCTACTTTACCCGCGGTCCAATCCAGACTGGTCGAGCATGTTCTTCATCGGCGCGGCATCGCTGATTGCTGTTCTGACATCCGCCCCCGTGCAGCGCGCCGACGATCCGGCGCCCGCGGTTCGTCGGCTTGCCGCGACCGCGCGGCTGGCCGCGGAGGAGTATCGCGTCGGGGTCGCGAACGGGCAGGTGACCGCGCCGGCCGAAGTGGAGGAAGCGCGGCTCTTCCTGGCCGAGGCCCGGCGCTCGGCCGAGCTGCTGCCGGCGACGGAGAGCCGGCCGGCGATCGCGGCGATCGACTCGATCGTCGCGCTGGTGGCACACGTCGCGTCGCCGGACACCCTCGAGGCGCGGGTCGAAGTCCTCGCCACGACGCTGGCCCGGCACCTGGGCGTGGAGCTGGACGAGACGCCCGACACCGCGCCGGCCATCGCGCGCGGGGCGGAGGTGTACCGCACCAGCTGCGCGAATTGTCACGGGAGCCTGGGCCGCGGCGACGGGCCGATGGCCGCCGGCCTCAATCCCCGGCCGGCCGATCTCACCGCCGCCGCCCTCCGCAATTCGTCCCCCCTCGACTTCTATCATCGCATCACCATCGGCGTCGCCGGCACGGCGATGCCGGCGTTCGAGACGCGGCTCGCGGCCGGCGATCGCTGGGCGGCCGCGGTGTATGCCTCGCTGCTCCGGCTGCCGGCCTCCGCCGGCTCGGTGCCGCCGTCGCTCCGGAGCTTCGGCACTACGGCGCGCATGTCCGACAGCGCCACCCTGGCGGCGCTCGGCGTGGAGGGCGCGCCGGACGCGGAGGATCTGGCGCGGGTCGCCGCCGTCCGCACGTGGGAAGGGGGAACGGCGGGCGGCAACGACGCCGTCTTCCGGACGGTGCGGGCCCAGCTCGACTCGGCGTTCGTGCTGGTGCAGCAGGGCCGGGGCGACGTGGCCAGCGAGCGCGCCTTCGGCGCGTACATGACGTTCGAGCAGGTGGAGCGCTCCGTCCGCGCGCGGAACCCCGGCCTCGCCGACCGGCTGGAGGCCGCGTTCGCCGCGCTCCGCACCCGCGCCGCCGGCGGCGCCACCTCCGCCGAGCTGGGTGACATCCGCCGCGACCTCGCGGCGCAGCTCGAGAATGCCGAGCGGGTGGTGGGTGACACGCTCTCGCCGCTGAACCTCTTCCTGCAGTCGTTCGTGCTGATGCTGCGCGAGGGGCTCGAAGCGATCCTGATCGTCGGGGCGCTGCTCACCTTCCTCACGCGGACGGGGGCGGGCCATCGCCGGCGCGACATTCACATCGGCGTGGGCGCGGCCGTCGGCGCGAGCCTCCTCACGGCGGCGGTGCTCGAGACCGTCTTCCAGGTGGCGCCGGCGCGCCGCGAGGCGATCGAGGGGCTCACCATGGTCGTCGCGACCGTGGTGCTCTTCTACGTGAGCTACTGGCTCCTGTCGAAGATGGAAGTGGTGAAGTGGAACTCGTTCGTGAAGAGCAAGGTGCAGGATGCCGTCACCAGCGGGTCGTCACTGGCCCTCGCGTCGGCCGCCTTCCTCGCGGTGTACCGCGAGGGCTTCGAGACGGTGCTCTTCTACAAGGCGCTCTTCGTCTCCGGCGGAGCGACGGCGACCGTCATGCCGGTGGTGAGCGGAATCATTGCCGGCTCGGCGGTCCTGGTCGTGGTGTATATCGCCATCAGCCGGTTCGGGGTCCGTCTGCCCCTCAAGCCCTTCTTCGGCATCACGAGCGCGTTCCTCTACTACATGGCGTTCGTCTTCGCGGGGAAGGGCATCGCGGAGCTGCAGGAAGGCGGGCTCCTGCCGACCACGATCCTTCCCGGCGGGCCGCGCCTGCCGTCGCTCGGCATCTACCCGACGGTGGAGTCGCTGGCAGCGCAGGGGATCCTGCTGCTCCTCTTCGCCGCCGCCGTCGTCTGGACCTTCCTGATCGAGCCCCGCCGCCTCCGGGTCACGTCGGTCATGGTCCCGGATGCCGCGCGTCCCGCGCCACCCCTCTCGGCGGGCGCCTCGCGCGAGCTGCTGCGTTCACTCGACCGGATGGAGACGGACCTCGCGGAGCTGCGCTCCGAGGTGGAGCGGATGCGCGGGCAGATCGACGCGGACCGGGCGAGGGGGACGGGGCAGACGGGGGGGACGGGGAGATAGGGGGGTGGGAGGGCGAGAGGCGGAGAGCGGTCGGTCGGGCTCTGATCCCGGATCCCGGGTGTTCGACGGCTGAAGCCGCCGCTCGGCCAGGCGCCCTGAAGGGCGGTCGGGGCGGAAGCCGATGCCCCGCCCGCCTCGCCGACCGCTACGCCGCAGCCTTTCGTGCCACGGGCTCCGTAGCGCCCTTGAGATAGGGCCCGGGGTCCATCTCCGGGCCGCGGCGCCAGCGCGTGACGAGGGTGACCCCGATGAGCACCAGGATCACGCTCGTGAGCTGGGCCAGGGTGAAGGGGCCGAGGAACCGGTCGTCCTTGGCGCGGAGGATCTCGATCAGGAAGCGCTCGACGCCGGCGAAGATCAGGTAGAGGCCGAAGAGCCAGCCGATCGGGTGGTTCGCTCGGCGGAGCCGCCAGAGGACGAAGAAGGCGCCCAGCATGAGCGCGGTCTCATAGAGCTGGGTCGGGTGGACGGCCATCACCGTCCCCGGCGGCGTTCCCGCGGGGATCGGCACGCCGAAGAGGGTGTGCAGGTGGCCGGCCGTCGAGCGCGGAAGTCCCTCGGGGAACTTGATGCCCCACGGGAGCGAAGTGGGCCGGCCGTAGTCGTCGTTCACGAGGAAGCAGCCGACCCGGCCGAGCGCGTACGCCGCCGCGAGCGCGGGGGCGGTGAGGTGCATGGTCCAGCGGATCGGCACCCGGAGCCGCCAGCTGTTGATGACGACGGCGAGTGCGCCGCCCAGGAACCCCCCGTACCACACGAGCCCGCCGCGCGAGAAGAGCGTCCCCAGGTCTCCCGTGAGGGCGACGTACCACAGCTTGGCGCCGATGATCCCGCCGATCACCGACGCGACCACGATGTCCGCCGCGTACTCCTCGCGGAGCGCACGGCGCTTGAGCTCGAGCCCGATGAGCCAGCCGCCCACCAGGAAGCCCACCATCATCATGATCCCGTACCCCGTGATCGCGAGCGGGCCGAGGTGGATGGTGAAGGGATAGACCGTCGTCATGCGGGGGTCCGTTCGCTGGTGGGGAGGAGGCCGGGGATGGGCAGGTCGTCGCGCGGCTCGAGGTCGAAGCCGCTCGTCTCGCCCTGCGCGAGCCGCCAGGCGCCGGCCGCGGCGATCATCGCGGCGTTGTCGGTGTTGAGCCGCGGCGTGGCGACGCTCACCCGGGCGCGCTCGCCCAGCTTGTCGCGGAGCCGCGCGGCGAGGGTGCGGTTGCAGGCCACGCCGCCGCCCAGCACCGCGGTGTCGTAGCCCAGCTCCTCCACCGCGGCCGCCGTCTTGGCCACGAGCACGTCGATGGCGGCGTCCTGGAAGCCGCGGGCGAGATCGGCGCGGTCGCGGTCGAGGTCGTCGCTCGCGCGCACGGCGCGGAGCACCGCCGTCTTGAGCCCGCTGAAGGAGAAGGCGAAGCGGTTGGGGCCGTCGCCGCCGAGCTCCTGCAGCAGGGGGCGGGGGAAGCGGAAGCGGCGGGGGTCGCCGGTCGCGGCGAGCCGCTCGATGGCGGCCCCGCCGGGATAGCCGAGCCCGAGCAGCGTCGCCACCTTGTCGAAGGCCTCGCCCGCCGCGTCGTCGAGCGTGGCGCCCAGCAGGTGGTAGCGGCCCCAGGCCGGCACGTCGAGCAGCATGGTGTGGCCGCCGCTCACGAGGAGGGCCACGAAAGGCGGCTCGAGTGCCGCATCCTCGATCGTCGGCGCGAAGATGTGCCCCTCCAGGTGATTCACGCCGATGAGGGGAATCCCCGCGCTCCACGCGAGCGTCTTCCCGTA
>JAICVB010000144.1 GCA_025935545.1 Gemmatimonadales bacterium
GCCCTCGAAGCTCCGCCCGCCGGTGCGGTAGGCCAGCTGCCGGGACCATCCCGGAACGACGACCGAGGCGGTGCGTGCGTGGCGCGCGAGGAACTCCGCGTCGCGCCAGGTGAGCCGCCTCGACGCCAGCTCGCGGGCCGTGGGGCTGTCGGGCTGGTCGCGATTCTGGATCACCAGCGTCCCCACGCCGCCCACCTCGTCGAGGTACTTCTGCGTGAGCGCCGCCTGCCCGCCGAACAGCGCGAGCACCGTGACGATGCTGGCGGTGCCGAGCACGAGCCCGAGCAGCGAGAGCAGCGTCTGGCCCCAGTGCCGGCGCGCCTCGTCGAGGCCCGTGACGAGCGACTCGAGCAGCGTCACGCGGCGCCGGCGATCCGCCCGTCGGCGATCTGGATGATGCGCTCCGCGCGCGCCGCCACGCCGGGATCGTGGGTCACGAGGACGATGGCATGGCCGGCGCGATGCAGCTCGTCGAAGGTCTCGAGCACCTGGGCGCCGGCCTGCGAGTCGAGGTTCCCCGTGGGCTCGTCGGCCATGAGGATGGCGGGCTCCCCGATGAGGGCGCGCGCGATCGCGACGCGCTGCCGCTGGCCGCCCGAGAGCTCATCGGGCCGGTGGCCGATCCGGTCGCCAAGGCCGAGCCGCTCGAGGAGCCGCCGGGCGCGAGCGCGCCGCTCGAGCCGTGCGATCCCGCCCCGGTACCTGAGCGGCAGCGCGACGTTCTCCTCGACGGTGAGCCGCGGCATCAGGTTGAAGGTCTGGAAGACGAAGCCGACCTTCCGGTTCCGCACCCGGGCCAGGGCCTTGCCCCGCAGCCGGCTCACGTCTTCACCGTCGATCGCGTAGTGGCCCGAGGTCGCCGTATCGAGGCAGCCCAGGATGTGCATCAGGGTGCTCTTGCCCGAGCCGGAGGGGCCGGTGATGGCGACGAACTCGCCGGCCGCCAGCTCGACGTCCACGCCGCGGAGCGCTGGCACGTCCACCCGTCCGAGCCGGTAGGTGCGCGTGAGGCCGCGCGCCGAGATGAGCGCCGTCACCGGCGGGCGGGGTTGGCGGCGCGCTCGGCGGCCGCGGCGGGATCCTCCAGCGCCACCGAGTCGCCCGCCGCGACCCCGCTCAGCACCTCGACGTGCGCAAGGTCGCCGAGGCCGAGGGTGACGGGGGTGCGATGCGCGCCGCCGGGACCGACCCGATAGACCACCGGCTTCCCATCCTCGATGAGCACCGCCTCCACCGGTACGCGCAGCACGCCGGTGCGCGACGGCCCGGCGATCCGCACGTTGGCCGTCATGCCCGGCCGGAGAATCCCGCCGGCGCCCGCCGCGCGGATCTCGACATCGAAGACGCGCACCCGCTCCTGCTGCCGCGCGGCGGGCGGCACCAGCCGCACCACGCCCGCCACCGTGTCACCGGGGAACGCGTCCACCGTAAGCGCCACGCTGTCGCCGACCTTCACCTTGCCGACGTCCACCTCGTTGATGGCCGCCTTCACGCGGAGCGCCGAGAGATCGGCGATGGTGAAGAGCTCGGTGCCGCCGCCGAAGGCGCTGGTGCCGCCCACGACGGTCTCGCCCTCCTCGACGCCGCGCCTGATGATGACGCCCGCGGTGGGCGCGGCGATCGCGGCCCACCGGTCGCCGCCGCCGCCGCGGACCCCGCTCCGCTCCACCAGCCGGAGCTGGCTCCGCGCCGCGCGGAGCTGGTTGTCGGCCTGCTCGAATGCCACGCGGCGCGCGTCCAGCTCCGCCTGGGTGATGCCCCCGTCGCGCGCGAGCTCGCGCGCGCGGCCGTACTCCCGCTCGGCGTTACCCCGCGCGATCTCCGCCGCCGCGATGTCGCGCGCGATCCCCGCAAAGGCGTTGGCCTGTGCAATGTCGGGCACGATGCGCGCGAGCGCCTGGCCCGGGCGCACCCGGTCGCCCTCGCGCGCGCTCAGGGCGCTCACCACGCCCGAGATCGGCGACTTCACCACGACCTGCCGCTCCGGCTCCACCACGCCGGTCTCCTCTACCTGCACCCGGATCTCTCCCCGGTCCGCCACGCCGACGCGGTAGGGCCGCGCCGCGCCGGAGCCACTTTCGGCTTCGGCACCGCCGCAGGCTGCGAGCACGACGAGAGGAAGGAGGGCACCGACGACGAGGACTGCACGACACTGCTGCATGGCGGGCTCCGGGATCGGCTGGATGCGCGCACGACGCGGGAGCGGTGGCGTGAGTTTCACATTGGGACATCGGCGGTCATGCTATTCATTGCGCGACTCTGGCGTTTGACCAGAGAGCCCGGAGCTGAAAATGGCCCGGACGGGGCGCTCGGAGGGATCGGCGGCGTCTTCGAAAGCCGTTGCGTGTCATGCGGTTCAGGCTGTCGCGGAGGTGCATCGACGGCGGCGTGACACGATCGGCACGAATCTCGCCCTGAGCCGACGCGGGTCAAGTCCGCCGCATCGCCGCTATCACTTCGAGTGTGCCCATGTATCGCATCGAGCTGGCTCCCGGTGAGGAAGCGCTGTTCAAGTCCATTGACGAGATGGCTGCCGGCATCGCCAACGGCGTCATCCAGCCGACCGCGCGCATCTGGCATCAGACCAGCGCCAAGTGGCTGCCGATCGAATTTCACCCTCACTACAAGATCGCGCTGAACAAGGGCCCGCAGGCAGCTCCGCGCGCCGACTATCGGGAAGCCCCCGGCGTGGCCGGTCCCGCCGCACTCCATGAGCGGCCGATCTTCGAAGCGGCCGCGCCACGGCCGCTGTTCGACGTGCCGGCAGTCCCGGCGGCACCGGTCCCCCTCTTCGAGCGTCCCGTCCCCGCCGCCGAGCACGGCGACAGCCCTGCCGGCGTAGCGATCACCCTGGCCGAGCCGGCCGTGCAGGTTGACGAGCTGGGGGCGGATTTCATCGAGATCAATCCCTCGCGCGGACGCGGCCGGACCTGGACGGTCGGGGCCGCCGCGGCCGCTGCGGTCGTGCTGCTGGGGGGTGGGGCCACGTTCTCGGCCTTCCGCTCCTCCCGGAAGCCCGCGGCGCCCGCCCCGCGGACCATCACGACGCCGACGACTCCTGCGAGCTACGGCGCGCAGCCGGTCGTCATTCCCCCGACGACCACCCCGTCGTTCGGGTCCCGCACCAGCCGCCCGGCCGACGACAGCGTCACCGCCGCGCGCACGGCGCCGGAGAAGATTGCCGACGCGCCCCACATCGTCGAGGCGCCGAAGGTCTCCATGTCGGCGCTCTCGCTCTCCGACTCGGACCGCCCCGCGTCCGACCGGCCGAGCGCGGGCGTGTCGCCGGCCGGGCTGGTGGCGCGCTATGGCGCCGCGTATGAGGATGCGCGCTCGGAGCTCGATCGCGGCATCCGCCTCGCCGGCCTCGGCAGCATCTTCGCCTCGTCCCGGCTGGTCCCGGGCCAGGTTGCCAGTGCCCGCTCGACCATCGCCGGGGTGGCCAACCTGGTGCGAGTGTACCGGAAGCGGAGCGCGACCATCGAGCAGGCGTACCGCGATTCTGTCACCCTGCTCAGCCGCCAGCTGGGCTGGACGCCGGCGCAGATCGCGGTGTGGGAGAGCCGGCCCACGCAGCTCGAGGCTCCGGAGGTCGGCGCCATGGCCAACGCGCTGCTCGACGCGATGGATGGCGTGCTCGCCGTGCTCACCGCGCAGGAGGGGGGCTATCAGCTGAGCGGCAGCTCGATCTCCTTCGGCGATCCCGCGGCAGCGCGGGACTACAACACCGCGCGGCGGCGCCTCACGGGCCTGATCGGAAGCGGCGCCGACTCCGGCACCCCGGCCGGCCGGATCCTGAAGGCGCTGGGACGGTCGCTCCCTCCGGAGGATCGCGGCGCCTGACCGAGTCGGCATCCGCATGCGGTCTGGAAGGGCGCCCCCGGGCGCCCTTTTCGTTTTGGTGATTTGCCGCACCGCCCATCTCCCGGCAAAGCGTTAGGTTGCAAGCTGCATCCGATCAGTCCAAGTCTTTGTGGTTTGCAATCTTATCTTCTGGGGGACCTAGCGATGGACAAGATCAGACTGGGCGGCCTTGCCGCCTTGACCGTAGCGTTCGGGCTGGGCGCGTGCACGCATACGACCGTCGAGAGCCCGACGCCCTCGGCGAGCACCGGCGCCACCGTCACCACCACGACGACCGCCAGCGCCGACACCGCGACGCGCCGCGATACGGCCGGCTACCAGGCGTCCGGCACCACGACGTCCACCACCGTGGCGACGCCGTCCACGTCGGCCACCGCCAGCGTGAGCACCACGACGCCGTCCACCTCCACGACGCCGTCGACCTCCACGACCGTCTCGACCAGCGGCAACATGAGCGGGATGTCGGCCAACGGGGCGCAGACCCTCGCATTGACCGGCCTCAACAACTCGGGCTTCACCGGCAACGTGGTGCTCACCGACATGGGTGATCACACCGGCGTCGCCGTGACCCTCAACTCGCCGGCCAACACCAACGCGAGCGCCGACCACAACGTCGCGATCCGCAGCGGCACCTGCGCCGCCCCGGGCGACAAGGTCGAGGGACTGCATGACGTCGAGGGCAACGGCCAGGCGTCGAACAGCGAGGTGAACATGCGCCTGAGCCAGCTGGCCGACGGGCAGCATGTGATCGTCGTCAACGAAAACCCGGGTGACCGTGCCATCGCGTGCGTGGCCATCCCCAGCCGGTAAAGGTCGCCATCATGCATTCACGCAGCCTCATCGCCAGCCTCGCGCTCGTCGCGGGGCTCGGCGCCTGTCACAGCAATGCGTCCGACACGGACACGACGCCCACGCCGGCCTACAAGGCCTCCGCGAGCGACAGCACAGGCACCGCGCGGACGGTGCAGCTCCAGTCCGAGAACAACTCCGGCATCACCGGCTCCGCCACGCTCACTCCGGCGGGGACGGAGACCCGCGTGACCCTGACGCTGGTGCCGCCCGCGGGCGGCAGTGCCAGCGGCCAGTCCCACGTCGCCCACATCCACAAGGGCACCTGCGCCGCACCGGGTGAGGTCGTGGCCCCGCTCGGCACGGTGACGGCGTCGGGCGAAACCTTCGCGCCGCTCAGCAAGACGGTCAGCATCTCGGCCTCCACGCTGACGGACGGGCAGCACATCGTGGCCGCCCACGCGACCGAGGATCCCTCGAGCGCGACCGTGGCCTGCGCGCAGCTGAGCTCGATGTAGTACGCTGGCGCACCAGGATGCATGATGCCGGCGCC
>JAICVB010000147.1 GCA_025935545.1 Gemmatimonadales bacterium
CAGCGAGCAGGCGGCGCGGCTCCTCTTCTACTCGACCGTGGTGCCGCACCCCGCGCGCGAGGAGCTGGCCCGCGCGCTCGCGCGGCTCGCGCCGGACCCGCTCGAACGGGCCTTCTTCTGCAACTCGGGCGCGGAGGCGAACGAGAACGCGCTGCACCTGGCGCGAAAGACCACCGGTCGGCAGGGCATGGTCTCGCTGGCCGGCGGCTGGCACGGCCGAACCGTCGCGACGCTCGCCGTCACCGATGGCGCGAAGTACGAGGAGGGCGCCCGTCGCGCCGGCATGCCGCTCTCGCGAAAGGTGGCGTTCAACGACATCGCCGCCCTCGATCTCGCGGTGGACGACACGATCGCCGGCGTCATCATCGAGCCGGTGCAGGGGATGTCGGGCGCGCGCGACTGCGCGCCGGAGTTCCTGCGGGCCGCGCGCGACATCTGCGATGCGCGGGGGGCCCGCCTCATCTTCGACGAGGTGCAGTGCGGGGTCGGGCGCTCGGGCAGCTTCACCGCGGCGGAGTCGTTCGGCGTTGTCCCCGACCTCCTCACCATGGCCAAGGGGCTGGGCTCGGGGCTCCCGATCGGCGCGCTGCTCGCGACGCGCACGATCTCCGAGCAGCTGGTGATCGGGGACCTCGGCAGCACCTTCGGCGGCGGGCCGGTGCCCTGCGCCGCCGCCCTCGCGACCATCGGCGTGATCGAGCGCGAGGGGCTGCTCGACAACGTGAAGGCGGTGAGCGCCCATCTCCGCGCGGGGGCGCTCGCCCTCGGCATCCCGGGCGTGCAGGGGCGCGGGCTGCTCCTGGGCCTCCGCCTCGGGCGGCCGGCCGCGGCGGTGCAGCGCGCCCTCTTCGGGCGGCGCGTCCTCACCGGCACGGCGTCGGACCCCGAGGTGCTGCGGCTGCTGCCGCCGCTCTCGTTCTCGCTCGCCGAGGCCGACCTGCTGCTCGACGCACTGAAGGAGGTGCTGGCGTGACCGACCGCGACTTCCTGGCCATGGAGGACTGGTCACCGGAGGAAATCGGGGCGCTGCTGGACCTCGCCGCGCGGGTGAAGCGCGGCGAGGTGAGCGGCGGCCTGGAGAAGAAGGTGCTCGCGATGGTCTTCATGGACCCGAGCCTCCGCACGCGGAGCAGCTTCGAGACCGGGATGTTCCTGCACGGCGGCCACGCCGCCGTGCTGGAGCCGGGCAAGGGCAGCTGGGCGCTGGAGACGGAGGAGGGCGCGGTCATGGACGGCACCGCCGTCGAGCACATCGCGGAGGCCGCGCGGGTGCTGGCGCGGTACGCCGACGCGCTGGCGGTGCGCGCCTTTCCCCGCGGCACCGACTGGGCCCAGGAGCGCGAGGACCGCGTCGTGCGGGACTTCGCGCGCTACGCCGACAAGCCGGTCATCAATCTCGAGTCGTCCCGCCGCCACCCCTGCCAGGGGCTGGCCGACGCGATGACGCTCCGGGAGAAGCTGGGCGAGACCCGGGGCAAGCGCTTCGTGCTCTCGTGGGCCTGGCACCCGAAGCCGCTGCCCACGGCCGTCCCCGCCAGCGCCGCGATCGCCGCGGCGATGCTCGGCATGGACATCGTGATCGCGCGGCCGGAGGGATACGACCTCGACCCCGACGATACGGCACTCATCCGGCAGATCGCCCGGCAGAACGGCGGCATGTTCCAGCTGAGCGGGGACTGCGACGACGCGCTGGTCGGCGCCGACGCGGTGTACGTCAAGTCGTGGGGCTCGCTCGAGCATTTCGGCCGGCCCGACGACGAGGCCGAGCTGCGCCGCGGGCTCCGCGACTGGCGGCTGACCGTGCCGCGGCTCCGGAACACGCGGGGAGGCAAGGGCGTGGTGATGCACTGCCTTCCGGTCCGGCGGAACGTCGAGATCGACGACGCCGTGCTCGACGGCCCCAACTCCGCTGTGGTGGACGAGGCGGAGAACCGCCTGCATGCGCAGCGCGCGCTCCTGCTCGAGCTGATCGGAACGAGGACCACGCGATGAGCATCGATCCGGCCCGCGGCATCGCGGGCCTCAAGGGCGCACTCCGCTACGTGCGCGCCTACCGCGACCAGGTCTTCGTCGTGAAGCTGGGCGGCGACGTGCTGAACGACGCCGACGTGCTCGACCAGGTGGCGGCGCAGATCGCGCTCCTCTCCTCGCTCAGCATCCGCCTCGTCGTGGTGCACGGCGGCGGCCCGCAGGCGACCGCGCTCTCCCGCCGCCTGGGCCAGGAGCCGACGATCGTCGCGGGGCGCCGGGTCACCGATGACCAGGCGCTCGACGTGGCCAAGATGGTGTATGCGGGGACGCTGAGCACCGATCTGGTCGCCGCGCTGCGCGAGCACCGCGTGCAGGCCGTCGGGCTGAGTGGGGTGGACGCCGACCTCATCACCGCCCACCGGCGCCCGCCGGTCTCGCTCGTGGATGATGCCGGGGCCACCCGCGTGGTGGACTTCGGCCACGTGGGCGACGTCGACCGGGTGGATCCGCGGGTCATCACCACGCTGGTCGAGGCGCGGTTCGTGCCCGTGGTCGCGAGCCTCGCGGGCGACGACGAGGGCAACGTGTACAACGTCAACGCCGACACCGTCGCGGAATCGCTCGCGGTGGCCCTCCGCGCGCAGAAGCTCATCTTCCTCACCGGCGCGCCCGGCGTGCTGCGCGACCGCGCCGACCCCTCCACGCTCGTCACCTTCGCCGATCCCGACGATCTGGCCGGGCTCATGGCCAGCGGCGCGCTGGCCGGGGGGATGCGCCCGAAGGTGGAGGCATGCATCCGCGCCGCGACCGGCGGGGTCGAGCGGACGCACATCATCGACGGCCGCGCGCCCGATGCGCTCCTGCTCGAGGTCTTCACCGGCTCGGGCTGCGGCACCATGATCGTCGGACGGAAGGAGAAGGCGACCTACCTTGGCGTTGACCTGGCCGGCTGAGGTCGAGCTCCTCCGGGAGCTGGTCGCCACGCCGTCGGTGAGCGGCAGCGAGACGGCCGTCGGGTCGCTCGTCGAGGAGACGGTGCGCCGGTGGGGACTGCCCGTCGAGCGCGATGCGGCCGGCGTTCGCGTGGAGGTTTGCGGCGGGTCGGCCGGCCCGACGCTCGCGCTGGTATCGCATCTCGACGTGGTGCCGGCCGGCGAGGGATGGACCCGGGATCCCTTCCGGCCGACCATCGAGGAAGGCCGCCTGTACGGCCGCGGCTCCGGCGACGCGAAGGCCTCGGTCGCCGCGATGCTGTGTGCCGCGCGCGACGTGGCCGACGCCGGCGGCCCTGCGCGCGGCCGCCTCCTCGTCATCCTGGGCTACGGCGAGGAAACGAAGCTCACCTCGATGCCGGAGGCCCTGGCGGCGGCCGGTCCGGTGGATGCCGCGATCGTGGGCGAGCCGACCAATCTCGATTTCGCGGTGGCGCAGCGCGGGCTCATGATGGTGGACCTGGTCGCCCGCGGGGACCAGCGCCACGCCGGCTACGCGGCCGAGGGCGGCTTCACCAACGCGCTGGTGGAGCTGGCGCGCGACCTGGTCCGCCTGCAGGAGATCGCCACCGACCGGCCGCACCCGGTGCTCGGCCTCCCCACGATCACGCCCACCATGGTCGAAGCCGGGATCAGCCGGAACGTGACGCCGCCGGTGGCCCGCGCGGTGCTCGACATCCGCAGCACGCCCGCCTGGTCGCACGAGGAGCTGGCCGCGACACTGCAGGCGGAGCTGGTCTCGCAGGTGGTCGTGACCTCGACGCGGCTCGTGCCCTGTGAAACGCCGGCCGCGTCGCGGCTCCTCGAGGTGGCCGGCACGGTGCGCCCGGAGGCGCAGCGTTACGGCAGCCCGACCTGCTCCGACTGGGTCTTCCTGCGGGACCGCGACGCCTTCAAGTGCGGGCCGGGCACCAGCCGGCGCTCGCACACCGCCGATGAGTACGTGGACCTGCACGAGGTGAGCGCGGCCCGGGCCTTCTACGGGCGCACCGCCCGGGAGTATCTCGCGTGAGCACACTCTGGTCGCCCCCGGCGCGCCTGGATCGCATGATGCTCGACTACACCGTCGGCAGCGATCGAGAGCTGGATGCGCGCCTCCTGCGCTGGGACGTGCTGGGGAGCCTGGGCCACGCCGAGGGACTCCGGGCATCCGGCCTGCTCACGCCGGCCGAGCACGCGCGGCTGCGGGCCGGGCTTCGGGCGGCGCTTCGGGCGGTGGACGCCGGCCGCCTCCGGATCGGACGGTCGGACGAGGACGCGCACACCGCGGTGGAGCAGTGGCTCACCCGCCGCGGGCGCGATGCCGGCGAGCGCCTGCACACGGGCCGCTCGCGGAACGACCAGGTCACCTGCGATCTCCGCCTCTATCTCAAGGACGCGCTCCTCGACCTTCATGCGGGCGCGCTCGCGGTGGCGGACTCCCTCGCGGCATTCGGCGCGCGGCACGCCCGGGTCCTGCTCCCGGGATACACCCATCAGCGTCGGGCGATGCCGTCATCGGTCGCGCTCTGGGCGGGGGCGCTGGCGGAAGGAATCCTGGACACCGTGGAGTCGCTGCCGGCGCTCTGGACGCGGGTGGACCGCTCCCCCCTCGGCAGCGCCGCGGGCTACGGCGTCCCGCTCCCGCTCCGGCGCGAGGCCGCCGCGCGTGCCCTCGGCTTCGCCGCGCTGGACCGCAACGTCGCGACGGTGCAGAACGGGCGCGGGAAGCTCGAGGCCGCGGTCCTCTTCTGGTGCGCCCAGCTCGGCCACGATCTCTCCCGCCTCTCGGCGGACGTCATCCTTTACGCGGCGGAGGAGTATGGCTACTTCATCCTGCCCGCGAGCCTCGCGACCGGCTCGAGCATCATGCCCCACAAGCGGAACCCGGATCTCTTCGAGCTCACGCGCGGGCGTGCGGCCGCGCTCGAAGGCGATCTCGTGGCCGTGCTGCAGATCGGCGGCAAGCTCACCGGCGGCTACCACCGCGACTTCCAGCTCCTCAAGGAGCCGCTCTTCCGCGGTATCGGCCGCACGGGCGAGATGCTCGCGATGATGGCGCGTGCGGTGCCGATGCTGGAGGTGGACGCCGGGCGTGCGCGGGCGGCGCTCGCCGGCGGTGCGCTCGCGACCGATGAGGTCATGCGGCGGGTCGAGCAGGGCGAGCCGTTCCGGGCAGC
>JAICVB010000131.1 GCA_025935545.1 Gemmatimonadales bacterium
CGAGGTTACCGGTCGGCTCGTCGGCCAGCACGACCGACGGATGAACGGCAAGCGCCCGCGCCACGGCCACGCGCTGCTGCTCTCCGCCCGAGAGCTCGCGGGGGTAGGCCCGGCTCTTGGCCGAGAGGCCGACCTGGGTCAGCACCCGCATCACCCGCGCGGCGATGGTGTCGCGCCGGGCGCCGGTCACCTCGAGGGCAAAGGCGATGTTCTCGGCGGCGCTCCGGTCCTCCAGCAGCCGGAAGTCCTGGAACACGATGCCCAGCCGGCGACGGAGCCGCGGCACCTCGTCGGTCCGGAGCTCGCTCACGCTGTACCCGGAGACCCGCACCTCGCCGCTGGTAGGCTGCTGCTCCGCGAAGAGCAGCTTCATGATGGTCGACTTGCCCGCGCCGGAGTGGCCGGTGAGAAAGACGAACTCACCCTTCGCCACCCGGAAGGAGACGTCCTTCAGGGCGAGGGCACCGTTGGGATACGACTTGTAGACGTGGGCGAAGCGGATCACGGAAGATGAAGCTAACGGATGCGAGCGGGAGAATAAACGGGGAAAGGCGAAGGGGGCACTCGATGAGCTTCTCGCGCGCTCCCTTCGCCTTTCGCCCTTCGCCTTTCCCCGATCATCCTTCCCCTTCCCCTCCTACCTCCCCACCGCCTGCCGCAGATCCTCGATGATATCCTCCGCGTCCTCCAGCCCGCAGCTCAGCCGGAGGAACCCGTCGGGAATGCCGATGGCCGCGCGGCCGTCGGGCCCGAGCTCCTTGTGGGAGGTGAGCCGGGGCTCCGACACCAGGCTCTCGACCCCGGCCAGGCTCGGCGCGTGCGCGATGAGCTTGAGCCGCTTGAGCGCGCGCTCCGCCGCCGGGATGCCGCCGGCGAGCTCGAGGCCCACCATCCCGCCGAAGCCGGCGAGGACCGCGCGGGCGTGGACGTGGTCCGGATGGGAGGGCAGGCCGGGGTAGTGCACCCGCGAGAATACCGGCTGCGTCTCCGCCCACCGGGCGACCGCCAGCCCGTTGGCGTTGTGCCGCTCCACCCGCACCGCGAGGGTCCGCATCCCCCGGTCGATCAGCCAGGCGGTATGCGGATCGATCGCCTGGCCCCAGACCTGGAGCAGCCGTCGCACCTCCTCGACGAACGAGGCCGATCCCGCCACCGCGCCCGCGACCCCGTCGCTGTGGCCGTTGAGGTACTTGGTGGCGCTGGTGATGACCACGTCCGCCCCGTGCTCCAGCGGGCGGAAGTTGATCGGGCTGGCGAAGGTCGCGTCCACCAGGAGGGCGAGCCCGAACTCCCGCGCCACGTGGGCGATGGGGCCCAGGTCCACCACCCGCATCAGCGGATTGGTCGGCGTTTCCACGAAGATCGCGCGGGTGGTCTTTCGAACCGCCTTGCGCCACTGGCGGGGATGCTCCGGGTCGGCATACGTCACCTGCATCCCCAGCCGGGTCAGCTCCTCGTCGAAGAACCGGCGGGTACCGCCGTAGATCCAGCTGCTGCTGATGAGGTGCTCCCCGGGACGGAGCACGGCGACGTGGGCCAGCGCCGTCGCGCCCATGCCGCTGGCGCAGAAGAGCGCCTCCTCGGCCCCCTCGAGCTGGGCGTACTTCGCCGCCAGCGCGACCTGGTTGGGCGTGTTCCCGTACCGGGTATAGAGGACTTCCTCCTCCGACCCGACCGGGTTGGTGTAGGTGCTGCTCTGGACGACGGAAGGGGCGATGGGAGTCCAGTCGGGGCGGCGGCGCGGCGTGCCGTGGATGGCCGTGGTGGAGAGGCCGTACCGCCGAAGGCTCATGCCGTGCGGAGCGGCCGGTAGCGCACCCCGTCCGAGCAGAGGATGCGATAGGCGACCAGCGCCTGCAGCGCCTCCCGGGCCCGGCCCTCCGGCCACCCCAGGGCCGCCGCCAGCTCCGCCGGCGTGGCGCCGTCCCGCACGATCAGCGCGTCGAACGTCGCCCGCGCGTCGGCGCTGGCCCAGCCCAACAGGCAGGGCGCCTCCGCGCCGTAGAGCGTCGCGGTGATGGCGAGGCGATGGTGGGTGAGGACGTGCTCGATCGCCTCGTGCTGCTCCTCGCGCAGGCCGCGCAGCACCAGGAACGGCGCCGGCGTCACCGGCTCGGCGAGCAGGAGCTTGGCCACGACCTCGTCGGCACAGCTCAGGTCGAGCAGCTCCACGTCGGAGAAATCCAGCCACGCGGTATGGCAGTCCGAGTGGGCCAAGGCGGCCTCGATGCGGTTCCGGACGGCGGCGCCGGTGGGACGGGTGACCAGGCAGGGATAGGGCAGCGTGACCGTCTCCCGGAGCAGGCGGCCGATGCGGATGGTCTGGATCATCGCGATTCGGATTCCTGCGCGGGGATGATGATCTGCACCTGGGCTCCGGGAAAGTAGGGCAGGTGTTCGCTGAGGGGGACGTCCTCGTCCCACGGCGGGACGATCGAGAGCCGCGCGGTGCCGCTCCGGATCGAGATCTTGCCCTTCCACTGGTCGAGGAACCGCTTGATGAACGCCAGTCCCTGGCCTCGACCCGGGTCCCGGAACCGGCTCACGCCCTGGATCAGGGCGGCCTCCAGCGCGGTGCCGTCGCCCCAGCGCTCGCCGAACCGCTTGGCGTGGGTGCTCTCCAGCGACCGCCGAAAGCCCACCCCCCCGTCGCTTACCGCGATCACCACCACCCGCCGCCCGAGTCGGCGCCGGAAGGTGTACGCCTGCACCGCCACCCAGCCGCTGGTGCCGGCGTGCTCCACAATATTCTGGCACGCTTCCGAAAGCGCCATAGTGAAGCGCAGCGTCGCCTTGATCTCGAGTCCGAGCTCGCCGTGCAGAATGCGGGTGGCGCCCTCGGAGATCTTTCCGACCACCTCGTGCACGTCCTCGGTCGCCCGCACCGGCGTCACGTCCAGCAGCACGTCCGACGGCCCGGTGGTGGGCGGCCGAGGCACCTTGCCGTGCAGCTCGAAGAGGTCGGCGGCGTGGTGGAAGAACCCGGCCCGGGCCCAGTACCGCTTCACCTCGTCGCTCTGCGGCACGGTGAACAGCGGCTTGTCCCGCTTGGCCTCGGCCAGCGCCTGACCAGCCGTGAGCATGCCGATCAGGCCGTAGGGCGACGCCCACTGCGCCGCGCGCGCGTCGATCAGCAGCTTCTCTTCGGGCGGCCAGCTCCCGAACCCGGCGGCGAACTGGTCGAAGGTCCGGTCGTCGAGCTGGGCGGGTACCTCGACCACCCGGCTCACGGGGCCACCAGCTCGCCGCGGAGGTGGTGGACCAGGCCCCCCGCACCGCGAAAGGCCGCGTTCCGCCCGGCCATCGCGTTGGCGTGCGCGATCGCGGCCTCCACCCCGTCACCGGCGAAGAGCCGGGCGGCGGCGGCGGCGCCGAACACGTCGCCGCACCCGGTCGGATCGAGCGCGTCCACCGCCAGCGCCGGGATGAGCGACGAGCGGACGGCGGCCGAGTCCCGGCGGCCGGGCTCCCGCGCACCCCAGCCGTCGAACCCGGGCGCCGCGACGTAGGCGGCGCCCCGGGGACCCAGCGTCACTACCAGGAGCGAGATGCCGGCCGCCATCGCCTCCGCGGCGAGCGCGAGCGGATCGGGGGAGAGCTGGCGCATCTCATCCTCGTTGAGCTGGACCACGTCGAAGCAGCCGAGCCATTCGGCGGCGTCGGACAGGGGCTGGAGGATCCGGAGTCCGTCGTGCTGCATGCCCAGAAACAGACTGTGCAGGTCGGCGTAGATCGGCCCGCGAAACCCCCGCCGCAGCGCCTGCGCGGTGCCGAGAGTGAGCTCGAATCCGGAGATGAAGTTGACGTAGAGCGCGTCGAGGTCGGCCACCATGGGGCCCAGCTCGCTCCAGGTCCAGGCCGGCACGCCGCCCGACATCCGCTCGGTGCGCCGCTCGTGCGACAGGTAGTGCAGCACCACCCTGTTGTTCGGGACCGGCACCTCGACGCAGCGGGCGCTGGGCGCGAGCCGGCGAAGGCTTCGGAGCAGCGGCTGCGCCCTCGACGCCAGGTCGTGGCCGACCTTGATCAGCGGCACGATTTCCCAGCCCGGCGCCACGCTCGCGTCGAGGCTCGCGAGTGCGTAGGCGATGCCGCCCCATTCCTCCACCGGAGGCACGTGCGGATCGCGGTGAATCTGATCCCAGACGAGTGAGCCGAGGATCCCGATCTTAGGCATTCGCGCGGGCGTCGAGGAACACCTTCGCCGCGCCGTAGACCCCGGCGGTGCCGCTCAGCTCGCCCGGCACGATGCGGCAGGCCGCGACGGCAGGCTTGAAGGCCCGGCGGGCGATCTCCCGCCTGAGCGGCACGAACAGATGATCGCCTGCCTGGGTCACCCCGCCGCAGACCACCACCACCTCCGGGTTGAACACGTTGAGCAGGTTGGCCACGCCGGTGCCGAGGAACCGGGCGGTGTCGTTCACGACTTCGAGCGCGAGGTCGTCGCCGGCCTGGGCCGCCTCGTAGACCGTCTGCGCGGTGATGCGGCCAAGGTCACCGTTCACCATGGCCGAAAGGCGGCTCTCCGCGCCGGTCTCCAGCGCTTCGACCGCGCGGATCGCGATGTTGGGTCCCGAGGCGTAGGCCTCGAGGCAGCCGTAGTTGCCGCATTTGCAGCGGCGACCTTCGGTGTCGATCGTCGCGTGGCCGATCTCGCCGGCCACGTCCGAGGCGCCGTGGTAGAGCTTGCCGTCGAGAATGAGCCCGCCCCCGATCCCCGTCCCGATGGTGATCCCGATGGCGTGGCGGGTATCCCGGGCCGCGCCCACCCACCATTCGCCCAGCACGGCGCAGTTGGCGTCGTTGTCCAGCTCGGCGTGGAGCCCCAGCCGGTCGCGGATGATCTGGCGCAGCGGGAAGTTGACCCAGCCGAGGTTGGGGCTCAGGAGCACGATGCCGCGGTGGGTGTCGAGCGGGCCGGGCGCGCCGACGCCGACGCCCAGGATCTCCGCGTCGGGGATCGCCCGGCGGGTCTCCTCGATGCAGCCCTGGGCCAGCGCTACCAGCCGGTCCACCACGTCGCTCGTGCCGGCCTCCGCGTGCGTCGGTGCGCTCGCGCTGCCGTGCAGGGCGGAGCCGTCCTCGGCCACGCAGCCGACGACGAGGTTGGTGCCTCCGATGTCAATGCCCAGGACGTATCGCAAGGCGATCCTCCGGCGTCGCCGTGGCGGCCACCGCCCGGACGACCTGCTCGACCGGGAGGTCCCGCATGCAGCGGTGATGGACCAGCGGGCAGACCTGGGGGCCGTGGGCCGAGCAGGGCCGGCAGCCGAGAGTCACGCCCAGCGCGCGGTCGGCCGCGCCTCGCGGCCCGAACCCCTGAGCCGGCACGGTGGGGCCGAAGAGCACCACCACCGGCGTGCCGGCCGCCGTGGCCAGGTGGAGCGGCGCCGAGTCGTTGGTGACCAGCACCGAGGCCCGGCCCAGGAGCGCCGCGGCCGCGCGGAGATCGAGCTCGCCCGCGGCACTGTGCGCCCGGCCCGGCGCCGCGGCCACCACGGCGGCGGCCAGCTCGGCATCGTCCCGGCTGCCGATGACCACGATCGGTCGTCCCAGCGCCGCGGCCAGGTCGGGATAATACGGCCACCGCTTGGTGCCCCAGATCGACCCCGGGGCAAGCGCCACGAACCCGGGCTCGATTCCTCGGGCCGCGAGCCAGGCATCTGCCACGGCACGATCCGCGGGGGTCAGCCCGAGCGCCACGTCCGGCGCCGGGAGGGCGCCGGGACCGGCCAGCGCGAGCAGACGCTCGACCTCGTGGCCCTCCCGGGCTCGCGGAACGCGGAGGCTGTAGGCGAGCGCCGGCGCGGCGCCGGCGAACCCCACGCGCTCCGGAATGTCGGCCATCAGGCCACCTCGGCCCGTCCGAAGAGGAGACGGGAGATCAGCGTCAGCGTGCCGATGATCGCGAAGAGGACGATGCCGATCGCGGAGGCGTAGCCAAAGCGCACTCCGTCGATCGCGGTGTTGTAGAGGTAGAGCACGATCGTCATCGTCGAGTAGTTCGGTCCA
>JAICVB010000015.1 GCA_025935545.1 Gemmatimonadales bacterium
CATCCTCCTCGTGCTCGGCGCGGTCGGGTTCGCCCTGGGCGGATTCTCCTTTACCCGTCGCGAGAAGGTGCTCGACGTCGGGCCGATCCAGGCCACCGCGTCGCGCGAGCATCACGTGGCCATCTCCCCCATCCTGAGCGGGATCGCGGTCATCGGCGGGATCGCGCTCATTGCGGTGGGCGCCCGCCGGGTCTAGCGGGAAGGGGACCGAAAAGAAGAGCGGGGCACCGATCAGGTGCCCCGCTCTTGTTTCATGAGCCGTGCCGGCGCAGCGTCAGTGGGTGGTGTCGCTCTTTGCCTCGGGCCGCTGCCACCAGACGGGGGGCGCCGTGGGCTCGCCGCCCAGCTGCACGCCGGTCTCCGCGGTGCTGTCGGCGGGGATCACGACGCCATCGGCGCCGAGCTCGCGGAAGAGGCGCCACTGCGCCTGGCGCGCGGCCCAGGGTCGCGGGCCGTTGTACATGAGCGAGACCAGGAGCACGCCGTCCGCGCGTCCGAGATAGCCGACCACGGTGGAGACGTCACTGAGGGTCCCCGTCTTGGCGCGGACAACGCCCGAGCCGGGGAAGCCGGTGCTCAGGCGGCGCAGGGTGCCCGAGCCGTTGGCGGGCAGCAGCTGCGGGAAGTTCCGCCCCGCCGACGTCATCGGGAACTTGGCCAGGTAGGCGACGAAGGTGGACGGGGTGACGCGATCCTCGTTGGAGAGGCCGCTCCCGTCCACGAGGTGGACGCCGTTCTGATAGCCGGTGATGTCCCGGATGTGCTGCATCAGCGCCGCGGGTGCCTGGGCCCCGCGCCCGGCGGCCCACTGGAGCAGGAGCTCCGCGCCGATGTTGAGGCTTCGGCGGTTCACCTCGCTCGCCACGGAGTCGAGCACCGGGGAATTCACCTCGGCGAGGACGCGCGGGGCGCTGGGGCCGGCCGGCGGGAAGCCGGTCGCCGTCCAGGTGATGCCCACCTGCCGCAGGGCATAGGCCCACGCGGCGTTCAGGCCGAGCCGGGGGTTCGCCGCGGTGGCGGAGAAGCGGCGGGCCCGCGCGCGCTGCCCGATGGTGCCGCTCACGATCCAGCCTCCGCCCGCCTTGGGACGGAACGCGAGGCGGCTCCGGGTGCCGCGACGGGTCGTGGCGGTGACGCTGATGATGGACGAGAGTCCCTGCGGCGATTCGTCAACCACGATGGCGCGGGCGCCGACCCGGGTGCCGGGGCGCACGGTGAACCAGACCACGTTCTCGTGCAGCGTCAGCGGGCCGATGAGCGGGGCGAACAGGCGGCCGCGGTGCCGCGCCGACCACACATCAGGAAACACGGCGTCCGCCGGGCCATCGGCGCTCTGGACCTGCAGTGGCCCGGTCAGCCGGCGCACCCCGGCATTGGCCAGCTGCTGCGCCAGGTCGAGCAGGGTGGGACCGGATCCCTCGGCACGCTCGAAGGTCACGTCGCCGTTCATCTCCAGCGCCCAGCTCCCGACCCACTCACCCGTCTGCGAGTTGAGATGTCCCGTCCCGACCACGCGGGTGGGACGCCGGGCATTCCCCCCCAGGATGCTCCGGGCGAACCCGGTGGTAAACAGCTTGACCGTGGAGGCGGGGACGAGAGGTTCCTCGGGCCGGACGCTCCAGAGGAGCCGTCCTTCCTGATCGGCCACCGCGATGCCCCAGGTGCCCGGCGCGCTCCGGGTGGCGCCACGATACCAGTCCTCGAGCCGGGACTCGACCCACTGGCTGTCGTTCTGGGTCTGGGCGTTGAGAGTGGCGGCTGCGGCCGGCGCGAGGCCGACGCAGAGCCCCGCCAGGGAGAGGCGGCGGGCGAGCGGGGAAGACGGCAAACGACCCGGCATCACGATGAGACAGGCCTCCTGGGTGGCGGCTCTGGGATGTGTAGTACTACTTGTCAGGTTGGCCCGGCGAAGAAACGGCTGGAACAACTGTCGCCGCAAGGTATTGCACCGTGGCCATCGCTGTCAATGCACAAACTCAATACAGTAGCCAGCTTGGAAGCCCGTCAGCCGGCCTGCCGTCACAACGGGCCCGGGCGTGGCCGGGTTCCAGCCGGGCATCCGGACCCTGGAAAAGCAAGATCCACGCCCGGTTGGCAATGTCGCACCCTGAGCCCTGGGCCCGCCGAGAGCTGGGCCAACCCGTCGTCGTCCGAGTGTGGGCGGTGACTCGCGTCACGGAGGGCGCTGTGCGCCGCCGGTATCATTGCGCCCCTGCATCACCCGCGGTGACGATGCAGCGCCACATTGCGGCACGGAGGGAGGCAATTCGCGCATGATCCGGCTCTTCACGGCACTCACTGGCGTCGCACTCACCGGCACGGTCGCGTGCAGCCAGAACGCGGCGCGGGACATCGACCAGCCGGTATCGGCGCGACCCGACACCATGGCAGTCCGGGACACGACGTCACCCGCGTACAAGTCAATGCAGCGCTCCGACAGCGCCACGCTCAACCGCACCGACAGCACGGCAGTTCCGCGGGATTCGGCGGGCCACATGGTGACACCGCCGCCCGCCGTACGCGACACGGCCGGCACCCAGCCGGCCACGACTCCCCCGCCCCGCTAGGCGGGGTGGCCGCCGGCCCGAATGCGGCGGCGAAGGCGCGCATGGCGCGCCCGTTTTCACAGCAGGGCTGCAACTCAAGGAGGCACTGATGGCGAATCAGAACGACAACCCGTCCCGGGGCGGAAGCAGCGGGACCGGGGACCGTGGCCGGCAGGGTGGCCAGGGACAGCAGAACGATCGTGACCTCGAGAGCGGCCAGGGCGGCCGCGGCAACCGTGGCGGCAGCTCGGGTGGGCAGAGCGACCGCAGCGGCGCCGGACACACCGGCGAATAGCAGCACCGCAGTACCTTCAGACCCGTGAAAACGATCGGGCGCCGGCATGCCGGCGCCCGATTTTCATGCCGGGCCCGCGCCCGTCAGCGCAGCATCGCCTTGGCGATGGTCTGCAGCTGCATGTTGCTCGTGCCCTCGTAGATGGTCCCGATCTTGGCGTCGCGGTAGAACTTCTCCGCGGGGTACTCCTTGGAGTAGCCGTAGCCGCCGAAGAGCTCGAGGCACTTCGAGGTCGTGCGGTCGGCCATCTGCGAGCTGAAGAGCTTGGCCATCGCCGCTTCCTGGGCGAACGGCTGCCCCGAGTCCTTGAGGCGCGCCGCGTTGTACACCATGAGCCGCGCCGCCTCGAGGTCGGTCGCGAGCTGGGCCAGCTGGAACTGCACCGCCTGGAAATCGGCGATCGGCTTTCCGAACTGCTTCCGCTCCTTCACGTACGCGGTGGCGGCTTCGAGGGCGCCGCGCGCCACGCCGATCATCTGGGCGCCGATCCCGATGCGCCCTTCGTTGAGCGTCTCGATCGAGATCTTGTAGCCCTGGCCGACCGGGCCGAGCACATTCTCGTTCGGCACCCGGCACTGCTCGAGGATGAGCTCCGTGGTGCTCGAGGCGCGGATGCCGAGCTTGTTCTCCTTCCGACCGACCGAGAAGCCCTCGAAGCCGCGCTCCACCATGAAGGCGGTGATCCCCTTGTATCCCTTGGAGAAGTCCGCGTTCGCAAAGACGATGAAGAAGCCGGCCTCGGCGCCGTTGGTGATCCAGAACTTCCGGCCGGTGAGCTCCCAGTGGTCACCCTTCGCCTCGGCCCGGGTCGCGAGGGCAAAGGCATCGCTGCCGCTTCCCGGCTCGCTCAGCGCGAAGGCGCCGAGAAGGCCGGACGTGAGCCGGGGGAAATAGCGCTCCTTCTGCTCCTCGCTGGCCCAGCGGAGGACCGCGTTGTTGACCAGGGTATTGTGGACGTCCACATAGATGGCGGCGGAGGCGTCCACCCGCGCCAGCTCCTCGATGGCGAGCGCGGCCATGAAGATGCTCCCGTCGGCTCCGCCCCACCGCTCCGGCACCTCGATCCCCATCAGCCCCAGCTCGAAGAACTTGGGGATGATGTCCTCGTGGAAGTGCGCGGCCTCGTCCATCTCGCTCACGTGCGGCCGGACCTCGGTCTCGGCGAAGTCCCGCACGGCATCGCGGAACATGGCCTCTTCCTCGGAGAGCGTCGTGAGCGCCTGCGGCGCGGTGCTGACGTCCTGCATCGGGACCCCGTGGTGAGGGAAGAACGGTGGGGAGCTAACATACCGCCGTGGGGCGGCAGCTTCAACGCGCCGAGCCGGGCCCCAGGACGTCGAGCGCCACGCTTACTCTCCCCAGCGGCGCGGAGACCTGCATGCCCTGGACCCGTCCCGCCACGGCGGCGGCCATCTCCCGCGCGATGCCGACGCCCTCGGCGAGCGCTGCCTCCTTGCCCGCCGCGCTGGCCCGGCGCATCCGCTCGAGCACCTCGTCGGGAACGCTGATCCCCGGGACCTCATTGGCCAGGAACTCGGCATTCCGGAGCGAGACCAGGGGCCAGATCCCCGCGACGATCGGAATCCGGAACGATTCCACCCGCTGGAGGAACCGGTCGAGCTGGGCCAGGTCGAACACCGGCTGCGTCACGGCGTATTCCGCGCCCGCCTCCACCTTCCAGGCGAAGCGCCGGAGCTCCCGCTCGAGGTCGGGCGCCGCGGGGTTCACGCCGACGCCGATCAGGAACCGCGTCGGATCGCCCAGGGCGTTCCCGCCCGGATCGAGGCCGTGGTTGAGCCGCGCGACCAGGTTGGTGAGCCCGATCGAATCGATGTCGAAGACCGCGGTCGCATCGGGGTAGGGACCCATCTTGGGCGGGTCGCCGGTGATGATGAGCAGGTTGTTGAGCCCGCTGGCAGCCGCACCGAGCAGGTCGGACAGCATGCCGAGGAGGTTGCGGTCGCGGCAGGCGTAGTGGACCACCGCCTCCATCCCCACTTCACGCTGGATCAGCAGCCCCGAGAGCAGGGCGCCCATCCGGCTCTGCGCGCGGGGGCCATCGGGCACGTTCACGGCGTCCACGCCTGCGGCCTGCAGCGCCCGCACCTGCTGGTACATCGGCGCCGGGTCCACGCCCCGCGGCGGCACGATTTCGACGGTGGTGACGAAGTCGCCCCGGGCGATGCGCCCCGCGAGCCGCGACCGTTCCGCCAGGGGCACCGGGTCGCGCCCGGCGGCCGGGAGCGGCACGGACGCGGCCACCGCCACGTGCCGCGGCGAGACGCTCTGCACGAAGGCCACGATCTCGCGGATATGCGCGGGAGTCGTCCCGCAGCAGCCGCCCACCAGCCGCGCCCCGGCCTCCACCATGCGGCGGGCGTAGCTCGCCATGTACTCGGGGCTCGCCATGTAGATCTTGCGGTCGCCGACTTCGCGCGGCAGGCCGGCGTTGGGCTGCGCGGAGATCGGCACCCGCACGACGCGCGCGAGCTTCTCCACCACCTCGAGGACGCCGTGCGGCCCGACCGAGCAGTTGACGCCGACCACATCGGCGCCCAGCGCCTCGAGCTCGGGCCCGAACGCCTCGGGATCGGTGCCATAGTGCGTCTTCCCGTCGGTGCCGACCGTCATCTGCGCGATCACCGGGAGGTCGGTGGCGGCGCGGACGGCCTCGAGCGCCGCCGCCAGCTCGGCCACGTCGCTGAAGGTCTCGAGCACGAAGCCGCTCACGCCGCCGTCGGCCAGTCCCCGCACCTGCCGGAGGAAAGCATCCCGCGCCTCCGTCACCGACAGCTCGCCGAACGGCTCCAGCCGGACACCCAGCGGCCCGATCGCGCCCACGACCGCGGCGCGGCCGCCGGCGGCATCGCGCGCCAGCCCGGCGGCGGCCGCGTTGATGTGCTCGGTCTCCCCGGCGAGGCCGTGCGTGGCCAGCTTGAGCGGGTTGGCGCCGAAGGTGTTGGTCTCGATGATGCCGGCGCCGGCCCGCACGTACTCGCGGTGGATGTCGGTGACGAGGTCGGGCTGGCGCAGGTTCAGCTCGTCGTAGCAGACGTTCAGGAAGACGCCCCGTCCGTAGAGCATCGTGCCCATGGCTCCGTCCACGACGTGCACGCGGCCGTCGGCCAGCAGCTCCCGCAGGGTGCGCTCACTCATCGCGGGTAGCCGAGGCTGGGCGCGAGCCAGCGTTCCACTTCGGCCACATCCATGCCCTTCCGCCGGGCGTAGTCCTCCACCTGGTCGCGGCCGATGCGGCCGACGCCGAAGTAGCGGGCCTCCGGCCGCCAGAAGTACCAGCCGCTCACGGACGATCCGGGCAGCATGGCGCAGCTCTCGGTGAGGGTGATGCCCGCGCGGCGCTCCACGTCGAGCAGGCGGAAGAGGGTGCGCTTCTCGGTGTGATCGGGGCAGGCGGGGTAGCCGGGTGCGGGGCGGATGCCCTGGTACTGCTCGCGCACGAGGGCCGCGTTGTCGAGGCGCTCGTCGGGCGCGTAGCCCCAGAACTCCCGCCTCACCCGCTCGTGCAGCCGTTCGGCCAGCGCCTCCGCCAGGCGGTCGGCCAGTGCCTGCGCGAGGATGCCGGAATAGTCGTCGTGCGCCGCCAGGTGGCCGGCGACGAGCGCCTCCAGCCCGACGCCCGCGGTGACGGCGAAGGCGCCGATATGGTCGGCGATGCCGCTCTCGCGCGGTGCCACGAAATCGGCGAGGGCGAGGTTGGGGCGGCCCGGCGCCTTGGCCATCTGCTGGCGGAGGGTGTGCACGATCGCCGCGGGGCGATCCCGGGACTCATCGGCGTAGACCTCGATGTCGTCGCCCACGGCGTTGGCCGGAAAGAAGCCGAAGACGGCGCGCGCCGTGAGGGAGCGATCGTCGGTGATGCGGCGGAGCATCGCCTGCGCATCGGCGAAGAGCGCCGTGGCGGCGCGGCCGGTGACGGGGTCGTCGAGGATCGCGGGATAGTGGCCGGCCAGCTCCCAGGTCTGGAAGAACGGCGTCCAGTCGATCCGCTCCACCAGCTCGGCCAGCGGGTAGTCGTCGATCACGTGAATGCCCGGGTGTCGCGGCGCCGGCGGCGGGCTGGCCTCCCAGTCGAGCGTGAGCCGTGCCTCGCGCGCCGTGGCGATCGGCTCGATCCGGTCGTCGCGGCTCCGGCCGGCCCGCTCCTCGCGGATGGCGGCGTATTCCCGCCGCGTCGTGGCGACGAACCCGTCGCGCAGCGTATCGCTCAGGAGGCTCCCGGCCACGCCGACCGCGCGCGAGGCGTCCAGCACGTGCACCGTGGGGCCGCTCCGGTAGCGGGGCTCGATCTTCACCGCGGTGTGCGCGCGCGACGTGGTGGCCCCCCCGATGAGGAGCGGGACGTCGAACCCCTCGCGCTCGAGCTCGGCAGCCACGAAGGCCATCTCCTCGAGCGACGGGGTGATGAGCCCGCTCAGCCCGATCGCGTCCACCCGCTCGGCGCGCGCCGTCTCCAGTATCCGCGCCGCCGGCACCATCACCCCGAGGTCGATCACCTCGAAGTTGTTGCACTGGAGGACGACGCCCACGATGTTCTTGCCGATGTCGTGCACGTCGCCCTTGACGGTCGCCAGGAGGATGCGGCCCTTGGGCCGCGCGTCGCCCGCATCCTTCGCGGCCTCGATGTAGGGAATGAGGTGCGCCACCGCCCTCTTCATGACGCGGGCGCTCTTCACCACCTGCGGCAGGAACATCTTGCCGGCGCCGAAGAGGTCCCCCACCACGTTCATCCCGTCCATCAGCGGCCCCTCGATCACCTCGATCGGCCGCGCGACGAGCTGGCGCGCCTCCTCGGTGTCCTCCACCACGAAGTCGGCGATGCCCTCGACCAGCGCGTGCCGCAGCCGCTCGGCCACCGGTGCGTCGCGCCAGGCGAGGTCGGCGCCGGCGGGACCGGCGGTGCGCTCGCGCACCGTGTCGGCCGTCGCGAGCAGGCGGTCGGTGGCGTCCTGCCGCCGGTTGAGGATCACGTCCTCCACCAGCTCCAGCAGGGCGGGCTCGATGTCGCTGTACACGGCGAGCTGGCCGGCGTTCACGATGCCCATGTCCATCCCCGCCTCGATCGCGTGATAGAGGAAGACGGAGTGCATGGCCTCGCGCACCGGATCGTTCCCGCGGAAGGCGAACGAGACGTTGCTCACGCCGCCGCTCACCAGCACGCCCGGCAGGGTGGCCTTGATGCGGCGGGTGGCCTCGATGTAGTCCACCGCGTAGTTGGCGTGCTCCTCGATCCCCGTCGCGATGGCGAAGATGTTCGGGTCGAAGATGATGTCTTCCGGCGGAAAGCCGACCCGCGACGTGAGGATCTCGTAGCAGCGGGTGCAGATCGCCACCTTCCGCTCGGCCGTGTCGGCCTGGCCGGCCTCGTCGAACGCCATAACGACGACCGCCGCGCCGTAGCGACGGACCAGCGTCGCCTGGCGGATGAACTCGGCCTCGCCCTCCTTGAGCGAGATCGAATTGACGACCCCTTTCCCCTGCAGGCACTTGAGCCCGGCCTCGAGCACCGTCCAGCGCGAGGAGTCGAGCATCACCGGCACCCGGCTGATGTCCGGCTCGGCGGCCATGAGGTTGAGGAAGGTGACCATGGCCTGGCGCGAGTCGAGCATCGCCTCGTCCATGTTCACGTCGATCATCTGCGCGCCGCTCTCCACCTGCTGGCGCGCCACCTGGAGCGCTTCGTCGAAGCGCCCGTCGAGGACCAGCCGCGCGAAGCGGCGCGAGCCGGTGACGTTGGTGCGCTCGCCCACGTTCACGAAGAGGCTGTCGGGGCCGATCACCAGCGGCTCGAGGCCGGCGAGGCGGGTGCGCCGCGGGACGGCCGGGATCGCGCGCGGTGCGACGCCGTCCACCGCGCGCACCAGGGCCGCGATGTGCGCCGGCGTGGTGCCGCAGCAGCCGCCCACGATGTTGACGAGCCCGCTCGCGGCGAACTCGCCCATGAGCGCGGCCATGGACTCGGGCGTCTCGTCGTAGCCGCCGAACTCGTTGGGAAGCCCCGCGTTCGGGTGGGCGCTCACGAAGACGGGGCAGAGCGTCGCCAGCTCGTGCACGTACTCGCGGAGCTGCCGCGCGCCGAGCGCGCAGTTGAGCCCGACGCTGAGCGGCCGTGCGTGGGCCACCGAGCTCCAGAACGCTTCCGTCGTCTGGCCCGAGAGCGTCCGGCCGCTCCGGTCGGTGATGGTGCCCGAGATCATGACCGGGAGCCGGAAGCCGAGGTCGTCGAACACCTCCTCGATGGCGAAGAGGGCGGCCTTCGCGTTCAGCGTGTCGAAGATGGTCTCGACCAGCAGCAGGTCGGCGCCGCCTTCGATGAGCCCGGCCGCGGCGTCGCGATAGGCGGCGGCAAGCTGGTCGAAGGTGACGGCGCGGAAGCCCGGATCGTTCACGTCCGGCGAGATCGAGGCGGTGCGATTGGTGGGGCCGAGCACGCCGGCCACGTAGCGGGGGCGTGACGGATCGCGCGCTTCCGCCCGATCGGCGGCCGCGCGCGCGAGCCTCGCGCCGGTGACGTTGAGCTCGCGCGCGAGGTCCTCGAGCCCGTAGTCCGCCTGGGCGATCGTCGTGGCGGTGAAGGTGTTGGTCTCGAGGATATCGGCGCCGGCGTCCAGGTACGCGTCGTGGATGGCCGAGATGATGGCGGGCCGGGTGATGGAGAGGAGGTCGCTGTTGCCGCGGAGGTCGCGCGGCGAGGCGGCGAACCGCTCCCCGCGGTAGTCGGCTTCGCCCAGCTGGTGGGTCTGGATCATCGTCCCCATCGCCCCGTCCAGCACCAGGATGCGCCGCGCGAGGAGCGGCTCGAGCTCGGCGAGCCGATCGCTGCGGGTGCGCACGGATGGGGTGGTGGGGGACGGCATCGGTGGTCTCCAGCAGAAAGCCCGGGGCTAAAACAGCTCCGGGCGGGGCGTTTTAGCGGTTGTTTAACGTGGTCGCAATAGGCGCAAATCACCACGGATCGGTTGTGCCGGTAATCTAGCAGCGTCGGGTGCGAACGGGAGGGCCTAGCGCCAGCGATCGAGGATCCCCCTCACGAGCGCCGAGCGCCCGGGGGCGGAGGCGTACCGGATCGCGTCGCGGTGCTTCCGGGAATCCCAGCCGGCGAGCGCCTGCGCGGCCAGGCTCCGCAGCATGTCCTCCGGCGCCATGGCATGGGGGAGTCCGGCTTCCTCGTCGAGCAGCAGTTTTCCATCGAACAGCGCGGCGTCGCGGAGCACCGCTTCCGACTCCGGGGACCGGACCTCGCTCACCGCCTTGAGCAGCGCGAGGGCATGGGCCCACTGCGGCCGGCGGCCCTCGATGAGGCCGCCGGCCAGGAGCCGCCGCAGGTGCTCGTGCGCCGCACCCATCGGCCGCTACACCCCGTAGAACGAGATCGTGGCGCCGGCGTGGGGCACGATGCTCGTCTCGACGCTGAGGCCGTTCAGGATGCGCTGGCCGAGCGGATCGGGCTGGCCGGGATCCGGGTGCACCGTCTCGTACAGCCGCCCGTCACCCGGCAGCGAGCCGAGCATGAAGTCCACGGCCCGGTCGAGATAGTCCCGGCGGAAGGTGCCCAGGCGGCCGACCGCAGCGGGCCGGGCCGGATTGCTGCGCGGAAGCGCGAAGCGGGTGAGCGGCACGGGAGCGGACTGGAACGAGGGATCGTACAGATACCACCGGCCCCGGAATCGCAGGAAATTCACGCAGTGCCCGTCCCCCACCTTGCCGGGCTGGCCCCAGAACCGGTACCGGTGCCGCGTCACCGACTGCACCGGCGAACGACTGATCGGCCGTTCATCGGCGTCGTGGAACCGGCTGGCGGCCTCGGCCGGGCGGGAACGGTTGAGGCCCGGATCGCCGACCACCAGTGCGCACCATCTGGCCCGTGCCTTCGGCAGGACCTCCCAGTTGACCAGGAACGCGCGCCGCTCGAGCCGGATCCCCTGCGCCCCCGCCATCGCCTGGAACATCCGGTACCAGCCGCCGCAGTAGCCGCCGCCCTTGAGGAGCATGTCGCGCACCGTCCAGGCAGGTGCCGCATACCGGAGGCCGGACCGCGGCAGTGCCGCGAGCATCGCGTCGCAGATCTCCTTGGCGTTGCGGCAGCGGGCGGCCCACTGGCAGCTCCACTGCATCACCGGCAGGTAGGTCCACGTGCCGTCGGTGGTGAACGCGTCGGGCTCGGCCCACGCGGCGGGCGAGAGCGGTCGGCGCCAGGTCAGGCAGATCTCGTGCTGTGAGGTACCGATTTCGTGACGCTCGCCGCCGAGGGTGGCGTGCCAGCGCCATTCAGGGCGCGCGATGCCAAGGCGCGTGCCGAGCCGGTGCGCCAGCCGGAAGGTGACCGGCGCCGAGAGGCCGTCCGGGCCGAACCGGAGCGAGACCGTGCGCTCGGCGATCCCGGGCGCCCCGTCGGCGCCGATCCGGCAGGCCACTTCACGCCGCCCGCCGGGCGCCCTGGCAAAGACCACGCGCACCGCGGGACGGGCGCCCCGCACGTACGCGGCAACCGCGCTCCGCCGGCCCGCGATCCACTCGGGCTCGGCACCCACGAGCCGGTCGGTGGCCGGGCTCCGCAGCGGGATGGCGTCGCGGCTTCCCGCCCAGGCGAAGGCGATGCTGTGCGGCGTGAAGAGGGACGGCAGGCGCGGCTCCAGAGAGGTGCGCCTGGAGATACGGGCGGGACCGGCTGCTGGCAAGGGCGCGCTTGACGCGCCTTGACCGGGCTCGTATATCAGCGCACTGCCCCACCGAACATCGCGATGGCGCAACACCGGCAGCCCTCAGGCCGGGCGCTCCACCCACCCTCATTCCCGGAGGCCGCATGAGCCGGTTCACGAGCAGGGATCTCATGGTGTCGGTGCTGGACGGCAATGCACCCGACGAAGACTGGGCCGACAAGACGACCAAGTGCACCACCTGCACCAGCTGCACCAATGTGTCCAACCAGTCGACGAGGAAGCCGAGCAAGGGCCTCGCGCTGTCGGCGCTCAGGGCGCAGCTCGCCGCCGCACGTCGCTAGACCGACGGCTGCGGCCAGCCCCCGATCGGTAATCCGGCCTCCCCGCGAGGCTGCCCGGCATGCCGCGCCGTTCTGACCAGGGCCCGGACGGCGCCCGCTACCGCGCGGCGCCACGGTACACCATCGTGGCACCGCGCGACCTTCCCCGAGCGGTCGCGTCCCGCTTCCAGCTGCTCGACGCCGTACCCGACGCCACGGCCGTGCTGCTCCCGCGAGACGGCACGGCTGCGGGCGCGCGGGCCCTGACGACCGAGACCGCGTCACTGATTCGCTCGCTGCGTGCGCCCCGCCGTCTCGAGGCCGGCGACGGCGGGGCGCACCGCGCGATCCCGCAGATGGTCCTGGACGGGGTTCTCGAAGTCGAGTGCGCCGGAGAATTCGTGTCGGGCCCCGCGGCGCACCCGGTCTGGTTCGATGGCGCTCCGCCGCATGCCGCCTCACGCCATGCGGCGCTCTCGCAGGACGCGGTCCACCATGGCGAAGCGCTGGGCGTCGGTGGCCTCGAGCTGCAGCACCGCCTCTACCAGTTCAATTCGCGGCCGGCCACCCCCGAGTGGCGGCACCGCCTGGGCGGCGATCCCGCGGTCGCGTCGTATCTTCGTGCCGCGACGACGTCGCCCCGCGGGCTCGTCCACACCGCCGAGCCGGCCTGGCACTATTGGCGCCGCCGCGCGCGGCACCGCGCACGCGGCCGGCGCTCGCCGGCCCTGAAGCTGTACGTCAGTCCCGGGATCGAAGGCCTGCCGGAGGCGCTCGACGCCGCCCTCACGCTCCTGCAATCCGTGACCGGCATGGTGGCCGTGAAGGCGGCCCGGGATGTGTACGGGCTCATGCGGCCCGACAGTCTGGTCGCATACTTCACGGACCGGGCGGCGCTCGACCAGGCCGCCACCCATCTCGCAGCCGCCCTTGCCGGGGCTTCACCCCAGGGCGTCCCGTTCACCGCCGAGTGCGGCTGCGACGGGCTCCTCTCCTGGGCCACAGACCCCCCCGCCGATTCGGCGAGTCTCGACTGGACCGGCGACAGCAGCTGGCGCGCCTGGATCACGGGGCGCCTGGCCTCGAGCCTCTCCGCGGCGGCGTCTCGGCCGGCTCGCGTGCCCGGCTGGGTATTCGCCCTCGACCGCCTCTCGCTCGACGGCGTGGATCCCGAAACGTGGACGCCGTCGGCCCTGCCGTGGGCCGGCCAGACCGGCTGACGTGGCGATCACCGATCCACTGGTCCTGCCGGCGGACGTCACCATTGCGGCCGTGCGAACGCTGAGCCGGCGCCTGCGGTCGCGGCTGGGTGCGGGGGACGATGATTTTGCGATCAGCCGCGCGAGAGGCCGCGCACCGGCGAGGATCATCGCGCCCGCCGGTGCGGCCTTGCTGGAGGAATTCCGGACGCCCCGCATGGTGAGCGACGTCATCCTGGCCATCGCCGGCCGCGATGGGACCGACGCCGATACCCTCCTCGCCGACGCCTTTCCCCTCCTGCACGACTGCTTCACCTCGCGCTTTCTCGTCCCGGCCGCCTCGTCCGACGCGGAACCCATCCTCGCGGCACTCGGGCCCGGTGACCGGGTGGGCACGTGGATCGTCGCGCGATGCATGCGCGTGCTGGACGACACGGAGCTGTATCAGGGCCGGACGCGCGGTGGGCAGCTCGTGGCCATCAAGCTCGCCCGGTCGCCGGCGACGCCGACGCTCCGGCGCATGTTCGCGCGCGAAGCAGCAGTGCTCCAGCATCTCGGCGGAATCGGCGCGCCGCGGCTCCTCGGCGCCGGCCGGTGCGGCGGAAGGCCGTACCTCGCCATGCGCTGGTGCGCCGGCGCCGAGCCCGGAGCGGCGCTGGCCGAGGCCCGCGCGGGGGGACCGGCAGCGCTTCGTCCGCTGGCCGCCCGCATCGCGGGGGCGTATGCCCGGCTCCATGGCCGCGGCGTGCTCCACGGCGATGTCTGCCCGGGCAACCTCCTGATCGATCGGCGGGGGCGGGTCACGCTGCTGGATTTCGGCCGTGCCCGCTTCATCACGTCGCGACGGGGAGGCTGGGAGCCGCCGCGCGGATTCGTGCCGCCGCTCGTGGACCCCGAGCTCGCGCGCGCGATTGCGGACGGCTCCTCGGCGCCCCTCACGGGTGCGGGGGAGCAGTTTGCCGTCGCGGCGCTGCTCTACCTGCTGGTCACGGGGCAGTACCATCAGGACTTCTCCATGGACCGCTCCCGCATGCTGGAGCAGGCGGCCCGCGGCGCCGCGCTCCCCTTTCCGGCGCGAGGCACGGCGCCGTGGCCCGCCCTGGAAGCGGCGCTCGAGCGGGCGCTGCGACTCCGTCCCGACGAGCGCCATCCCTCGATGCGCTCGTTTGCCCGGGCAGTCGCGCGCGCCCGGATCCCGGATGCGCCGAAGCTTCCGGCGCGTCCCGCGTCCTCGGAGCGTCTGATCGCGGGCTTCATCGAGGATATGGCCCGGTGCCGGCCGCTCGAGCGGATCGGCGCGGCCGCGCCGGTGGCCTCGGTGACCTATGGCATGGCCGGCGTGGCCTGCGCGCTGTACCGCCTCGCGCTGATCCGCCAGGATGCGCGCGCGCTCGCCGCGGCGGACCTCTGGATCGCGCACGCGATCGCGGCGCGATCGCGTCCCGACGCATTTCACAATCGGGCCATGGGACTCACGCCGCGGGCGATCGGGAACGTGTCGCCGTATCACACCGCGAGCGGGGTGGACGTGGTGGATGGGCTGATCGCGCAGGCGATGGGCGACAACGCGCGATATCGTGCCGCCGCGGACCGCTTCGCGGCCGCCGCCAAGGCACGGTGCACCGGGCGCGATCTCACCCTGGGGCGCGCGGGCGTGCTGATCGGCGCGGCGCTCCTGCTCGACGCGTGTCCGGCCGGGAGCCGCGACGCGCCGGCCGGCCTCGTCGCGCTTGGCAACGCGGCGCAGGGGGAGCTGCTGCGCCGGGGTGCGCCGCCGCCGGGCGAGATGCCGAGCGAATCCTCGGCCGGCATCGCACACGGTGACGGCGGCATCGCGTACGCGATCCTTCGCTGGACCCGATCGGCCGGCGCGCCCGTCCCGGCCGAGGTTGACAGGGTGCTGGACCGGCTCGCCGCGCTGGCCCAGCCCGACGGCCGCGGCGTGTCGTGGCCGCGCGCAGGTGGGGATCCTCAGCTGGGGGATGACGTGCCTGGCTGGTGCAACGGACCGGCGGGCATGGTGCATCTCTGGACCGCCGCGCACCGGTGGAGCGGCCGCGCGGTGCACCGCGAGCTCGCCGAGTCGAGCGCGTGGGCGGCCTGGGATGCACCCGGCGGCTACCCGGATCTCTGCTGCGGCCTTGCCGGGCGGGCCTACGCGCTGCTGGCGCTGTACCGGCACACGGGAGATGCCGACTGGCTCCGGCGTGCCCGGCTCCTCGGCGCGCGGGCCGGGCGCGCGCTCGAGAGGGCTGGTGAGATGCCGTACCCGCTCAGTCTGTTCAAGGGCGCACCGGGCATCCTCCTCCTCCTGGCCGATCTGGCCCGGCCGGAATCGGCATGCATGCCGTTCTTCGAGGCGGAAGGCTGGCCGGCCTTCGAGCCGGCCCCGTGACCGCCATGGGCGATGCCGCTGCGCGCCTGGCGGAGGCGTTGGCCGGCCGCTACCTCCTCGAGCGCGAGCTCGGCCGCGGCGGCATGGCCACGGTGTACCTCGCCCAGGACCTGCGGCTGGGCCGCCGGGTGGCGATCAAGGCGCTGCGGCCCGAGCTCGCCGCGGTGGTCGGGCCCGACCGATTCCTCCGGGAGATCCACGTCGCGGCGACGCTCAATCATCCCAACATCCTGCCGCTGCACGACTCGGGAGAGGCCGGCGACGTCCTCTACTATGTGATGCCGTTCGTCGAGGGCGAGTCGCTCGCGGCCCGGCTCCGCCGGGAGCGGCCGCTCCCGATCGACGACGCGGTCGGGATCGCGCGGCAGGTGGCCCTCGCACTCGCGGCCGCGCACCGGCAGGGGATCGTGCACCGGGACATCAAGCCCGACAACATCCTGCTCGATGGGGAGCGCGCGCTGGTGGCGGATTTCGGGATCGCCCACGCGCTGGGTGGCACGGCCCAGGAGAAGCTCACGACCACGGGCCTGATCGTCGGGACGCCGACGTACATGAGCCCGGAACAGATCGGCGGCTCGCCGCAGATCGACGGGCGCTCGGACATCTACAGCCTGGGCTGCGTGCTCTACGAGATGCTGGTGGGTGAGCCGCCGTACGGCGGCCCGTCGGTGCAGGTCATCCTGGCGCGCCACGCCGCGGAGCGGCTGCCGAGCGTGCGGACGGTGCGGTCCACGGTGCCGCCCGCCCTCGAGCTCGCCGTCCACCGCGCGATGGCCAAGGCGCCGGCGGACCGCTATCGCGATGCCACGCGGTTCGCGGCGGCGCTCGACGAGGCGCTCGCCGCGCCGGGCGGGCCGGCAGCACACCGCGCGTGGGTGCGGCCGGCGCGATGGGCGCTCAGCGCCGTCGCAGGCGCCGCCGCCGTGGCGATCGTGGCGGCGGCGCTGGCCCGCCGCGACGGCGCGGCGCCCTCCACCGCGGTCCCGGCGGACGTCGTGGCGGTGCTGCCGTTCGAGCGGGCAGCGAGCGGAGACTCGGTGGTGCAGCGAGTCTCGGGCGAGATCGCGGGGCTGATTGCCGAACGGCTCACCGGCGAAGGAGGGCCGCGGGCGGTGTCGGTCGGCACCGTGCAGGAAGCGCTGGCGCGCGACCATCTCGCGGCCGGCCAGCCCCTGTCCGACGATCGCGCCCGGCAGGTGGCGCGCGACGTCGGCGCCGGCCTCGTGCTGACGGGTCGCGCGGCCGCCGACCAGGGCCGGATCATCCTCACCGCAGCGCTCCTCTCCGCCTCGGACGGGAGCGTGGTGGCCCGGGTCGAGCCGGTCAGCGTCGCGCGCGACAGCCTGCTTGCGGCCGCCGACCGGGTCACGGCTGAGATCCTGGTGCGCGCATCGGGCGAGCCGCTCGGGCGGCTGCCGGCGCTGCGGGAAGAGCGGATCGAAGTGCTCCGCACCTATCTCGCGGGCCGGCTCGCCTACGTTCGCGGCCAGACGGCTCTCGCGATCGCGCGCTTCTCCGAAGCCGCGGCGGCCGATCCAAGCTTCCCGTATGCACCCCTCGGGCTCTCACTGGTGCGCGGGCTGGAGGCAGACGACTCGGCCGCTCGTGCGATGCGCGGGCGCCTGAGCCCCGCGGACCAGCTCTTTCTGACGGCGCTCGCCAGCGTCCGGTACCCGGATCCGGCGCCCGAGGCCGACGTCGTCCGGGTCTGGGAGGATGCGGTGCAGCACGGCGCCGGCTATCCGGAGTCGTGGTTCAAGCTGTCGGAGGAGCTGTTCCATCGGGGCCCGCTCATCGGGATGCCGCGGGTGCTCGAGCGAGCCACCGCCGGCTACCGGCGCGTGCTGGAGCTGGAGCCGCGATTCGTACCCGCCCTGGGTCACCTCATCGACATCGCCGCCGGGGCGGGCGACACGGCGGCCGTGCGGGCCCTCAGCGCCCGCTACTTCGCGCTCGACTCCGTCGGGGACCTGGCCGACTACTACCGGTGGCGCAGCGCGGTGAGCCTGGGCGACATCGCGCAGCGGCAGCGGATCCGCGCGAGCATGGACCGCCTCAGCGACGCGACCCTCGAACGGATAGTGCTCGCGGCACAGCTCGACGGCACGGCTCTGGAGGACGCCGAAGCGGCAGTCGTGGCGCGGCGCTCGCAGAGTGCGCTCGGGGGCGCCGCGCGGCTGGCGTACCTCCACATGAGCGAGCTTGCGCTGAATCGCGGCCGGCCTGGAGCGGCCGCCCGGCTTGTTGCTGAACGCACCGCCGCCAGCAGGCCCCAGACCATCGACCGGCTGATGGCCGTGGTCTCGGCGCTGTTCTCCGCGGGTGACACGGTCCTCGCGGCAAGCGCCGCCGCCGAGGCGGCCCCGACCGCCCCGATCGGACCGGGCGACATCGCGCTCTATCAGAATTGTGCGGCGGGTCTCTGGCTTGCGGGGCAGCGCCAATTCGAGCGAGCCGCGCGCGTCGCGGAGCAGCTGCACCGCGGCACGGCCGGCCGGCCAGCCGGCTCGCCGGCGATCCTGTGCGCCGCGACCATCGAGGCCCAGGCGGCCGCGGCGGCGGGGAGCGCCGATGCCGGCGAGCGACTGGCGCGGCTGGACTCGCTGGCGCGCGTGAACCCGGCCACCACCTCATGGATCCTCACGCCGGCCAACCTGGTGGTGGCGCAGCTCCGCGAGCGTCAGGGTGAGCTCGCCGAGGCGCTCGCCGCCACCCGCCGCCGAGCCTATATCGCGGACGTGGGTGAGCACCGCATCCTCGTCGCACTCCCCGCCATGCTTCGCGCGGAGGGGCGCCTCGCCGCGAAGACCGGCGACACGGCCGGTGCGATCGGGGCCTACCGCCACTACCTCGCCCTGCTCGCCCAACCGGAGCCGGCGCTCCGTCTCCAGGCCGACAGCGTCCGGCGCGCGCTCGACGCACTCATGGCGGGCCACGCCAGCCCTTGAACCGTCCCGCCCGCCGCGTTCAGCGCTGCGGCATGCCAAGCCGAGCCTGAACGGATCTCTCCTCGACGCCCCGCACCTCGACGACCTTGCTCCGGCTCGACCCGCCCGCCACGATCGACACCGATGCCCGCGGCACGCCGAGCGCCTGCGCCAGGAATCGCACCAGCGCATCGTTGGCGGCGCCGTCAACTGGCGGGGCGGCCAGCCGGATCTTGAGCTCGTGGCCGAGCCGTCCCGAGACCTCGGTGCGGGAGGCGCGGGGCTGGACCCGCAGGTGGAGACGGACCGCGCCCGCGATCGGCTCGATCCAGCTCGAGGCGCGCGTCACCGCGCGGCCTTCAGTAGGGAGTGAGGAGGCGGGAGAGGAGACCGAGCACGATCGGCTGGGCCACCCAGAAGAGCAGGACCCACGCGAGCAGTGGGCTCAGGTCGAATGGGCCCATCGGCGGCAGGATGCGCCGGAGCGGCACCACGATCCAGTCGGTGAGCCGGAACGCGGGCCGCACCAGCCGGCTGAAGGGGCCCAGCCCGAACCAGGAGGAGAGCACCCGGACGATGATGGCGATCTCGAGCAGGAAGAAGAGGAGCCGCGCGAGCGCGAGGGCCCATGCCCCCGGTCCGGCGTGGCTCAGCACCGAGAGCGCGGCCACCGCGCCCACGGCCCACTCCACCAGCCAGAGGAGGAGCAGCCCGCCGGCGATCACGAGGCCGAGGAGCCAGAGCGGGGCCGACTGCGGGTTCCCGCCCGCCCGGAGGATGCGCCGCTCGATGGGGTGCAGCAGCGGATCGCTGAAGCTTCGCACGAACCGGGGCCAGGCGCCGAAGGCGTTGAGCCGCCGGTTCCGCACCGCCCAGTGCGTGAGCGCGACGATCGCCGCCACGGCGAGCGCCGCGACGATCAGCACGCGGAGGACGAGGTACACCGTGCCGGCCATGTCAGCGCGACCCGGCGTCGAGCTCGAGCGGCTCCACTTCGCCGTCGGGGGTGATGCAGCTCGCCGGGAAGCGGCCGGTGTTGAGCGATGCCCCCTCGAGGGCTTCGGCGCCCCCGGTGCACGAGGCGAGGGCGTGGCCGGCGGGACGGCGGAACTCGACGGTGACGGTGAGGGTGTCGCCGCGGCTGGAGAGGCGGCGCGCGGTGGCGGGCGTGAGGGAGTCGATACCCATCTGCGCCACCGATGCGGGGTAGCGCCCGCGATGCGAGGCGCGGAAGTCGGCTGCGCGGTCGATCAGCTCGTACAGCTCGCGGCCGAGGAGCCGCTGGTCGTCGCGGGAGGCGCCCGGGCTGGCGGATGCGGCGCCGCGCGCGGGATCGGCGCCGCCGCAGGCGGCGGCCAGGAGGAGCAGGGAGAGGGCG
This sequence comes from Gemmatimonadales bacterium, assembly GCA_025935545.1. Taxonomy (GTDB): domain Bacteria; phylum Gemmatimonadota; class Gemmatimonadetes; order Gemmatimonadales; family GWC2-71-9; genus JAICUF01. The sequence goes on from JAICVB010000015.1 coordinate 19,739, forward strand.
GCGGGTGCGGCCCGCGTCATTCCATCGCGAATTCGCGGTTGAACACCACCGGGAAGCTGAAGGTCTTGGCGCGACTCCGCGTCTCCATCAGGTCGGCCACGCGCTTGAGCCGCTCGGGGATGGCGAGGATCTTCTCCTGCGCCTTCCGCCCCAGCTCGTTGAGGCCGGTGAGGCTCTCGATCTTCCAGTAGCGGATCTGCTCCTGCACGATCCGGAGATAGTCGCGCGGGCCGTAGATGCCGGACCGCCGGATCACGTCCGCGAATTCGCGGTACCCGGGAATGGTGAGCCCCGGCATGTCGATGCTGGGCAGGATGAACGACGCGGAATGGAGCGCCTCGTTGGGGTCCCGCTGGAGGATCTCGGTGAAGACGTGGCGGTAGAACGAGAAGTGGCGGGCCTCCTCGCGGGCCACGTAGCCCAGCACCTCGCCCAGGAGCGGCTCGTACTCGCCGATCATCTTCCCGGTGTTGGCGTGCGAGAACTGGGTGGCGCGCTCCTGCACGGTCGTGTACACGAAGACACGGTACGGATCGTGGTCCCAGGTGGGGTTGAACCCGGCGCGGATGTACTCGAACTGCATCTCCTCGAGCTGGCGCTGGTCGAACAGCTGCGCGTCGCGACCGTAGTCGTGGAGGATCTGGCCGTGCCGGTCTTCCTCCGCGGTCCAGAGATTGTTCCACGACTGCCAGTGACTGTCCTCCCCGAGGTATACCGCCAGCAGCCGGTGGAAGTGGGGCAGGCCTTCCTCGGTGAGGAGGTTGAGCGCCAGCGCGGCCCGGGCGGAGTCGGGGATGCCGGCGGCCCGCTTCCGGAGCTCGGCCAGGTGCTCGTCAGGACACGTGTCGGGCTTGGGGCCGAGGAGATCGGTGGGGAACCAGAGCTCCCGCTTGGCCTCGTGGATAGCCATCATCTCGCGGACCCGGCCCTCCAGGTCGCGCAGGACTTCCACCTTCGACAGCAGTACGCGGGCGGACTCGGTCAGGCTCATGGCTGCTCGCAATGACGGGGAACCAGCCCCTCGAACTTAATCGACCCCGAACCGCTTCTCCATGAGCGTCCACGTGTCGCCGCCGATGTAGGCCTCGCGCTGGACGACACGCTGCCAACCCATCGCGCCGAGGAGCCCCTCCGCCCGGGTATCGTCGGTCCAGAACTCGGCCAGGTGCGCCCCTTCCTCGGCCACGCGCGCCTCGAAGGCGACCAGCAGCCGGTGGGCGTGGCCCTGGTGCCGCTCGGCGGGCGTCACCACCAGATCGATCAGGTGTGCCACGCCCCCGCGGAGCGAGTACCGCAGGCCCCCGATCCAGTCTCCGATCTCGTTGCTGAGCACCAGATAGCAGTCGTCGGCGGGAGCCGGCAGGCCGGCGGCCGACGCCTCGATGTCGAGCAGCTCCTGCAGCCAGTGCGCGACGTCCTCGTCCTGGTCCATCGCCCGGATGATCATCTCGCTCATGGCTCGCCGACCGCGTGGGGGTGGGAAAGGTCCTCGCCCGGCACGATGTGCAACAGTAATGCCACGTCCAGCCCGGGACTGCTGTGGGGGGCGTCACGCCAGTGCGCGGCGCACCCTGCTACACTCCGAACAACCGACGGTTCCAGGAGCCACCCATGACCGAAGCGACCGAGGCCAGGCCGGCCGTCACCCGCTGCATCTTCTGCGGCAAGCTCAACCGCGTCGATCTCGCCCGGCTGGGAGACGGCCCACGGTGCGCCGAATGCCACAAGCCGATGCGGTTCGACCGGCCGGTGAAGGTGACCGACGCCGATTTCGACACCGTGATCGCGGGCACGCGGGTGCCCGTCCTGGTGGACTTCTACGCCGACTGGTGCGGCCCGTGCCGCATGATGGCGCCGGCGCTGGACGAGTTCGCCCGGGAGCGCACGGGCGAGACGCTCGTCCTCAAGCTGGACACCGATGCCAACCCGGCGTCCGCCGCCCGGTTCGGGATCCGCAGCATCCCGACCCTCATCGCCTTTCGCGACGGGAAGGAATCCCGCCGCCATGTCGGCATGGCCGACCGGCGGGTGCTCGACGCGCTCGTGACCTGACCACGCCGAATCTCCGCGCACCCGGTCTCAGACCCCCAGCGCGATCCCGATCACGAGTCCCACGATGCCGAGCGCGAAGAGCGCCAGGAACATCCGGCCGGCAAAGCCGACCCACTTCCCGTAGGGGACCCCCATGGCCGCGATGATGGCCATCAACCCGCCGTTGGTCGGGGTCACGATTTCGCAGAGTCCCGCGCCCAGCTGGTAGGCGAAGACCGTCATCTGCCGCGAGAGGCCGAGGAGGTCAGACAGCGGCACGAGGATGGGCATCGTGAGCACCGCCTGGCCGCTCACGCTGGGGACGGGCACGTGGATCGCCGCGTGCGCCACCGCCATGCCGATGGCCGACAGCGCGAGCGGCAGGGCCGCGATCGGGACGAAGAGCCCGTGGACGATGGTGTCCAGCACCTGGCCCTGCTCGAGCACCACGCTGATGGCGCGGGCAAAGCCGATCAGCATCGCGGCACCCGCCATCGAGCCGAATCCATCCACGAAGGCGACGGCGGTGCCGCTCACGCCGAGCCCGCCGATCAGGCCCGCGAGGATCCCCATCAGGAAGAAGAGCGCGGACATCTGGTCGAAGTCCCAGCCGAGCCGCAGAATGCCGAAGACCAGGACGGCGAAGGTGGCAAGGACGAGGAGCAGGATCAGGCCATGACGCCCGAGCGGCGCGGCATCGTCGCCGGCGGCGGTGTCGTCCACGACGGGCGCCGTCCGGGTGCGGCGGGCGTGGCGCATCGTTCCCCAGATCCAGAGGATGAGGGCCGGTGCGAGCGTGGCCATCCGGAAGGGCCACGCGGAGAGCTGGGGAAGCTGGGCCAGCTTCTGCGCGATCCCCACCTGGAACGGGTTGACCGGGCTGAAGGCGGAGCCGACCGCGGCCGCGCCGACGCTCATGGCCGCCGCGGTCACCGCGTCGAAGCCCAGGCGCCGCGTGAGCAGGAGGAGGATCGGCACGAAGGCGATGATCTCCTCCTGCATGTTCTCCACCGCTCCGCCCACGGCAAAGGCGAGGCAGGCGACCGGGATCACCAGCGTCTCCCGCTCGGCCAGCAGGTGGGCCAGGCGGCTCACGGCGCGCCGGAGGGCGCCGGTGCGGTCCACCACCGCAAAGGCGCCGCCGACCAGGAACACGAGGAAGACCACCGAGCCCGCCTCCGCCAGCCCGCGGGGAATGGCCACGAGCGTCGCGGCGGGGCCCACGGGCGCTGCCGGGACCGCGTGGTACGTGCCGGGGACCACCACGCTCCGGCCCGTGGCGGCGTCCTCGCGCCGGTCGTAGCGGCCGGCGGGGAGCACCCAGGTGAGGGCGGCCGCGATCCCGATGCAGATGGCGAGCAGCGCGAGGGGATGCGGCAGATGGAGCCGGCGCGGCGCCGGCGAGGCCTCCGCTACGCGGCGCGACATGCGCGCCGCGCCGGCGGCGTGTTGGTGCAGGCGATCCGCTGGTCCATTCCCGACGAGATCGTGCCGCAGGCCGTCTCCTGCGCCCGCTGGGCCGCGGCCGATTCCGTCTCGGCCGACGCGGTGGCCTCGTTGTGCCGGCCCTGGAAGTCCACGGCGACGGTGCAGGCGACCTTCTGGCTCGACAGCGTTCCGTAGAGCAGGAACGCCGCAAAGGCGAGGATGGCGAGGAGGACACCGAGCTTGCCGCGGGTCGTCACGGGAGACCTCCGGGATGGCGGGAGAAGGGGTCTCCGGAACCCGCCGGCGACGGCGGCTGTTCAGCCGGATGTCGCCGGCCGGGGGCCGGGCCAACCAATGGGGGCAGGAATCTGACGACCGACTGTGCCGCCGTGCGGCAGCAAACCTGGGAATACCTCGACGCCGAGCTGGGCGCCGACGACCTGGCCGGCATTGGCCGGCACATCGTGCTCTGTGTCGAATGCCGCCGGGTGCTGGCGTTCGACCGGGCCTTCCTCGAGCTGCTGCGCCGGCAGCGGGCGGCGGTGGCGCCCGGCGACCTCGTCTGGCAGGTGCGGGTGGCCCTTCGCTCCGCTCCGATGTAGGGCTCGTCGCAGCAGGGGCCGTCCTGGAGGAGGCCGTTCATCCGGCGCGCATCGCGGCGAACACTCCCGGCACGAGGCCCAGGAGCCAGACCGCGGCGGCGGCCGTCGCCGCCTGTGCCGTGGTGGCGCGGGCCACGACCTTGAGGCCGATCGCGATCAGCACCGCCGTCCAGATCGTGAAGACATCGATGTGCCCGACGGCGAACATCGTGAGCTGCGAGGACGACGGGTCGAGAAACCGCGCGGGGCCCAGGCTCACGCTGTAGCGCGACGTGATCGAGCCGTCGGGCAGCACGAGTGCCTGGGCCGCGTTGACGATCTGCTCGACGATCATGGGATAGAGCGAGAAGGTCGCGATCATCATCGCCTGGGCGAAGCCGGTCGCAAGGCCCACCGCGCGGCTCACGAGCCATACCACGATCCCCGCCACGAACGGCGCCACCAGCCCGGCGCCGAAGAACATCCCCAGCCCGCCCCACTTCGCGCCCATCTCCTTCATCGCCTGCAGCCGCTCCGGCGGCACGTTCGGCATCTTCGCCATCATGCCGGGCATCATCCGGGCCCACTCAGCGTCGAACACTGGCTGCATCGCGTTGCGCGTCGCGTAGTAGAGCACGGTGAGCGCGATCGGCAGCGCGATGAGCGGCAGCGCGAACTCTCCCCCCTCCGCGCGCCGCGCGAAGACATCCTTCGGTGCGTAGTAGATCTCGATCAAGTCCATCGGGCCCGGTTCGGCCGGCTTGCCGTCCAGCGCGTCGGTCATCGGGTGCTCCCGGTCAGAGAAGGGTGCCGCGGAGGATGAGGAGGGCGACGGAGAAATAGATGATGAGGCCGGTCACGTCGACCAGCGTCGCCACGAAGGGGGCGCTGGCGCTGGCCGGATCGAAGCCGAGCCGGCGGAGCACGAAGGGAAGCATCGAGCCGGTGAGCGAGCCGAAGGTGACGACGCCGACGAGCGAGATGCCGACGGTGAGCGCGACCAGCAGGTGATGGGGGCCGTAGTCGTAGCCGATGGCCGTCCAGTGGTGCTGGGCGGCGTACTGCCAGAGGAGGATGCGCGCGATGCCGATGGCGCCGAGGATGAGGCCGAGGGTGAGCCCCGCGGGCAGCTCGCGCACGGCGACGCGCCACCAGTCGCGCACCGTGACCTCCTGCAGCGCGAGCGAGCGGATGATGAGCGAGGTGGCCTGCGAGCCCGAATTGCCGCCGGAGCTGATGATGAGGGGCATGAAGAGGGCGAGCACGACGGCGCGGCTGATCTCCTTGTCGAAGTGGCCCATCGCGGTCGCGGTGAGCATCTCGCCCAGGAAGAGGGCGCAGAGCCACCCGGCGCGCTTCCGGATCATCGCGCCGAAGCCGATCTGCATGTACGGCTCGTCCAGCGCCTCCATGCCGCCGAACTTCTGGACGTCCTCGGTCTGCTCGCTGATGAGGGCGTCGATGATGTCGTCCACCGTGACGATGCCGAGGATGCGGCCGCCGTCGTCGAGGACGGGAAGGGCGAGGAGGTTGTACTTGGAGATGAGGCGGGCCACGTCCTCGCGGTCGGTGGTGGCGCGCACCGACAGCGGCTTGCGCCGCTCGCCGACCTGCATGATGGGCCGGTCGGGCGGCGCGATCATCACCTCGCGGAGCGACACGGCGTGCAGCAGCCGGTGACTGGCCGGGTCGTGCACGTAGATGGCGTAGACCGTCTCCTTGGCCTCGCCCACGGCGCTGATGTAGGTCTTGACCCGCTCGGCGGTCCATTCCGCGGGCACCGCCACGAACTCCGTCGTCATGATGCCGCCCGCGCTCGTAGCCGGGAAGCGGAGCAGCATCTTGAGCGCGTCGCGGGTCGGCGCGGTGAGGATGTGGATGAGCCGGGCCCGCGCCTCGTCGCCCAGCTCGCGGAAGAGCTCGACCTGCTGGTCGGCCGACATCGCCTCGAGGAGGGGGGCGGCCTGGGCCTGCTGCAGCTGCTCGAAGATGGCGCCGCGGCGCTCCAGCTCCGGCTCGTCGAGGAGCTGTACCGCCCGGTGGAAGGGCAGGGCCGCCACGATCCGCGCGGCGGCCTCGATCGGCAGCTCGTTGAGCGCCTCGGCGATATCGGCGGGGAGGAGGTCGGCGCAGGCGGCCTGAAAGTCCTCCTCGTCGGCCGAGAGGAGGTAGAGAAGCTCGGGGGATGGGGCCGTCGAGTCGAGTGGCATGGAGAGCCCCGCGCCGTGGGAATGGATGCCGTCAGCCGTCGGCGCGGACCGCCTCCTCGATCCACGCAAGGTACCGCTCGCTCCCGGCGAGCGGTGCCACGGTGAGCTCGGGCAGCTCGTAGGGATGCCGCGCGGTGATGGCCGCCTCGAGCGCCGCGAGCCGGTCGCGCGTGGTCTTGAGCTCGCAGCGCCACTCCTCGCCCCGCTCCACCGCGCCGCGCCAGCACCAGACGCTGGCCAGCGGGCCGCTCACCTGCCCGCAGGCCGCCAGGTGCCCGCCGATCACCGCGTCCGCCAGCGCCACCGCCGCCTCACGCGTCGGCAGCGTGGTGGCGACCAGCACGCAGGCCATGTCGCTCAGCGGCGGGGGAGGTTGGCGGTCTCCCCGCCGCGCTTGCCGTCGTCGATGGGGACCACCATCGTGCGCCAGCCGCTCCTGAACTGCAACGTGAGGCGGTGGCCCAGCGAATCGGCGGTGACGTTCACGATGTCGGG
>JAICVB010000108.1 GCA_025935545.1 Gemmatimonadales bacterium
ACATGCCACGCCGGGAGGACGGCGCCGAGCAGCGGGAGCACCAGCACGCCGGCGAGGGCGAGGGTCCAGACGAGGTGTCGCGCGGCGGCGGAGGCGCGGCGCATGAGGCGCGTCACGCCGAAGGCGGTGAGCAGGATGAGCGAAGCCTTGAGCGTCCAGGCGATCAGCGCGGCGGTCACTTGCCCTCCTTCCGGGCCCGCTCGATGAGGCCGGCGAGCCGGTCGAGCTCCGCGGGTGACAGCTTCTCCTCTTCCACCAGCGCGTTCACCACCTGCTCGGCGCTGCCGCCGAAGAAGGTGCGGACGACGTGCGAGAGCGCCGAGTTGCGTGCGCGGTCGCGTGGGACGGTGGGGGCGTAGATGTAGCGCTGGCCGTCCTGCTGGTGCCGGACGCGGCCCTTCTCCTCGAGCAGCCGGAGCGCGGCCCGCACCGCCGAGTACGACGGCGGGTCGGGGAGATCGGTCAGCACCTCGGCCGCCGTGGCGCGGCCGCGGCGGTAGAGGATGTCCATGATCTGCCGCTCACGGCGGCTCATCGCGACGGGGGCGGTGGGCGTCATCGGGGGTCCGGTGAAGTTTGATGCTGAAAATTCAACACGGTGCTGAATATTCAGCAGGTGCCGGCCCCTGTCAAGGGTCAACCCCGGCCACCTCGGGCCTCCAGCACGCGGACCGCGGCGTGATTCACGAACAGGGCCTCGCTGTGCTTGCTGCCGGGCAGGGTGTCGCCCCCGAACCGGCGGGCCCAGGCGAGGGGGGTGACGTCGGGGAACTCCCGGAGCCGGGGGTCGCCATGGCCCGATCCCAGCCGCATGCGGATCGACGCGCGCGCGTTCGGATCGGCGCCGTGGTCGAGCAGCAGCTCGGCGAAGCGCGCGTCCTCCGGCCGCCGGGTCCACCCCTTCGTGTAGTTCATCCAGAACCCGGCCTGCGAGACGACGGCGTTGAAGAGCGGCGTGTGGCCGCCGAATCCGTCGGGCTCGAGCGCCGTTCCGGCGTTCACGTCGGCGCCGCGCGCGAGGAGCCACTCCGCCATGTCGAGCTCGTCCCAGTAGACGGCGAGGTGGAGCAGGGTGCCGCCGTCCACCGGCGTCCCCATGCATTCGTGCCGCGTGTGGCGGCAGCCGACCTCGGTGGGGAAGATCTCGTCGATCGCGAAGCGGCGGCCGATGAGCCCGGGATCCTTCCTCAGGTGCGCCTCGAGCAGGTCGAAGCGGCCGCGGTGGAAGGCCATGATGGGCGTGTCGGGATACTCGTAGCCGTGCTCCGCGTAGAGTGCGAGGATCCGGCGCTTGGCCTCGGGGTTCCGGCTGTCGGAGCCGATGGCCGTCTCGACGGGCGCCGACTGGTGCCCGTCCTCGAAGCGCACGCGGGCGCCGAGCCCGAAGAGGAACTCGGTCCCCGGCACGCTGAGCGTGTAGGCGGCACCCCCGAAGGCATCGTCCGGCGGTGCGGGCCGGCCCATCATCTCGTACAGGAGGGCCGCGGTGCCTACCCGGCTCTGGAGGATCGCGCGGTCGATGGCGAACTCGAGGTCGCGGGCGCCCAGGCCGTGCAGCAGCCGGATGATCCCGTCGCGGCCGAGGTTGGCGGCGTAGCTCAGCGGGGGACCCCAGTTCCGGTTCCCGATGCCGGCGTTCTCGTGGAGGAGCTGCGGGTGGGCGGAGACGATCCGGCGGACGGTGTCGGCGTCGTCGTCCCAGATGGCGTCGATCAGCTCGCAGCACTGCACGACGCGGGTCCAGTTCGGCGCGCCGTACGAGCGGGCGAGGGTGTGCTGGGCGTCCGCCAGCCGTGCGCCCTCGGGGGTGACGTCGGGGTTCCACTCGCGGAACAGCTCCAGCGCCGCGGGCTCGCGCGCGCGAACGGCGCGGAGCAGGTCCCTGGCCTGATGCCTGAGCTGGGTGAGATCGGGACGGACGGGCAGGCGGCGGACGGGCATGCGACCTCCTCAGGTGCCCGGGGTCCGCCAGCCCAGGCGAAGGAGGTGCGTGACGCGCGACCGCGCTTCGGCCTCACTGCTCGACAGGTGGACTCGGTCCTTCCCGCGGACGGGGGGCGCCCTGCGCGCCTGCCCGAGGATATCGCGCGAGCGCCGAGCCGTCAATCGAGCCGGGCATCAGCCGCCGCTGCGCGGGCGCGGCCGCCGGCGCCGGGGCTTCGGAGGCGCCGGCTCGTCGAGCAGCGCCGCCACGCGCTTCGGCGCCACGGCCCGGTAGCTCTCCTCCAGCCAGAGCGCGAGGGTGGCGAGCGGCACGCGGTCACCCGGCGCAAAGCGGGCGGTCACCCAGCCGCTTCGCGCGAGGCCGTAGCCGGTGGGCTCGGTGAACGGCAGGTCGAGCGCCACATGACACGACGACGGGAGCTTGACCGAGAGACTGAATCCGTCCTCCCGGCTCATGAAGACGAACGCCTTGCCACGCACCTTGAGCGTGCGGTGCCCCCAGGGGAACTCCTCCGTCGTCTCGGGGTAGGCCAGGCCCTGGTCGCGGAGGGCCTTTTCCGCGGCGTCGAAGGGATCGCGTCGCCGGCCTTGACGGCTCTGATTCCGGGTCGTATTGTCGCCTCGCTTTCCTTAATGATCTCCGATCAGATCCCCCGCCACCCGAGGTGCGACATGACGCGCATCCACCCCATCATGCCCGTGCTGGCCGCGCTGGCCATCGCGATTCCGTCGCCCGCCCACGCGCAGGCCGCGAGCGGGCCCAGCCTGCCACCGGAGCTGGTCGCCGTCCGCACGGCGCTCGACAAGTACCAGGACCCCGTGACCGCCGTGCGTGACGGCTATCTCTCGAGCCTTGGCTGCCTCACCTACACCGCGGGCGACGCCCACGGGATGTCGTACAAGGCGGGCGGGATGGGCGTCCACCTCATCAACGTCGGCAATATCGGGCCGACGCTCGACCCGATGAAGCCGCAGGTCCTCATCTACGAGCCGGTGGGCGACAAGCTCCACCTGGTCGCGGCCGAGTGGCTGGTGCCGACCGCGCTCGCGAAGACGGCGCCGGTCATCTTCGGCAAGGCGCTCGAGGGCCCCATGGAAGGGCATGAGCCGCTGCTGCCCGCGTCGCTCCATCACTGGGACCTGCACGTCTGGCTCTGGAAGAACAACCCGAGCGGCCTCTTCAGCCCGACCAACCCGTCGGTCGCGTGCCCGGCCACGGGATACAACTTCACCGAGCACCCGCCGGCGATGGTGCACGACTGACCCCGCGAGCGTACGGCCGCCTGACCCGCGTCCTCCCGCTCGCGGCGATCGCCGTCTCGCTTGCGGGGACGGCGAGCGTGGCGCTGGCCGATGCGCGGGAATATCGCGCGCTCGCCGGGCGGCAGCGGCCGCCCCAGTCGCGCGACTGGCGCCTCGGGCTTCGGGGCGCCGGTCCCGTCCGGATCGGCATGACGCTGGCCGAGGCGTCGCGGGCCGCGGACGGCGAGGTCCACGACGAGGCGCGGGACTGGAGCTGCGCCGACTGGAGTCCCGTCGCCGCCGATCGGGTGCCTGGCGTTCCGGTCTTCGCCATCCGCGACGGGGTGATCGCCTACGCGACCCTCGTGACGCCGGACGGGCGGACCCGGAGCGGCGCGCGCGTCGGCATGAGCGAGACGGCGCTGAGACGCCTGTATGGCAGCCGGCTGGAGGTGTCTCCGTCGCCGCGCGGTCATCCGGGCGAGCAATGGCTGGTCTATGCTCCCCGGTTCGCCGCGGACTCGGCCTACCGCATGGTCTTCGAGACCGACGGCGTCAACGTCGGCGCGATCATCGCGGGCCGCTGGCCGTTCGACCGGGTAGTGGAGGGGTGCGCTCCCTGAGCTGATCGTCGCGGGGCCCGGTGGTCGCCCCGGAGCCCTTACCCGGCGTCCTCCCCGGCCGCCGTCCGGTATGCCTCCCTGAGCCACGGCGTGAGCGCCCGCAGCTCCGCGCCCGTTCGTACGAGGGCGACGTGCGACACGCGCCGGGCCGATCCGCGTCCCGTCCTGACGAAGCACGGCGCCGTCACCTGGCGGTCGAGATGGATCACGACCCGGAGCGCATCCCGCATCACGGTGAGGTCGGTGAAGATGCGCGTGGTGCGAAAAAGAGCGTAGCGGTCGCGGGTGACGATCTCCACCGGTCCGAAGCTCCGGACCTTCGCCTCCAGCGAGTCGTAGAGCTGTACCAGGGTCGCGGGGCGGTCGCGCAGGAGGCTCGTGCGGTCGCCGGTGCCGCAGGCGTGTCGCTGGTTGGGCCGGCGGAAGGTTCGATGGCAGGCCGGGCAGGCCCAGAGCGGGGTCACCGGTCAACCGGGCCAGGGGGTGCGGGCGAGCCTAGTGCGCGCCGCCCCGATAACCGTCGGCATGGTCCGTCACGATCCCTCCGACTCTGCCGCGGTCTGATGCAGCAGCATCCACGACGCGCCGAAGCGGTCGCGCAGCATGGCGAACCGGTTGGCGAACGGCGTCTTCGCGAGCTGCATGAAGATCTCGCCTTCTTCCGCCAGCACCGCATAGACCCGCTCCGCCTCTCCCTCACTTTCGAGCGAGAGGGTGAGATACGCGCTGCGCATCGGCTCGGCGGTGGGGATGTCGGCGCCCATCACCGTGGTGCCGCCGATCTCGATGCGCGCGTGGAGGATCCGGTCCTGCCAGTCGGGAGGGATGTTCGGGCCGGGCTGGGTAGCGTGCCGCACCAGCAGGGTAATGCGGCCGCCCAGCTCCCGCTCGTAGAAGCGGAACGCCTGCTCGCAGGTGCCGCGGTAGTTGACGTAGACGTCCAGTTGCATGGCGCGGTCTCGCTCGGTCAGGGGTGAGCGCCAGCCTCGGCGATGACAAAGCCGAGATGGCGTTCGCGGATGGTGAGTCCGGCCGTCTCCCGGTCGAGCGCATCATAGTCGGCACGGTTGGCGGCGAGGAAGGCCTCGAAGGCCTGGCGCGACTCCCAGCGATCGAGCGTCAGGAACCGGTCGGGATCGCCGAGGTCGTGGAGGAGCATTGTGCCGAGGTAGCCGGGTGACCGGCGGAAGAGGATGGCCCAGCGGCCGGCCGCGCCGTACACATTGATGAACGCCTCACGTCGCCCGGCCGGCACCTCGTATTCCCAGATGGTCGTGAACATGGACTGTGCTCCGGCCACGAGCGGCGCCGCGAACTCCTCACCACTCCGTAATCCTTCCGTCATCCCGCTCCCACGACGTCGCCAGCTTCGGCTCGCACGATGGAGCACCCGCAACGGGAGGTTCCCATGCCAATCGCCAGCCGCGCCGCAGTTCCCGCCATCGAATCCGAGATCAACGTCACGCCGATGATCGATGTGCTCCTGGTGCTCCTCATCATCTACCTCATGCAGGGGCGCTTCGCCATGCCCGCGACGCTGCCGCCGCCGGGCACCCCGGCCGGCCGCGCCGCTCCGCCGGAGCTCGTGCTCGATCTGGAGGCCGATGGCGGGTTCGTGCTCGACGGACGACGGATCCCCGCCGCGGCGCTGGCGGGCACGCTTCGGGAGATCTACGCGCGGCGGCCCGCGAAGCTCCTCTTCATTCAGGCGAGCGCCGAACGGAGCTACCAGGATGTGATCGATGCCATGGACCTTGCCCGGGGCGCGGGCGTGCAGGTGCTGGCGCTCATGCCCGCGAACAGCGCTCCATGAGGGCTGCTGCACCGTCGGAGCGGCCCCTGCGTGATGCGGTCGGTCTACCTGACGATGATCGGGGCGGTCCAGCGGAAGCTGCCCCACTCGAGCGCCAGGACTCCCGACCGGTCGTCGCGCGGGGTAACGCTGATGGTGAACTTCTCGACGGGCGACGCGGGCGATGCCATCGCCAGCGGTGTCGTTCCGATGTCGTACTTCCCGTCGTGCTCGGTGCCCCACTGCCCGTGCTGACTGTTGACGACGAGCATGACTCGGTCGGTATGCGGCACGGTCCAGAGCGTGTAGGTCCCCGGCGCGAGCGCGATGGTACCGAGCATGATAGGCGCCGACGTCATGAACTGCGTCGCGGCGTTCGCGCCGGTCCGCCAGACGTAGTCGTACGGGATGACCCCGCCGAGGAGGGTGCGGCCGCGGGCGAGCGGCCGGCCGTAGTCCACCGAGAACGCCGCGGGGCCGATCGTCGCGCGGAGGGTATCGCGCACGCTCAAGGCCACGGCGCCGCCGCGCGCCTGCTCGGCCGCGGCGAAGCGGTCGCCGATCGCCGGTACGTCGGGCGGATCGGAGAGGCGGGTCACCTGTACCTTGTACGTCGTCCGGTCGCCCGAATAGGATAGCATGCGGCGGTTCGAATCCACGATGGCGACGCCGATGCCCGCGAGCCAGTCGTGCCGGAGCTCGACGGTGTCGCCGCCCATCGGACGGACCGACCCGCGGTGCAGGCGCCTCGGATAGTGCGAGAACTCGCGATCGGGATAGAACTGCCGCAGCCGGATGTCGGTCCCGCGGGGCAGGTGCTCGGCGGCGCCGCGCTGGAGCGCCGCGGCCAGGTAGAGCTCGATCAGGCCGTACATCTGTGGCACGTGCGGGATGGCGAGCATGCCGTCGGTGCCCTGCCGCATGACGTGCGTGCCGGTGCCGTCGGTCAGCGTGACGCGGACGCTGTCGGGCGTGATGTCGGCCACGATGCGGCGGTCCCGTGAAGCGGCGGGCGCGGCCGGCGTGAGCACGCGCATGTCCATGTGCCGGAGGCTGCCGTCCCCGGCCAGGGCGAGCTCGGTGTGCCGGCGGCGCACCTCGGGGAACCGGTCCACCTCGTCACTCACGATGCGGTCCCGGTAGCGCGCGACGCTCTCGACCGAGATGGTATCGCGGCCCAGGCGGGCGAGGAAGCCGTAGCGCTCGAGCGGCGGCCGCTCAGTGCACGCCGAGGCGAGAACGGCTAACGCGAAGATGTGTGACGGGTGAAGGGTCCGCGGCATCGGAGAAACGGACGAACCCCCTCGGGCAAAAGTTCCAGCGGCCGCTACTCCGAGCCGTACACTTTCACCGGCACGGCCGAGCTGGTGAGCCCCCGCGCATCGGGCGAGCCGAGGATTCCGCCGGTGTTGTCACCCCAGCACCAGGTGGCACCATTGGGGGTGATGGCGCACGTGGTGGCGCCACCGGCGGCGATGGTGGCGAATCGAAGGGCGGTCGTGAGCGGAACCACTCGCCAGCCCTCGCCCCAGCAGGTCGCGGCCCCGGCGGCATCGAGTCCACAGACGTAATCCTCGCCTGCCGTGATCTGGCTGACCGGTCCTGCGGTCGGAATCGTCGTGCGGCGGGGCCAGCAGGTGAGCGAGCCGTTCGTGCCCAGTCCGCAGGAGTGGCGTGCGCCGCTTGCGATCGCGGTGAATGCAGGATTCCCGCTCACGGCTTGCGGAGTGGGGACGAAGGGTCCACCATCGCCGAACTCGCCGTCGATTCCGGCTCCCCAGCAGTAGATCGTTCCCGCCGCCGTACGCCCGCAGGTGTGGTCGAATCCGGAGATGATCGAGCTGAACGCGGTGCCACCCGCGACGGGCGCCGGTACCGCGCGGGCCGTGCGGGTGCCGTCGCCGAGCTGGCCGTGGTTGTTGTCCCATCCCCAGCAGAGCACCGCGCCGGCCGCGGTGCGCCCGCAGACGTGGGCCCGGCCCGGCGACGCTTCCACCAGGGCGTAGCCGCTGGGCTCCGGCAGGAACTGATAGAGGCTCGGGCCCGGACGCACGCACCAGGCGTCGCCGCCGGGGGTAATGGCGCACGCTCCGCCGTCCCCACTCCAGATCGAGCTGAACGTGGTCGTGCCCGACGCGAGCGTGGCGGAGGTTTCCGTGACCCAGTTCGGCCAGCACCACACGGCCCCGCCAGCCGTAAGGCCGCAGGACTGCGTAGATTCGCCGCCGGCGATGCGCACGAATGGCGGGGCGCCGGCGACCGCCCTGGGCGGTGTGCCTGGCGCGTTGCGCGGGTCCCAGCACGTGGCGAGGCCATTCGCGTCCAGCGCGCAGGCGATGTCGAAGCCGACCGCGACATCCACGATCGGCACCGCGGACGGGTACTGGAGCGGCGCCCGGCTATAGACCCAGCACCAGGCGGCTCCGCCGGCTTCGAGCCCGCACTGGACACGGGCCCCGTCGGCCAGCCGCACGAACTGGTGGCCCGCGGCCTGCCGGGTCGGCACGGCGGCGAAGATGTCCCACCCGTCGAACGCGCCGGTATCGAACGTGCCCCAGC
>JAICVB010000046.1 GCA_025935545.1 Gemmatimonadales bacterium
CACGATGAAGCGCGCCGCGGAGGCCGGCGCGCGGGCGAAGATCTCGCGCGCGCGGTCGGTCTCCGCCTTCGGCAGGTGGCCCTTCACCGCGATGTCCCGGAGGTTCCAGGTGACCGAGCCCGGCGCCACGCCGTGGCTCGAGAGCAGGCCCACCAGCACCGCTCCGGGCACCTCGAGCACCGGCGTGAGGTCGTCGCCGAAGTAGCGGCGGTACTTCCGGTAGAGCGGCGCCGTGCCGCGGAGGCCCAGCGGGCTGGCCCACCACTGCACGTCATGGTTGCCGGGAACGACGAGCACGGGCGCCGCCTTGGTCAGCCGGCGGACGAAGGCGTGCGCCGCCATGAACTCGCCGTGGCGCGCGCGCTGGGTCAGGTCGCCCGAGATGGCGATCGCGTCGGGACGGAGGCCCGGCACGTAGTCCTCCAGCTGCTCCAGCTGCAGGAGGTCGGCGTCCACCCCGAAGTGCACGTCGGAGAGGTGGACGACCGACACTTCCTTCCGGCCAGGGGTCACCAGACGACCCGCACCCGGTAGGTCAGGACCGTCTCGCCGCCGGCGGTCACGGTCACGCGGAAGCGCGTGATGGTGGACGACACCTTCTCCGGCTTGATCGAGCTCGTCACCACCGTCCAGTCGCCGCGGCGCTCCTCCTGCACGTCCACCACGGCGGAGCTGTCGGTCGCGTTGGTGAGGGTGACGCGGTAGTCGGCAGTGGCGGTAGTGCGCCACACCCCCGCCCGCACGCTGTCGCGGCGGGTGGTGTAGCTCGTCTGCACGCGCCTGGCGGTGAGGTCGAAGGCGTTGCCCGCGGTGACGCGCAGGTCCTCGCCGGCGGGGGTGTGATCGGTGCCGGCCTCACCGACGAGCTGGAGGCGGCCCGTGCTGTCGGCCTGGAAGAGGCGGACCACGCCGCCGGGCAGCGGGCGGTCGCCGAAATCGGTCTTCCGCGGGCGCTTGAGCGTATAGCTCACCTCGACCGGCACGTCCTCCTCGTTGGGCTGCTGCGGCAGGTAGCCCCAGAAGGGGAGCTGGCCGTGCACGACATAGTTGCGCTCGTAGTGGACGGTGGCCGGATCGAACATCGCGGCGGAAGTGGTCTGGCCCGGGAGGATGGTGAGCTTCTCGGGGACGGAGTAGAGGTGGAACTCGCCCACGCGCTGCTCGCCGACCGGCGCGTAAGGGGCGGGCGCGGCCTGGGCCGCGACCATGCCGGTCCGCGCCTTCATCATCACCTCATCGCGCGCCACCGGCCCCGCCTGGTTCACCGACCCAGCCAGCAGCTGCACCTCCGCGCTGTCCGCCCGGAGCATCCCCGACTGCACGACCGCCGAGCCGCTCACCCGCGCGTCCCCCTGGGCGGCGGCGCCCGCCAGGATCACCTGGTAGCTCGCGCTCCACTGGGCGCCCTGCGCGAAGTAGCCCAGGCGGAGGTTGTCGCGCGCACCCGCGCTTTCCAGCGTGAGCGCCGCCGACGGCACGCTCACCACGAGCTCGGCCGGATAGAGCGGCTGGCCCGGCATCGAGAAGGTCACCCGACCGTCGGGCATCTGCAGCTGCAGGGGATCGGCGCTGAGCACGAGCGCGCTCGTCGTGTCGTTGCCGGACGGCGCGCCGGACGGGCCCAGGCGCGGCACGCGGAACACGAGGCGCCTGCCCACCGCGCGCCGGAGCACACTCTGCTCGTCCACCGCGCCGTCGTAGGCCGAGCGCACGACGTGCACCGCCGGGTCCAGCGAAAAGATGGTCGAGGGATCGATGGGGCCAAGCGGCACGCTCCGGGTGGAGACGCCGTTCGGCACCGCGACGGGGACGGTGCGGCGCACCAGCACGCGGCCGTCGTTGTAGATCGTGAGGCTGGTCTGCGCGCTCGCGCCGGCGGCGGCGAGGGTGCCGGCGGCGGCCAGCGCCAGCACGGCTCGGGTCAGTGACATCTGCGCTCTCCCGGTAGGGCGGTGCTACCGCGGCAGGAACTCCATTGCCACGCGGGTCGCGATCCGCCGGAGGATGATGTAGACGGCCACCACGAGCACCACCGCGTAGATGCGGGCATTCGGAATGGCGGGAAGCCGGTAGGAGACCCAGGCCGCGGCCAGTGCGGTCCCCGCGAGGGAGATGATGCTGGACACCCGGTTTGCACGCCGCTTGCGAAGCTTGAGGCAGTTGGAGCACAGCTCGCCCCACTGGACTCCGGGCTCGCGCTCGCCGCAGCGGGCGCAGGCCGGCTCAGGCCACCCGCCGGGCGACGGCATCCCCGAACTCCCGCGTGCCGGCCGTGCCGCCCAGGTCGCGCGTGCGGATGTTCTGGCGGACGATCACGTCCTCCAGCGCCTCGCGCACCCGGTTCCCGCGCTCCACCTCGCCCACGTGATCCAGCAGCATCGCGGCGGCGAGCATCTGGGCCGACGGGTTGGCGACGCCCTTCCCCGCGATGTCGGGCGCGCTCCCGTGCACCGCCTCGAAGATCGCCGCCGAGGGCCCGATGTTGGCGCCGGGCGCGAGGCCCAGCCCGCCCACGAGCCCGGAGATCTCGTCGCTCAGGATGTCGCCGAACATGTTGGTCGTCACCATCACGTCGAACTGCTCGGGGCGCATGACGAGCTGCATCGCCGTGTTGTCGATGATCATGTCGCTCGACGCGACCCGGCCCTCGTACTCCGCCGCGACCTGGCGCGCCGTCTCGAGGAAGAGGCCGCTCGCCATCTTGAGGATGTTGGCCTTGTGGACGATCGTCACCTTCTTCCGCCGGTGCCGCACCGCGTACTCGAAGGCGTAGCGCACGATCCGCTCGCATCCCAGCCGCGTCACGATGGCCATGGACTGCGCCACTGCCCGCGGGTCGCTGCCCACCTGCACGTAGTTCTCGACGCCGACGTAGAGGCCCTCGAGGTTCTCCCGCACCAGCACGATGTCGATGCCCTGGTAGCGTCCGCCGGGCACGATCGAGCGCGCGGGCCTGAGGTTGGCGTAGAGCTCGAACGCCTTCCGGAGCCCCACGTTGACCGAGCGGTAGCCAGTGCCGACCGGCGTCGTGAGCGGCCCCTTGAGCGCGAGGGACGTCTTCCGGATGCTCTCGAGCGTCTCATCGGGCAGCGGCGTGCCGACCGCGTCCACCGCGGCCATCCCGGCGAGCCGCCGGTCCCAGGTGAAGCGGAGCCCCGTGGCCTCCAGCACCTTCACCGTTTCCGCCGTGATCTCGGCGCCGATCCCGTCGCCTTCGATCAGCGTGACGTCGAGCGGCATCGGCTACTCGGCCGGGAAGATGGTGCGGAGGGCCTGCTCCAGGGCGGCGTCGGGCGTGGTCCCGGCGCCCGCGGCCAGGCTCCGCCAGACCACGTTCCCGTTCCGCGCGTCCGCCAGAACGAGCGAGAGGGTCGCGTGGGTCGAGCCCGCGGCGTCGCGCCCGAAGCCGAGCGCCGCGGGGATGAAGACCATGCGCCCGCCCGCGATGGCGACCAGGGTGCGGAGCGAGCTCCGAAGCGGATCGGGCAGGCGGTTGAGCTGGGGCGCCCGCATCATCGCCTGCCCCATCTGGTCGGGATCGGTCAGCATGCCGGGCGCCCGGCGCGCCATCTTCCGGAGCTCGGGCGGCAGCACCCAGTGCACCTCGGGCCCCCGCCCGGTCAGCGTTTCCCCGATGAGCGAGTCGGCCCGCGCGAGCGCACTCCGCCGGTCGCGCCACGGTCCGTACGACGAGTCGGCTTCGGCGGCCGAGTCGGCGAGGACCATCGTGATCGGGAGGACGGAGACGGCCTGCCCCGCGAGCGGCGCGACGGCCAGCCCGTGGGTATCGGCCGGCTTCTGTGCTTCCGCGGGAGCCGGCGGGCGGGCGGGCGTCGGGCCCCGGCTGCACGCGAGTGCCAGGGAGAGGCCCAGGACCTTGAGGCAGTGGTGCGGCAGACGGATGGGACGGTCGAGAGTGGGCAACGGGCGATTTCCGGGGGTGTCGGGACCGCGAAAGGTAATCACCCGCCGCCGCGGTCGGCGAGGCGCGATCGCATGTGCGGCCGTGGCGCCGGCAGCCCACCCCGGAACTCGAAGTGCTTCTCGTTCATCACCCGGTCCTCGAAGGTCTTGCCGGCGGCGCGCATCATCGCGAGCACCTGGGCGGCGGCCTCGGCGGCCGGGATCCACTGGTCGGCCCGGAGGCCGGGATAGAGCGCCGCGTACTCCGGCCGGAGACGGGCCTGGCGGATCATCGGGTTGAGCATGCCTACTCCAGCGACATGCCGCCGTCCACCACCAGGGTCTGGCCGGTGATGTGGCGTGCCGCGTCGGAACAGAGGAAGGAAATGACGCGCGCCACGTCGTCGGGCTCGGCCACCCGGCCCAGCACCGAGCTTCGGCGGGCCTTCTCGATCACCTCGGGCGGCAGGAGGCCGAGTCGCTCGGTGCGGATGAAGCCGGGGGCGACGGCGTTCACGTTCACGTTGGACGGCCCGAGCTCGACGGCGGCCGAGCGGGTGAGGCCCAGGATGGCGGCCTTGCTGGCGGCGTAGTTGCTCACGCCGAAGCCGGGCCGCGTCGCCTGGTGCGCGCTCACGTTCACGATCTTGCCGTAGTGCTGGAGGCGGAACTCCGCGGCGATGGCGCGGATGCAGTTGAAGGTGCCGGTGACGTTGGTCTCGAGGACCTTGTGCCAGGCCTCGTCGGTCATTCGCCAGAGCGCGCCGTCGCTCGCGATCCCGGCGTTGTTGACCAGGAAGTGGAGCCCGCCGAGCCGGGACTTCGCGTCGGCCAGGAAGCGCTCGACCGCGGCGGGGTCGCGCACGTCGCACCGCGCGGCGAGGACACCGGCCCCCATGGCGGAGAGCGCGGTCTCGGTGAGGAGCGCCTGCTCGTGCACGTCGCGCCCCTCCATGCTCACGAAGCAGAACGCGACGTGACATCCCAGCCTCCCGAACTCGAGCGCGATGCTCCGACCGAGGCCGGTGGCGCCGCCCGTGACGACGGCGACCTTGCCGCGGAACCCGGGCCCCACGGCGCGCGGCTCCGCCTCCGCCAGCGCGGTGCCTGACGGCGCGGGCGCGCCGGCGCCCCAGCCCGGGCGGGGACCACCTGCAGGGAATGGCATATCGAGAGAGGGAACGTACGGGCGGGCGTTGGCAAGAGCAAGAACATCCATACATTAGGGAACCATGACCGCCATCCTGTGGGCCCTCGTGGCGCTGGCCGGGGCCGGCGCCTGGGCCGTCCTCGCGCTCGCGCGGGGGGAGACGGTGAGCGCCGCCTGGCTCGTGCTGGCCGCGGTCGGCACCTATCTCGTCGGGTACCGCTTCTACAGCCGCTTCCTCGCGCGCCGCGTGTTCGGCCTCGACGACCGCCGCGCCACCCCGGCCGAGCGCCTCGCCAACGGCCGCGACTTCGTCCCCACGGGCCGCTGGGTCCTGTTCGGCCACCACTTCGCGGCCATCGCCGGCGCGGGCCCGCTGGTGGGGCCGGTGCTCGCGGCGCAGTTCGGCTATCTCCCCGGGACGATCTGGATCGTCTTCGGCGTGGTGCTGGGCGGAGCCGTCCAGGACTTCGTGATCCTCTTCGCCTCCACCCGGCGCGACGGGAAGTCGCTGGGCCAGATGGCGCGGGAGGAGATCGGCCCGCTCACCGGCTACCTCGCGATGGCCGCGGTCCTCGCCATCATGATCATCCTCCTCGCGGTGCTGGCCCTCATCGTGGTGAACGCGCTCCGCGACAGCCCGTGGGGACTCTTCACCATCCTCTGCACCATTCCCATCGCGCTCCTGATGGGATTCTGGATGAAGGTGTGGCGCCCGGGGCGGACGCTCGAGGCGACCGCGGTCGGCGTGGCGCTCCTCCTCGTGTCGCTGGTGGCGGGACGCTGGGTGTCCACATCCCCGGCGCTCGCGGCCTGGTTCAGCTGGTCACCGCTCACGATCGCGTACGCCATGATCGGCTACGGCTTCGTCGCGAGCGTGCTGCCGGTCTGGATGCTCCTCTGCCCCCGCGACTACCTCTCGACGTTCGTGAAGATCGGCACCATCCTGCTCCTCGCCGTCGCCATCCTGGTGCTGCTGCCGCCGCTCCGGCTGCCGGCCCTCACCCGCTTCACCGACGGCACCGGGCCCATCTTCGCCGGGAAGCTCTTCCCCTTCGCGTTCATCACCATCGCCTGCGGCGCCATCAGCGGCTTCCACGCGCTGGTGGCCTCGGGCACCACGCCCAAGATGCTGACCCGGGAAAGCGACGCGCGGCTGATCGGCTACGGCGGGATGCTGATGGAATCGTTCGTCGCCATCATGGCGCTCTGCGCGGCGGCGGTGCTCGAGCCCGGCGTCTACTTCGCGATGAACGCCCCCGCCTCCGCGCTGGGGACGACGCTCGCGAGCGCGGCGGAGGCGGTGCGCGGATGGGGCTTCACGGTCACGCCGGCGGACCTGCAGGCGCTCGCGGCGCAGATGGGAGAGCGGACCCTGGTGGCGCGCACCGGGGGCGCCCCGTCGCTCGCAGTCGGGATGGCGACGATCTTCGGCGGCGCGTTCGGCCGGGGACTCAGCGCCATCTGGTACCACTTCGCGATCATGTTCGAGGCGCTCTTCATCCTCACCACGGTGGACACCGGCACCCGGGTCGGCCGGTTCATGCTGCAGGATTTCGCCGGGCACATCTGGAAGCCGCTGGGCCGGACGTCGTGGTACCCGGCGAGCATCGTCGCCTCGCTCCTCGTGGTCGGCGGATGGGGCTGGTTCCTGGTGCAGGGCGTGCTCGATCCGCTGGGCGGGATCAACACCCTCTGGCCGCTCTTCGGCATCAGCAATCAGCTCCTCGCGGCGGTGGCGCTCTGCGTGGGGACCACCGTGCTCGTCCGCGCGGGCAAGGCGCGCTACGCGTGGACCACGATCCTGCCGCTCGTCTGGCTCCTGCTGGTGACGCTCACCGCCGGCTGGCAGAAGATCTTCGCGGCGGATCCCGCGCTGGGCTTCCTCTCCCGCATCCGGGTGACGCTCGCGCAGGTCGCGGCCGGCACACTCGACCCCGCGACGGGCAGCCGCATCGTCTTCAACTACCGGCTCGACGCGGTGGTGGCGGCGCTCTTCATGGCGGTGACGGTGCTCGTGGTCGCGGCGTCGGCCTGGGAATGGGTGATGATCATCCGGCGCCGCCGGCCGGCCGTGAGCCGGGAGACACCCTTCGTGGAGAGCGCGTATGCCGGCCAGCATGCGTGAGGCGCTCGGGCGGTGGGCCCGGACGCTCCGGCGGGTCGCGGGGATGCCCGACTACGCGGCCTACGTCGCGCACCTGAGGCGATGTCATCCGGAGCGGACGGTGCCGGACGAGCGCGCGTTCTATGAGGAATACGTGACGGCGCGGTACGGCGACGGGCCCACCCGCTGCTGCTGACCACGCTGGCGCTCTGCGCCTTCGCCTTCCTCGCGATGTTCGTGGACGCGATCGCGGGCGGCGGCGGCCTCATCCTCCTCCCCGCGCTGCTGATCCTCCTGCCCTCGGTGCCCGTCGCCACCGTCCTCGGCACCAACAAGATCACGAGCATCGCGTCCACCTCGAGCGCCCTCGCGCGCTACCACGGGAGCGTCCCGATCCGCTGGCGCGCCACGCTCTGGTCCGCCGGCGCCGCGTTCCTCGGCGCGCTGCTCGGCGCCCGCGTGGTCACGCTCCTCCCCCAGCACGCCATCCGACCGGCGATCCTGATCCTGCTCGTTCTGGTGGCAGTCTACACCCTTGCCCGCCCGGCGTTCGGCGCGGTGCACTCCCCGCGGCTCGCGCCGCGGGCGGAGCTGCTCGCCGCCGTCGGCATCGGCGCGGCGCTGGGCTTCTATGACGGCTTCTTCGGGCCCGGCATGGGCAGCTTCCTCATCTTCGCCTTCATCGGTGTCCTGGGCTTCGACTTCCTCGCCGCGTCCGCCGCGGGCAAGGTCGTCAACCTGGGCTCGGGCCTCGCGGCGGCGGCGTACTTCGCGGCCACGGGGCACGTGCTCTGGCGCTACGCGATTCCCATGGCCGCCGCCGGCGCCATCGGCTCGTGGGCCGGCGCGCACACGGCCGTGAGGAGGGGGAGCGGGTTCGTGCGGCCGCTCTTTCTCACCGTCGTGGCGGCCGTGATCGTCAAGTTCGGGTGGGATGTGGTGCGAGGGAGATAGGAGAATGCGGGCCGGGCAGGCGTGGCGGCCAGCTTCGCCCGGTCTTCCGTGCTCTCGTCAGCCGCCTGCTTCCGGTCCGGCCTGTCCGCCTGGCCCGCCGCGCCCGCCCTGCATCCTTCTCCACACCGGATACACCACCATTCCCACCCC
Organism: Gemmatimonadales bacterium; assembly: GCA_025935545.1. Lineage (GTDB taxonomy): Bacteria > Gemmatimonadota > Gemmatimonadetes > Gemmatimonadales > GWC2-71-9 > JAICUF01. The sequence goes on from JAICVB010000046.1 coordinate 8,262, forward strand.
CGCGAGCCCGAACGTGACCCCCGCGTTCACCGGATCATCGATCGACGCATTCACCATCAGCGCCACCCCTGCGAGGACGAACAGCACCTGGACGGCGGGGTACCCCCAGGCGCGGTAGGGCCGCGGGAGATCGGGCCGCCGCCGGCGCAGCACGAAGATCGCGAGGACGCACAGGACGTAGAATGGCCAGAGTCCGAGCAGCATCCGGTTCGCCAGCCGCTGGAACGTCCCCCCGACGAGAAAGAGCAGCGACATCCCGCCCACGATCCAGATGGCCACCGATGGGGTGCCGAACCGGGGCGAGATCCGGGCGGCGATCCTCGGGAAGAGGCCGCGGTCCGCCATCGCGAACTGGGTCCGCGGATACGCCACGGCGCACGCGAGCATCACGCCGAACACCGACACCGCGACGAGCGCCGAGACCAGTCCCGCGGCGATGCGCCCGATCCCCGGCAGGCGGCTCACCGCGTCGGCCGCGACCAGCGGCGATTTCGCGAGCGCGTCGCTCGGCAGCACGAAGAGATAGGCGGCGTTCACGGCGAGATAGATCGCGGTCACGAGCGTCACCGCGAGCAGCATCGCGCGCGGCACGTTCCGCGCGGGATCGCGAATCTCCCCGGCGATACGGGCCCCGTCGCCCCAGCCGTCGTAGGTGAACATCACGGCGAAGAGCGCGGTGAGCATCGCGGGCACGAGGTGGACGCCCGCCGGCACCGGCGCGGCGCCGGCGCTCAGGTGCAACTGCCCGCCGCCGAGCGCGAAGATCAGGAGGGCCAGCGCGATCAGTCCGACGTACTTGGCCGTCGTCGCGATCGCCACGATGGTGCCGGCCACGCCCGTCCCCACCCACGCGATGATCGTGACCGCGAGCAGCACCGCGGCCGCGACGGCTGTCTCCCCCCCGTGCCCCATGGGAACGAACCAGCCGGCATACTGCGCAAAGAGAACCGCCCCGGCGCTGAGTGTCGCCGGGGCGATGACGAAGAGCTCGACCCATCCGTAGGCAAAGGCCGGCGCCGGCCCCCACCCTTCGACGAGATAGGTGAACCACCCTCCCGATCGCGGCATCGCCGCCGCCAGCTCGGCGATGCTGAGCGCGCCGGCGATGGAGATGGCTCCCCCCAGGGCCCACGCGAGCAGGATGAGGTGCGGCGCACCGAGCGCGCCGGCCGCCGCCGCGGGGGAGGCGAAGATGCCGGCGCCGATCGTGAGCCCGATGATGATGGACGTCGCCGTGCCGACGCCGAACCGTCGCTCGAGACGCTCGCCCCACTGGTCGCGTTCGCCGTCGCTCATGCGGGCTGCGTCATGCCGGCTCCGGTGTCAGGGGGTGCGGGCGCCCTTCAGAGTGCCACCATCCAGGGCCTTTGTCCAATTGCCGCTCACCGAATCGCCGCGGAGCTGGAGCTTGAAGGTCATCGTGTCCCCATCGGGAGAGCTCTCGGTCAGCACGAGGTCGGGACCGGCCAGCCTGACCGCCATCTCGTGGGTTTCTCCCTGGTCCAGCAGCACGCTCGCGCGGCTGGTGCCGGCGGAATCGACGCGCAGCGTGAGGGTGGCCGTGCGCGTCTCGCCGTTGACATCGGCGACGAGGTGGAACTTCCCGACCGGCTTGTCACCCCAGGGCGAAGCGGCGCCCGGAGTGGCGGCGGGCGGCGTCGGGGTGGCAGCGGTCTGTGCGGCAGCGGAGCTCGCGACCAGGCCAAGACCGAGCGCAAGCGCGAGCGAGATCGGGGCACGCATTGGCTACTCCGGGTGCGGGAAGGAGAGGGGAGGCGATCCCAGTACGGGATGGCCTCCCCGAGGTTTCAGGATTGAACGCCGTTGGTTCGGGGTGCCACGGCGGTCCATGCGAAGGCCGCGAGCAGGACCGCTCCCGCGGACACGCCGAAGGCGATCCCGCCGCCCAGTCTCTGGTACAGCTCGCCGAAGAAGACCCCCGCCGGCAGGGCGGCGAGGCCGGTGAGGGCGTGGTATGCCCCGAATCCGCGCCCGGTCTTCACCGGGGCGAGCTTCGCCACCATCGCCCGTTCGGCGGACTCGGTGAGTCCCGCGACGAGGCCGAAGGCGAGGAAGACGGCGACGGCCACCGCGGTGCGGAGCGGCAGGCCGAGTGCCCCGACCACCAGCGCGAAGAGCACGGCACCGGCTGCCACCGTCCACCGGGGCCCCAGCGCATCCGTGAGCCTGCCGCCGGGATAGGAGCCGCCGCTCCGCACGACATGCAGCGCGGCCCAGACCAGCGGGATCGTCACCACCGAGACGCCCAGATCCTGCAGCCGGAGCAGCATCAGCGCTTCGGGCACGCGGGCGAGCACCAGCAGCGCGAGCGCGATCACCGGCGCCCAGAAGACCCGGCCTTCGGCGTCCACCCTCCGCGCGGCCGCGGGCTGTTCGGCGACCGCGCCACGGCGGCGGAGAATGATCGCGAGCACGACGAACGCCACCAGGCCGGGCACGATACTCCATTCGATGACGCGGCGGACGTCGGCGCCGGACCGGAGCAGATACCACGCCGCGAGCGACCCCACCACGGCTCCGAAATGATCGGCCGCGCGATGGAACCCGAAGGCGCGGCCGCGCACGGCCAGCGGCGTCACCTCCGCGATGAGCGCATCGCGGGGCGGCGTCCGGATTCCCTTCCCGACCCGGTCGATCACCCGGAACCCGACGACCTGCCACGCCGCCGACGCGATCGAGATGACCGGCCTCACCAGCACCGCCGTCGCGTACCCCCAGAGGATGAGCGGCCGCCGCCAGCCGGGCCGGTCGGCGAGCCGGCCGCTCACCCACTTGAGGAGGGCCGAGGTGAGGTCGGCCGCGCCGTCGAGCGCGCCGATGAGCGCGGCGCTCCCGCCCAGCGTGCGCGAGATGAAGGCGGGCAGCAGCGGATACACCATCTCGCTCGCGAAATCGTTGAAGAGCGAGACGAGGGAGAGACCCTTGACCGTCGCGGGAACCCGCTCGGGAGTGTTCACGCGCGGGACCGGGGAGTGGGCGTCACCTCGAACCAGGTGCGCCGCTCCACGTGACGGCCGGCCCGGTCGGTCACGATGAGCTCGAGCCAGTAGGCGCCGGGGCGGAAGTCGGTCAGGTCGATGGTGCGCCGGCCGCTGGTCACCCCCGCGGCGGCCATCCCGCCGAAGCGCACTTCGACGAGCGGCGGGTCGCCCGGCTTTCGGCGCCGGTCGAGCACGCGGATCTCGGTCTGGTAGCTGGAGCCCGCCGGCAGCCCGTACACCTCGTAGTAGAGCTCGAGCTCCGCCACGCCGAAGTAGGCGTGGAACGGGCTCAGGTAGACGGTGTCGGCGCCGCGGAGCCAGGTGAGGGAGATGCGGCGCCAGCCGAGCACCGCGTCGCTCATGACGAGGCCGCCGCTGTCGAAGGCCGGCACCACCAGCGAATCCCCCGGCGTCTCCGTCCCGGTGCTGTCCCCCTCGGCCAGCGCGAGCCGGTAGGCCCACCGGCCCGGCGGCACCGCCACGACGAACCGCCCGAACAGCATTGACCCCACCGCCACCCGCGCCGGCGTCGCCAGGACCGCCGTCGTGTCCGCCGACGCGACGACCTGCCCGCTGGAGTCGTATGCCGCAAACCGGAGCGTCACCGGGTACCGCCAGTACCCCCCGTCCTCGGCCCCGGACAGGTTCTCGCCGGGGATCCCGTACACGATGTGCACCAGCGCCTTCGCCCCGTCCCGCCCCACCGTCGCCACGTTGATCACGGCCCCCAGCGGATGCGCAAAGGCTCCCGATGCCTGGGCCCGCAGGGCGCCCGCACCGGCCCTTCCGCCCGCCAGTGCCGCCACCACCATCGCGCCGGCCCACCTTGCCCGCCCCACCCGCCCCGCCCGCCCTGTTGTATGTTTTCCTGTCCCCCACCCCCGGCCCCGATGCCCGAAGCCACCCGCTTCCACGAGACCAACCTCTGGTCCACGCCGATCCGCGATCTGGAGCTGCAGATCGCGGGGACGCGGCTGGAGCCGATCGTGGCGGAGTTCGAGCGCGAGCTGGAGGGGGCGGGGATCCGGCGGCTCCACCCCCGGTTCTACCTCTCGACCGAGTGGGGCGTGCCCTTCGAGACGACGGCGATCGCCATCCCCTTCTATCTCGCGCGCGCCGACCTCACGGCGCTGCAGGCCGAGCGGGTGGGGCACGTCGAGGGCTTCAACCGCGCCGACATCCTGCGCTACCTGCGCCACGAGATGGGGCATGTGATGAACTATGCCTATCGTCTCTACGAGCGGGAGGAATGGGTCAAGCTCTTCGGCTCGATCACGCAGCCGTATGAGGAAGAATATCATCCCGAGCCGTTCAGCCGCCGCTACGTGCGTCACCTGCCGGGCTGGTACGCGCAGAAGCACCCCGACGAGGACTGGGCGGAAACCTTCGCGGTGTGGATGACGCCGGGCCTCGACTGGAAGGGCGAGTACGGCGGCTGGCCCATCGCCTGCGCCAAGCTCGAGTACTGCGCGCGCACCATGGCCGAGCTGGGCGACGCCGAGCCGGTGGTGACGGACGACGAGCTGGACGAGGACGTGGGCGAGCTCGAGTACTCGGTGGAGCAGTTCTACCGCTCGGCGCAGGCCGAGCGGGTGGACCTGCCGCCGGGGCTCGACGGCGCGCTCAAGGCGATCTTCGAGGACCTGGACGATCCCGACGCCGAGGTGGCGGCGCTCCGCGAGGCGAGCGGGCTGATCGCGCGCTACGAGACGGAGCTGATGGCCAACGTCTACCGCTGGACCGGCCACTTTCCCGAGCGCACGCGGCCGCTCGTGCGGCATCTGGGCGAGCGCGCGAAGCAGCTGCGGCTGGGCTATCCCGCTGCCCGCGAGCAGTCGGCGGTGGTGGCGCTTACGACCCTCGTGACGGCGCTCGCGATGAACCACGTGCATCGGGGAAGGTATTTGCCGTAGGAGGGGCGGTCGGAACGGGTCGGACCGGCAGGCGGAGCAGGCGCGGGATCTCTAATCGCAAGGCGGGCGCTTCGCGTCAGCATATCTCTTGGCTGGTGCAGCGGAGCTCATGTTGTTGAACATTCAGGCGGCGGCGCCGGCGGGACGGGCGTGGTTGGTGGACCTCCCGGCGCCGGATCGTACGGTGCACACGGAGATCTGCCTGAACAGCAGCCGGGTGCTGGTGAGGCGGTTTTCGCCGGGCGCGGGCCCGGCGGCGTTCTTCCACAGCTAGCAGCAGGAAATGGCGCAGACCTACGATGACATGCAGAGCGTGGCCGGGGTGGGCGACGAGGCCTTTTCCGCGGGCGGGCAGCTGACGGTGCGCAAGGGCGCGACCGCGCTCGTGGTGCTGGCGGCAGGGATCGGAGGATGCGGCCGCGCGGCGGTGCCGCGGGAGCGTCCGCCGGCCGCGGCCAGGACGACCGGCGCGCCGTCGGCCGTGGTGTCGCGTGGCGAGGCGCGGTTCCGCATCCCGGAGCCGCCCCGCTCGGTCTACCTCTGGAATCTGCCGGCAACGGGCGAAGCTGGACACGAATACGGATGGATGGTGCGTGTCCCCGGAAGCGCGCCCGACTCGGGTTGGGAAGTGGGCTACTCCTTCTTCCGGGGATACGCCGGGCCCGATTCAGGATCGCTCGCGGAGCTGCTCGCGGCCGGACAGTCGGACGCGTGGCACGTGGAGCCGGACGGCAGCGCGCGAGTGCTCGAGGCCTCGCGCGGGGTCACAGCGCGGCCTGACTCGATGGCGGTGGTCATTCAGCTGAGCGACGGCGCGCTCATCGATCGGCTGTTCGGCGGACACCCTCCGACTGTCAACCTGCGTCGGCGGCATCCCGGCGGTGAGTGGGCGGACTCGACGGTGCCGGTGAGCTACGTAAACGCGGACAGTCTGCCCCCGGAGCCGTAGCGTCTCCCGTCGCCGGGGCGGCCTGGATCCTCCCGCTTGACGCCGCCGGTCCCGGTCGTACCTTCGCGGGACAGCCAGCCCTGGAGGCTCCCATGTCTCGCACGGTTCCGTCTCCTCTGCCCCTCTGCATCCTCACCCTGCTCGTCCCCGTCGCGCTCGCCGCGCAGGGCGACAACGCCGCGAAGATCGCGAGCGCCATGTCGGCCGCACCCCCGGCCATCGCCCGGAACGCGACGATCATGGATTGGCCCGACTCCGCGGGCCGGATGGCGACGCTCCGGCCCGGCACCAACGGGTGGACCTGCATCCCGAGCCAGCCGAAGAGCCGCTACATCACCAGCAACGCCATGTGCGGGGATCGCCACTTCTTCGAGCTCCTGACGGCGATGTTCGCCGGCAGGACGCCCGCCGTCACCGGGATCGGCTACTCGTACATGCTTTCCAACGAGACCTGGGAGAGCAACACCGATCCCCGCGCGATGACGCCGGCGCCGGACAACCAGTGGCATCACGTTGGACCGCACGTGATGGTGGTGTATCCCGACAAGACCGCGCTGGCCGAGCTGCCGGTCATGCCCAGCAGCAACGGGCCGTACGTCATGTGGGCCGGCACGCCGTACGCGCACGTGATGTGGCCGGTGAAATAGGGGCCGGCCCGAGCCACAGCGCCCAGCCGGGCAAGCTTGCGCCCCTGCCCCCGGGCCGGCATCCTGAACCATGCCGAACGACAGGATGTCCGGCCGCCCGGGCCCGACGCTCAGGAGCCAGATCCTCCTCTATGGGCTCCTGGGCGGGGGCCTGATCGCACTGCTGCGCCTCATCGAGTACCGCTGGCTGGTCCTCGACCACTCCATCGAGATCTACGGCGGCCTCATTGCCGCGCTCTTCGCCGGCCTCGGCGTCTGGCTCGGCCTGCGCCTCACCCGGCCACGGGAGACGGTGGTGGTGCGCGAGGTCGTGGTGGAGGGCGGCGCGGCCTTCGTCCGCAACGACGCCGAGGTCGAGGCGATGGGGCTCACCCCGCGCGAGCTCGAGATGCTGGAGCTCGTGGCCGTCGGGCTCAGCAACCGCGAGATCGCCGCACGGGCCTTCGTGAGCGAGAACACCGTGAAGACCCACCTGAGCCGGGTCTTCGACAAGCTGGGCGCCAGCCGGCGCACCCAGGCGGTTCAGCGCGCCCGGCAGCTCCGGCTCATCGCGTAGGGTCCCACCTTCGTACGATTTCCCGGCGAAACACCCGAAATCATCCCTTCGGGTGACGCGCGGCGCCGCAGCGTACGCTAGACTCGGCCGTCCCCAACCCGGAGCAGCCATGCGGAAAGTCGTCCTGACCTTCGGCCTCATCGCCGGCGCGATCCTGTCGGCCATGATGGCGATCACCCTGCCGTTCCACGACCAGATCGGCTTCGACCGGGCGCTGGTCGTGGGCTACACCTCGATGGTGCTCGCCTTCCTCATGGTCTTCTTCGGGGCCAGGTCCTACCGCGACAACGTGGCCGGAGGATCGGTGAGCTTCTGGCGCGCCTTCCAGGTCGGCTTCCTGATTGCGCTGGTGGGGATGGTCTGCTACGTGGCGATGTGGGAGGTCATGTACCACAACTTCTACCCGGATTACCTCGACAAGTACACCGCGTACGCCATCGGGAAGCTCCAGCAATCGGGAGCCAGCGCCGCGGAGATCGCGGCCGAAACGCAGAAGATGGCCCAGATGAAGGCGATGTATCAGAATCCCCTGCTCAACGTGCTGATGACGATGCTCGAGCCCCTGCCGGTGGGCCTGGTGGCCAGCCTCATTTCGGCAGGAATCCTGAGCCGGAAGCGGCGCCTCACGGACGGAGCGCTCGCGGGGGCGCGGTAACGGGCGGCAGCCCCATCCGATGTCATTGCGAGGAGGCGCAGCCGACGAAGCAATCGCGTCGCGCATGACTCCGCTCCTCGCAATGACGCCCCGGGCGGACCGCTACGATCCGAACGAGTAGGCGCGGTCCACCGGGAAGGTGGTGTACGTCCCGTCGAACAGCTGCAGTGACGAGCTGTTCACCGGCGTCCCGTCCGTCCACCCGAAGTACACCGCATACGACGGCGTCGTCGCCTGGACGCTGAGCCAGTACCTGGTGCCGCCCGTCACCGTGACCGGTGTCGGCAGGGTGGCCGAGTACTGGTACAGTGACCAGGTGGTGTTGGGCGCCGTGCCGCAGGTGAGGCCGTCCCAGGTGTCCACGAATGTCTGGTGTGCATCGGCCAGCGCAAAGGCGTGCGTCACGACCGGATGCGCAAGGTCCGGCTTGCCCGCGTTGTCGGGGTAGAGCGAGACCGTGAACCCCGTCGCAGTGGGATCCGGAGCGGCCGAGCCGGTCGCCTGCACACAGTACGCCCCCTGCCAGCCGACCTTGGTAAAGGTCCCATCCTCGTCGAAGGTGACGTCGTCGAACACCTGGCTCGGCCCCGAGCCGTCGGTCACGATCTGCGAGGTGCGGGCCTCGATGTTGTCGGCGTTGACGATGTCCTTGAGCGTCGAGACGGACACGGGGTTGGGCACCTCGTTCGAGTCCTTGCCGCACGCCGCCAGCGTGGCGGCGGTCGCCAGGGCGAGCAGGATGGCGGGTCTGATCATCGGATCCTCAGAGTGGGGGTGGGGAGTACGGCCTCTGAGGGGTAAGGCGCAGGAACGGGGTGGGAGGGCTCATCCGGAGGCGGAACGAGGGCAGGTCGGAGGGAAGGTCGAAAGGACGGTCGGAGGCTGACACGCCTTCGGGGACCTGGCCCGGCGGCGGCTTCTGCCGTCGCTATCGACGACGCGCGACGATTGGCCTCAGCGCAGCTGATGGAA
>JAICVB010000141.1 GCA_025935545.1 Gemmatimonadales bacterium
CCACAACCCGACAGGATCGTTCAAGGATCGCGGGATGACGGTCGGGGTGACCCAGGCGGTGCGCATCGGCGCGCGGGCGGTGGCCTGCGCGTCCACCGGGAACACCGCTGCTTCGCTCGCTGCGTACGCCGCCCAGGCCCGGATCGCTGCGCTGGTGCTGGTGCCGGCCGGCGCGGTGGCGCCCGGCAAGGTGGCGCAGGCGGTGGCCTACGGGGCGCGCGTCTTCGCCGTGCGCGGCGACTTCGACGACGCGATGCGTCTGGTGGAGGAATCGAGCGCGCGCCTGGGCGTCTACCTCCTCAACTCCGTCAATCCGTATCGCATCGAGGGACAGAAGACGATCATCTTCGAGCTGCTGCAGCAGCTCATGTGGGACCCGCCCGCCTGGATCGTGGTACCCGCGGGCAACCTCGGCAACCTGTCGGCCTTCGGGAAGGCGCTCAGGGAGCTTCAGACGTACGGCCTGATCCCGCGCCTGCCACGGCTGGTGGGGGTGCAGGCGGCCGGCGCGGCTCCCTTCGCGCAGGGCTTCGCCGACGGCTTTCGTACGCGCCACACCGTGCGGGCGGACACGGTGGCAAGCGCGATCCGGATCGGCAACCCGGCCTCGTGGGACCGCGCGGTGCAGGCCATCCGCGACACCGACGGCCTCGTCCTCACGGCGACCGACGAGGAGATCCTCGAGGCAAAGGCCGCGGTGGACCGGTCGGGCGTGGGATGTGAGCCGGCGAGCGCGGCCGCGGTGGCGGGTGTGCGCCAGCTCGCGCGGGCCGGCCGCGTGGCGCCGGGCGACCGGGTGGTCGCGGTCCTCACCGGGCATCTGCTCAAGGATCCGGGCGGGCCTGCCGGCGAGCCGGTGACGATCGAGCCGACCGTGAGCGCGCTCGAGCGTGCGATCGAGGCGGCCGCGCGTGATTGAGGTCACGGCATGTGGAGGGCCCCGGACACATCTTCCCTGACCGCCGGCCGGGTCGTGCCGGGCGGCGGGCTCGGGAGGTCCACGCGGGCGGTGTGGGCGCGGTCAGCGCCCCCGGGGCACCGCCGGTTCGGCCGGGGGCCGCGGGCGGGATCTCAACACAAGAAAGAGGGCGGCCAGGTGGCCGCCCTCTTTTTCTGCGCCGAGCCCGTCCTCGCCTCAGGACTTGCCGGTGCGGGCGCGCTGCACCTCGGCCGCGAGCTCGGTGTACGCCGTCGGGTCCACCTCGCGAAACGGCGCGGCGCGCCAGGTGATGCGGCCGGCGGGGTCGATCACGAACAGCGTACGGTTGTCCAGCTGATACTTCTCGTTGAAGGCGCCGTACTTCCGGCCAACCACGCCGCCCGAATCGCTGGCGAAGCGGAAGGGATAGCCGGCGTCGTGCGCCCAGGAAGCGAGCGCACCGACCGAGTCAGTGCTGACGGCGACCAGGACGACGTCCTTGCCCCCGTTGAAGATCTGCGCGTACTGATCACGGTACGCGTCCATTTGGATCGTTCAGCCCTTGGTCCGCGCCTTGAAGAAGAACGCGAGGACGACGGTCTTGCCACGGAAGTCGCTGAGCCGGAACGGGCCCGCGGCTCCCTCCCTGGTTGCGGCGGGCAGGACGAAGTCCGGCGCCGCGTCGCCGACGGCGGGCATCGCGGCCCTGGTCGAGTCCTGCGCCATCGCCGCGCCCGCGCCGCCCGCCAGCCCGGCCGCGACTCCGGCCGCCAGCAGCACTCCTCTCATCGAGCCTCCTCTCACCGGTGGACCACGCGCCAGATCTTGCCGTTCTGGTCGGCCGAAATGTACAGCGAGCCGTCGGGCGCGACAGCCACCCCGGTCGCCCGGAGTGCCGTCGGGCCGTCACGGCCGATGGCGAAGGTCTGGTAGGTGCCCTCGGGCCGGCCATCGCGGAACGGAATGAACACGACGCGGTACCCCTCCTGGGGGAGCGGCGCGCGGTTCCACGACCCGTGCCACGCCATGAACGCGCCGCCGCGATACGCCGAGCCGAAGGCCGTGTCGGTATAGAACGCAATCGCCATCGGCGCCCAGTGGCCCGGGAAGGCGATCGCCGGGCGGGACACGCCGGTGCACCGCTCGGAGCGGCTGCCGTCGCCGCCGTACTCCGGCGCGGTCACCATCCGGTTGTACTGGTTGCTGAAGTAGCAGTAGGGCCAGCCGTAATTCTGTCCGGGCTGCACCTGGGCGAAGAGCTCCGCCGGGTTGTTCGCGTTCACCTCGTTGCTGAAGCCCCAGCTCTGCCGCAGCTGGTCCATCCCGTGCACCCCCGCGTAGAGGAGGCCGGTGCGCGGCTCGATGGCGAGCGCCATCGCGTTCCGCAGCCCGGTGGCCCAGCGTCGCCCGTCGGCCGCCGTCTGGCCGGTGCGGTTGGCGGCGAAGGCCCAGATGCCGGCGCGCTCGGCGAGCTCGGGACAGGGATCCTTCCCCGGCGAGGCGGGCAGCCGGTCGGTCTGCTGGCAGCTGTTCGAGGCCGACCCGAAGTTCACGAGCATCGTGTCGCCGAGGAAGATGACGCTCTTGGCGCCGTGGCCGCCGGCGGGCAGGCCGCTCACCACGGTTTCCATCCGTGCGTCGGGCTCGAGCTTGCCCGGCGTGAGGCGCCAGCGGACGATCGACGTGTTGCGCGCGAAGTAGAGATAGCCGTCGTGCAGCTTGACGTCGTTGCCGCCGCCCGGGCCGAAGCTCGCGCGCTCGTCGGGCGTGCCGTCGCCGTCCCGGTCCCGATACGCGAGGACGCCGCCGGTGCCGTCGCCAGCGGAGCCGCTGAGCGCAGCGTAGAGCACGCCATCGGGCGTCACCACGAGCTGCCGCACCGGGCCGAGATTGCTGGCGAACGTTCGGGCACAGAAGCCGCTGGGCAGGTCGAGGCCGCCGTTGTCGGCTTCGCAGACCACGCCGCGCTGGCCGGCGGGCGCTCGCTGGGCCCCGAGCGCGGATGAGGTGAGGAGCGCGATCGCGGCGACCGCGACACGTCGGAAATGGACGGATTGAGGCGTGGGCATGCTGCCCTCCCGGAGGTGAAACGGCGGATCGGACGCGCTGTGGATGAGTAGACGGCCGGGTGCCGGAACGCCAGCACACCGCACCGGCCAGGCTGGTTTTCAGAGGGAAAACGACGCCGCCACGGCGCCGTTCCGAGGAGAACACCGGGCGCGGCGGCGCTTTTCAGAGGGGAAAACCGCCATTTCCCTATTGCAACTGTGGCGGAGTGTCTTAGTTTGGGACGCGTCGGGCAGCAGTCTTCAGAGGGAAACGGCACCGCTCTCACCCCTTCAGGGAGGACCGCGATGGCAGCCACACGCAAGAAGACGGCGAAGAAGTCGAGCAGCCGGAAGTCGGCGAAGAAGTCGAGCAAGTCGGCGAAGCGGCCGGCGGCCCGGAAGAAGACGGCGAAGAAGGCGGCCCGGAAGTCCTCGGGCAAGAAGCGGACGCCGAACGCCGCGTTCATGAAGCCCGTTCGTCCCGACGCGACGCTTGCCACCGTCGTGGGCAGCGCGCCGCTGCCGCGCACCGAGCTCACCAAGAAGCTCTGGGCGTACATCCGCCGGAAGGGCCTGCAGGACTCGAAGAACCGCCGCATGATCAACGCCGACGACAACCTCCGCGCGGTGTTCGGCGGCAAGAGCCAGGTCTCCATGTTCGACATGACCAAGCTGGTGAGCCGGCACGTCAGCTGACCAGGCGGTCGGTCCGAGCACAAGGGGCGCCCCGCTGGGCGCCTCTTTCATTTCGGGCCCGCGGCGCGCGGTTCATTAATCGCCACGGGCGGTCTATCTTGCCGTCCCTATGGCCGGCGAATACATCTTCACGATGCGCGACCTCCGGAAGGTCGTGCCCCCCAGCAAGGAGATCCTCAAGGGGATCTACCTCTCGTTCTATCCCGGCGCGAAGATCGGCGTCCTCGGCGCCAACGGCGCGGGCAAGAGCTCCCTCCTCCGCATCATGGCGGGTGTGGATCACGACTATCTCGGCGAGGCCCGCCCGCTCCCGGGGATCCGCATCGGCTACCTCCCGCAGGAGCCCCAGCTGGATCCGGCGAAGGATGTGCGCGGGAACGTGATGGACGGCGTCCGCGACCAGCAGGCCCTCCTCGACCAGTTCAACGAGATCAGCCTGCGCTTCGCCGAGCCGATGGACGACGACGCCATGAACCGGCTCCTCGAGAAGCAGGGCAACCTGCAGGAGCGGATCGACGCGCTGGGCCTCTGGGAGCTGGACCACAAGGTGGACCTCTCGATGGATGCGCTCCGCCTGCCGCCGGGCGACGCCGACGTCACCCGGATCTCCGGCGGCGAGCGCCGGCGGGTGGCGCTCTGCCGCCTCCTCCTCGAGCAGCCCGACATGCTCCTCCTCGACGAGCCCACCAATCACCTCGACGCCGAGAGCGTCTGGTGGCTCGAGCGCTATCTCGCGGAGTTCCCCGGCACCGTCGTCGCCGTCACCCACGACCGCTACTTCCTCGACAACGTGGCGAAGTGGATCCTCGAGCTGGACCGCGGCGCGGGGATTCCGTACGAGGGGAACTACTCCTCCTGGCTCGCGCAGAAGCAGCAGCGGCTCGCCGTGGAGGAAAAGCAGGCGTCCGCCCGCCAGCGCACCCTCGAGCGCGAGCTGGAGTGGATCCGCATGGCGCCGCGCGCGCGCCACGCGAAGAGCAAGGCGCGCATCACCGCCTACGAGGAGCTCCGTGAGGCAAGCGAGCGCCAGCAGGAGGGCTCGGCGGAGATCCTGATCCCGGTGCCCGAGCGGCTGGGCAACGAGGTGGTGATCGCCGAGAACCTGACCAAGGGATACGGTGACCGGCTCCTGATCGACCGCCTCAGCTTCTCGCTCCCGCGCGGGGGCATCGTGGGCGTCATCGGACCCAACGGCGCCGGCAAGACGACGCTCTTCCGGATGATCACCGGGCAGGAAGAGCCCGACGCGGGCACGCTCACCGTCGGCTCGACGGTGCAGATCGCCTACGTGGACCAGAGCCGGGACGCGCTCGACGGCGCGAAGACGGTGTACGAGGAGATCTCGGGCGGCGAGGACCAGCTGCAGTTCGGCAGGCGCACCGTCAACGCGCGCGCCTACGCCGCGGGCTTCAACTTCCGCGGGGCCGACCAACAGAAGCGGGTCCGCGACCTCTCGGGCGGCGAGCGCAACCGACTCCACCTCGCGACGCTCCTCAAGAGCGGCGGCAACCTGCTGCTCCTCGACGAGCCCACCAACGACCTCGACGTGGACACGCTGCGCGCCCTCGAGGAGGCGCTCCTCTCCTTCGCCGGCTGCGCGGTGGTGATCAGCCACGACCGCTGGTTCCTCAACCGCATCGCCACCCACATGCTGGCGTTCGAGGGCGACAGCAAGGCCGTGTGGTTCGAGGGCAACTACGAGGACTACGAGGCCGACCGCCGCAAGCGCCTCGGCGCCG
>JAICVB010000169.1 GCA_025935545.1 Gemmatimonadales bacterium
GCTGGGCGCGCTCTATCGCTACCTGCGCGAGGCCGACCCGCAGCACTTCCAGCCGATGAACGCGAACTTCGGCCTGGTGGAAGTGCTGGACCGGCGGCCGGCGGGGCGGAAGGGTGGAAGGATGTCGAAGGAGGAGAAGAAGCAGCGGCTGGCGGAGCGCGCGCTGGCGGACCTCCGGAGCTGGATGGCCACGCTGTGAGCCGGTCCCTTCCGTCGTTCCGCCCTTCGGCCCTTCCGTCCGTCTCTGCCTTCCTGCGCCACCTCGCCGACGAGAAGCAGCATTCACCGCACACGGTGAAGGCGTACGGCCGGGACCTCGAGGCGTTCGGCGAATTCTGTGCGCGCCATTACGGGCCGGGCTGGGACTGGACCCGGGTGGACCGCCTCGGCATTCGCGGCTTCCTGGGCGAGCTGCAGCGTCGCGGGCTGGCCCGGCGATCGTCCGCTCGTGCGCTCTCGGCGGTCCGGAGCTTCTTCCGCTACCTCCAGGTGCACGAGGGGCTCGCGGTGAACGTCGCCCGGGCGACGCGCGTGCCGCGGCTCGAGCGCCGGCTGCCCGGCTACATGGACCGCGGCCAGACCGACCGGCTCTTCGCGTGGGCCGAGGCCCGGGCGGAGACGGGCGACTTCCTTGCTCTGAGGGATCTCGCCATGCTCGAGCTCTTCTACTCGACGGGCATGCGCCTCTCCGAGCTCGCGGGCCTCGACCTCGAGCGCCTCGATCTCCTGGGCGACCAGGCCCGCGTGATGGGCAAGGGCCGGAAGGAGCGGATCATTCCCGTCGGGAGTCGGGCCGTCCTGGCCCTCCGGAAATACCTCCGGGCCCGCGAGCCGGTCGCCGCGCGGCCCGGCGGCGACCGCCGCGCCGTCTTCGTGACCCTGCGCGGGAAGCGCGTCGGGCCGCGCACGATCCAGCGCTCGATGCATGCCATGTTCGACGCCGTGGGCGGCGACGCGTTGCGGGTCCACTCCCTCCGGCACACCTTTGCTACCCATCTCCTCGATGCCGGCGCCGACCTGCGCGCCGTGCAGGAGCTGCTGGGCCACGCGAGCCTGAGCACTACGCAGATCTACACGCACACGAGCATCGAGCGGCTCAAGAAGGTCTACCAGCAGGCGCATCCGCGCGCCTAGGAGCGAGCATGCCGGCCTTTCATGGAACCACCATCCTCGCGGTCCGGAAGGGCGGCCGCGTCGCCCTCGGCGGCGACGGGCAGGTCAGCATCGGGGAGACGGGGATGAAGGCGCAGTCCACCAAGGTGCGCGCCCTCAAGGGCGGGAAGGTGCTGGCCGGGTTCGCCGGCTCCGTGGCCGACGCGCTCACCCTCTACGAGAAGTTCGAGGAGAAGCTCGACCGCTACCCGGCGAACCTGCCGCGCGCGGCGGTCGAGCTGGCCCGCGACTGGCGGAGCGACCGCATCCTCCGGCGCCTCGAGGCCCTGCTCGTCGTGGCCGACGTGGACCACGCCTTCCTGCTGAGCGGGTCGGGTGAGCTGATCGAGCCCGACGACGGCATCGTCGCGATCGGCTCCGGCGGGAACTACGCCCTCGCCGCCGCGCGGGCCCTCCTGCCCACGCCCGGCCTCGGCGCGCGCGAGATCGTGCAGCGCTCCCTCGAGATCGCCGCCGACATCTGCGTCTTTACCAACCGGCACATCACCATCCTCGAGCTGCCGTCCGCCTGAACCGGAGGTCCCATGGCCGCTGGCATGGGCCGCGTCATCCGGCACGACCTGATGTGCACCGATCCCGCCGCCGGCGCCGAGTTCTACGCGGCGCTCTTCGGGTGGAGCGTCACCGAGCTTCGCGTCATGGGGATGACCATCCGCCGGCTCAGCGCCGGCACGCGCGTGGTCGGGGCCGTCATGCCGTTCGACAAGGCGGCGGGATTCCCGTCCCACTGGGTGCCATACATGCTGGTTGCCAGCGTGGACGACACCTGCGCCCG
This sequence comes from Gemmatimonadales bacterium, assembly GCA_025935545.1. GTDB lineage: Bacteria > Gemmatimonadota > Gemmatimonadetes > Gemmatimonadales > GWC2-71-9 > JAICUF01. The sequence continues at coordinate 1,949 of JAICVB010000169.1, forward strand.
GGTGGCCGAGCTCGGCGGGGAGATCTGCATGGGCGGGTTCGACATTCCGCCCGGGCGGTTCGCCCTCGCGGGCGATCCAGCGGGCGCCCTCTTCTCGCCCTTCACGCCGCGCGAGCTGCCGGACGATCCACCGCCGGGCCGGATGGAGCCCGGGACCTTCTGCTGGGACGAGCTGCTCACGCCCGACCCGGGTGCGGCGGTGCGGTTCTACCGGCAGCTCTTCGGCTGGGACGAGCGCACCGAGACGATGGCCGGCGGCGAGGAGTACGCCGTCCTCACGGAGGGATCCCGGCCCCGGGCGGGGGTGATGAGGATGCCTCCCGGCGCGCACGTCCGGCCGTCGTGGCTGAGCTACGTCGCCACCACCGACACCGATGCCACCGCGGCGCGCGCCGCGTCGCTCGGCGCGAAGGTCACCACCGGACCGGCCGACATTCCGGGCGTCGGCCGCTTTGCCGTCCTCGCCGACCCGACCGGCGCGCGCTTCGCGCTCCTCGCCGCGAGCGGCTGACGCGAGCGCCTGACCGCCGGGGGATTATCTTCTCCCCATGACCGCCGACCCGATCCGCACGCCGCTGGACGAGACCGAGCCGCCCGCTCCCTGGCTCGAGGAGATGCCGCCGCGCCAGATCGTGGCCGAGCTGGACCGCTACATCGTCGGGCAGGACGCCGCCAAGAAGGCGGTCGCCATCGCGGTGCGGAACCGCTGGCGCCGGGCCCAGGCGCCCGACGACATCCGCGACGAGATCACCCCCTACAACATCATCATGATCGGCCCCACCGGCGTGGGGAAGACGGAGGTCGCACGCCGCCTCGCGCGGCTCTCGGGGGCGCCGTTCATCAAGGTCGAGGCGTCGAAGTTCACCGAGGTCGGGTACGTCGGGCGTGACGTCGACTCGATGGTGCGCGATCTGGCCGAGACCGCGGTCTCGATGCTGCGCGAGGAAGAGCGCGACCGGCTGCGCCCGCGCGCGCGGGAGAACGCCGAGGAGCGGCTGCTGGACA
>JAICVB010000112.1 GCA_025935545.1 Gemmatimonadales bacterium
CCTGCTCTCGCCATCCACCGACATCCGCACGTTCTATCTCTACGCGCACGTGCGGGAGCACCTGCCGGGCTCGCTCACCGAGGACGGGCTCACGAACGACCCGCGCTCAGCCGATCCCGGCAACGTGGCCGAGCGCTGGGGCCGCACCTACGACCTCCACCACGTGGGACTTCAGCTCCGGACCCAGCTCGCGCCGTCGCAGCGGCTCGAGGTCAGTCCCTACGCGCAGTACCGCGACATCGATCACCCGATCTTCCAGGTGATCAACCAGCAGAGCTGGGACCTCGGCGCGGAGGTGCGCTACGAGAACAGCGATTCGCTGGGACGGCGGGCCAGCCGGCTCACGCTCGGGCTCCAGCCCGCGACGGAGCGGATGCACAACCGGCAGTTCGAGAATGCGGCGGGCGAGCACGGCGCGCTCACCAAGGACCAGCAGGACCGGGTCCACGGCCTCGCCGGCTACGCCGAGGAGCTGCTCGAGCTCTCGCCGCGGCTCTCGGTGGTGGCGGGCGTCCGCCTCGACCACTCGATCCGGAAGTCCGCGGACACCTTCCTCGCCGACGGCGACCAGTCCGACCGGCGCGTCTTCAATGCCGTGCTCCCCAAGGTCGGCCTGCTGTACGAGCTGCCCGACTCCGCGGGCCAGTTCTTCGCCAACGCGAGCCGGTCGTCGGAGCCGCCGCTCCTCCTCGAGCTCAACAGCCTCGCGGTGCCCGGCTTCATCGACCTTGAGGCGCAGGATGCGTGGCAGTTCGAGGTCGGGACGCGCGGGCGGCGCGGCGGCATCGCCTGGGATGCGAGCCTCTACGACATCGAGCTCCGGAACGAGATTCTCAACCTCAACGTCCAGCCCTTCCCCGGTGCGCCCTTCACCGTGCCGACCTACCGGAACTCGCCGCGTACCCGGCACTCCGGCGTGGAGCTGGGCGTCGAGCTCCGTACGGCGGCGCACCTGCTGGCCTCCGCGGATGCGATCACCGCGCGCCTCGCCTACACTTATGGGAGGAACCGGTTCGTGCGGGACTCGAGCTTCGCGGGGAACACCATCCCCGGGGCGCCGACGCATCACCTGAACGCCGAGCTTCGCTACGCGCATCCGGCGGGCGTGAGCATCACGCCGACGGCGGAGTGGGCCCCGGGTCACTATTTCGTGAACAGCGCCAACACCGCGTCGAACCGGGGCTGGTTCATCGTCGGACTGCGCGCCGAATGGACGCTGCCGGCCGCGGGGCTCTCGATCTTCGCGGCGGGGCAGAACCTCACCGGCGAGAACCGGTCGCCGTCGGTGCAGGTAGACAACGCGAACGGGCGGTACTTCGAGCCGATGGATGGCCGCTCGTTCTACCTGGGAGCGAGGTGGACCCGATGATGCCCCGGCGATGCATTGCAGCGCTCACGCTTGCCGCCACGGTGGCGGGCTGCCGGCAGGGGACGCCCGTGGAGCAGGCCGGCACCCTCCCCGCCGCGGGCGGGAGCGCGTCCGACGCCGCGCTCGCCTCGGAGCCGGGCACGGGCGACCTGCTCGCCACCTGGGTGGCGGGCGACAGCGCCTCTACGCAGCTCTTCTTTTCGCGCTCGTCCGACCGCGGCGCCAGCTGGTCGGCGCCGGTGCGCATCACCAGCGACGCCCATGACGTCGCGCCGACCGGCGAAGCGTCGCCGCGGATCGTGGCGGCGGGACGGGGCCGCATCGCGGTGGCGTGGCCCCGGCCCATCCCGGTCCCGGGACGGCAGTGGCCCGCCAGCTCCATCCGGGTCGCTCGCTCCCATGACGGCGGCCGCACCTGGTCGGCGCCGGTCACGGTCAACGACGACACGGCGAGCGCGCCCGGCGGCCACAACTTCCACGGCGCCGCCTGGGTCGGTGACTCCGGCATCATGGTGGCCTGGCTGGACGAGCGTCACGGCGACAGCGCCGTGATGGCGCGTGCCAGTCTCACCGCCGCCGAGCCGACGTCCGAGCCCGATGCGGTGGTGTACACGGCGTTCTCGCCCGATTTCGGCGTGAGCTGGGAGCCGAATCGCCCCGTCTGGGGCGCGGCGTGCCCCTGCTGCCGCGTCACGCTCGCGCGGATGAACGACGGTGGCGCGCTCGCGGCCTGGCGGCAGCACTACCCGGGCAATATCCGTGACGTCGTCATCGCGCCGGTCGCGGCCGTCCGATCCGAGCCGGTTCGGGTGCATCGCGATGACTGGGTGTTTCCCGGATGTCCCCATGCCGGGCCCGCCGTCGCGATCGGCGCCGACGGCAGCCGGCACGTCGTGTGGTACACCGGCCGTACGGGCGGGGCGGGGATGTACTACGCGCGGATCGACAGCGCGGGCCGCACGGGCGACGCGCTGACCCTGGTCACCGGCGACCACATCGCGCCCTCCCATGCCGCGGCCGTGGCGCTCGGCGACGGCGGCGCGCTCGCGGCCTACGATGCGGCGAGCGACGGCTCGCGGCTCATCGGGCTCGCGCGGATCGGGCGCGATGGGCGGATCGTCTGGAAGACCACCGTGCCGGGCTCCGCCGGCGGGCGCTACCCTCAGCTCGCCCAGGCGGCCGACGGCACCGTGCTCCTCGCCTGGACCGGCGACACCGCCGGTGTCAGCGCCATCCGCCTCGCGCGGATCCCCGCGACGCGCCTCAACTAGGATGCTGATGCTCCAGGAGCCGTTGCTCGAGTGGTCCGAACCGTTCCTCCACTATGTGGAGTTTCTCGCCGTGCTGCTGCCGGTGGGGGCCGTCGGCTTCCGGTATTCGGCCCTCCGCGGACCACCGCCCGGTGGCGGCGAGCAGGTATGGCGCGATGCGGCCCGCCGCGCCGCGTGGATCGGCGTTGCCGGCATGGCGGCAGCCGCGTTCATGCTGGCCCGTGGGCTGCCCGCGCTCGCCGAGCGGCGGCACACCACGGTGACGGCACTCATGACGGGAAGTCTTCAGCCCGCCCTCCAGGTCATCCTGTTCCTCGTCGCGCTCGCGGGTTTCCTCCTCGCCGCCGCCGGAAGGCGCCCCGGCTGGGTGCTTGCCGCGCTGGGCGCGATCCTGGGGCAGGTGCGCGGCGTGCTCGGCGGACAGCTCGTCCGGCTGGTGAATCCCCTGCACGTTCTCTTCGCGTCCCTCTGGATCGGCACGCTCTTCGTGCTCGTCGTGGCGGGGCTCGGCTCGCTCTTCCGGGACGAGCCGACGGCCGAGGGACGGGGTGCGCTTGCGGCGCGGATGGTGAACGGGTTCTCCCCTCTCGCGCTCGTCTCCGCGGCGTGCGTCGCGATCTTCGGCGTGATCACGGCCTGGCGGCACCTGCACCGTCTCGATGCGCTCTGGACCACGCCCTACGGCCTGGCGCTGATAGCGAAGCTCGCGGCGGTGGCGGTGGTGGTGGCGCTCGGCGCATGGAACTGGCGACGCCAGCGGCCGGCGCTCGGCTCCGACACATCGGCCCGCTCCCTTCGCCGGACGGCCACGAGCGAGCTGGCGGCCGCGGGTGTGGTCCTGCTCATCACCGGCGTCCTGGTGAGCCTGCCGTCGCCCCGGCGGCCCGGGACGCCGCCGGTCGGCGCCGGTGCGGCTGCTCCCGCTCCGGTCGAGGCTCCGCACTGAGCGGATTCCCCGCCGACCTGGCGGCACTCGCGGCGCGGCTGCCCGCCGGCGTCCGGTTCGGGAGCTCGAGCTGGAACTATCCCGGCTGGCAAGGGCTCGTCTATCATGAACGCTATCCGGCGACGGGCGCCACCAGCCGCATGCTCGGCGAGTACGCACGCTGGCCGCTCTTCGGGACGGTGGGCATCGACTCGACCTTCTACCGTCCCCCCGCTCCCGAAACGCTGGAGGAGTACGCGGCGCAGCTGCCGGCCGGGTTTCCCTGCGTGAGCAAGGTGTGGGACCGCATCACGATCCACACCTTCGGGCGCAGCCATCCGGGCGCCGCGGGCCATCGCAACGACGATTTCCTCAACGCCGACCTCTTCTCGGATGCCGTGTACGACGTCTACCGCGACCATTTCGCGGGGCACGCGGGTCCGTTCGTCTTCGAGTTCCAGGCGATCCCGCGCTCGGCCGGCGTGAGCGCCGGGGCCTTTGCCGACATGCTCGACCGCTTCTTCGATCGCCTCCCGCGCGGCGCGCGGTACGCCGTCGAGATCCGGAATCCCGAGTTCCTGGCACCGCCATACTTCGCGGTGCTCCGCGGTCACGACGTGGCGCACGTCTTCAACTCGTGGACCCACATGCCGCCGATCGGCCGCCAGCTCGACCTGCCGGACAGCCTCACCGCCTCATTCACCGTCTGCCGCGCGCTCCTCCGGCCGGGAAGACCCGATCCGGACGCGCGCGCTAGCCTCGAGCCCTTCGACCAGGTGCGCGCGCCGGAACCCGATGTGCGGCACGACATCGTGCGGCTGGTGAAGGCGACGCGCGATCGTGACACCGAGTCCTACATCCTGATCAACAACCGGCTCGAGGGGTGCGCGCCGCTCACCGTCGAGGCCCTCGCCCGTGAGTTGCTGGAACCGGCCGCCTGATGCCGCGCCCGCGCACGATCCAGCTCGAGCTTCCCGCGATGATCGCCGCGCTCTGGACGGTCGCCGTCGTCCTCCTCGGCTCCATTGCCTACGCCTATCTCCTGGGCGCCGGGCGGGCCGCGGCGGCGGAGCGGCTCTCGGGCGTCGCCGAGCAGGTCGGCGGGATGCTGCGGCAGAGCGCGGCGAGCAATGCCGCCGCCGTCCGCGGCCTCGCCTCCGACACGGCGGTCGTTCGCTTCCTCGAGGCGCTGCCGCGCGGCGGCGACCAGGCCGTGGCGCTCGACGTTGCGCCGGCGCCCGCCGCGGCGGTTCAGGCCCTCACCCCGCGGGAGGAAGCCGGGGCCCGCGTGCCGGCAACCGAGCTCCTCGACGCGCGCGGCCGGCGGGTCCTCGCCACCGGAGCGGCGCAGGCCCAGTTCGACTCCGTCGCGCTCTCGGGCCTGCTATCGGCCGCAGGCGTGGACTCGGGCACGGTCGGATCGTTCACCGTCGTGGGCGATTCGCTCGTGCTCCCGGTCATCGCGACCGTGCGGAGCCGGGGGGAGCGCCTGGGCTATGTGGTGCGCTGGTTCTGGGTGTCGAGCCCCCCGAGCCGCGCCGCCATGCAGCAGCTCATCGGTCCCGGATCCAGTCTGCTCATCGGGACGCCGGGGACGGGGCGATGGACCGACCTCGAGGGTCCCGTCGAGTCGCCGCCGGGTGACGTGAGCCGGTGGGCCGCGATGGAGGACTACCGGCGCGCCGGCACCGAGCGCCTGGCCACGGCGCGGCCGGTGGCCGGCACGCCGTGGTACACCGTCATCGAGCTGTCCGCGGACCGCGTCGCGGCCCCGGCGCGCGCCTTCCTCCGGCGCGCGCTCGCCGTGAGCCTGCTCGTTCTCCTGCTCGGCATCGGCGGTGTGTGGATCGTCACGCGGCGGATTACTCGCCGCCTCGCGCGCCTCACGGCCGCGGCCGAGTCCATCAGCGCCGGCGGGGGCCCGCCGCCGCAACACCCCGTGGGCGATGAGCTCGCACGACTCGGCGCCGCCTTCGACCGGATGTCCACGCGCGTCCGGGACACGCATGCCGAGCTGGCGCGCAACGTCGAGGAGCTCCGCGCCGCCCGCGAGCAGTTCGCGCATACCCAGCGGATGGAGGCGGTCGGACGGCTGGCCGGAGGCGTTGCGCACGACTTCAACAATCTGCTCACCGTCATTCTCGGCGAGGTCGAGCTCGCCCTGGCGCAGCCCGCGGCCAGTGGGGGCGCCCTGCAGGAGATCCGGCGCGCGGGCGAGCGCGCCGCCATTCTCACGCAGCAGCTCCTGACGTTCTCGCGCCGCCAGGTCACGGCGCCCGAAGTGCTCGACGTCAACGATCTCGTGCGGGAGCTGGAGAAGATGCTGGGCCGGTTGCTCGGGGAGCGCGTGCGACTGGTGACGCGGTGCGGCGCGCAGCACGCCCGCGTGCGCGCCGACCGCGGCCAGCTGGAACAGGTGCTGGTGAACCTCGTCGTCAACGGGCGGGATGCGATGACGAGCGGCGGCACCGTCACCGTCGAGACCGTACGGGAGGAGCACGAGGTTTCGATCGCCGTGACCGATACGGGCACGGGCATGACCGATGACGTGCGGGCCCACCTCTTCGAGCCCTTCTTCACCACGAAGGAGCGGGGAAAGGGATCCGGGCTGGGGCTCGCCACCAGCTACGGCATCGTCCGGCAGGCCGGTGGCCGCATCGAGGTGGAGACGAAGCCCGGGATGGGCACGACGATGCGGGTGGTCCTGCCTGCGGTAGAGGGCGGGGAGCTCACGCCCGTGCCCGCCGAGCGCGTCGCGCCGAGCGGGCGCGAGACCATCCTTCTCGTGGAGGACGAGCCGGGCGTCCGGCGCATCGCGGCCCGGATCCTCGTGGGGAAGGGCTATCAAGTGCTGACCGCGGAGAGCGGTGAGGCAGCGCTCGAGCTGCTCGGCAATGGCGGCCCGCCGCTGCACCTGCTGCTCACCGACGTGGTGCTCCCGGGCATCGGCGGGCGAGAGCTGGCCGACCAGGCGCTCGACCTCCGCCCGGGGCTCCGCGTCCTCTTTGTGTCGGGCTACACCGACGACGTCGTCCTTCAGCATCGGCTGGTGACCGACGAGGTACATTTCCTGGCCAAGCCCTACAGCCCGGACGCGCTGGTCCACCGCGTGCGCGAGGTGCTCGACAGCCCCGTGGCATGACCCCTGCTGGGTAGATGGGCCGTCCGGTCCGATGCCCCGTGCAGACACCCGTTACCCGGAAGGTCCCATGACCCAGAGCCTTCGCCGCCTCCTCCTGCCGCTCGCCGCCGTCGCGGTTGCCGCCTGCGGCAGCGATCAGACCGGCCCCGGCGGCAACGACAATACGCTCGTCGGCACCTACCAGGCCGTGAGCGTGGATGGGTCACCCCTGCCGCACACCGTGGCCAGCGGGGTGACGCTCAAGAGCTACACCATCACGCTGCGTGACGACCGGAGCTACGACCTCGCGTTCTCGAAGGAAGGCCAGACGGGGGCGGTGGACGTTAGCGACACCGGGGTCTACACCTATGACTCCGCCGCCGGGACGATCGAGTTCAACGGCCAGCAGATTCCCGGCACGCTCCACGCCACGGTGAGTGGCGGTGGGGGCACGCTCACGCTGTCGAGTGCCGACATCGGTTATACGGTGGTGCTGCAGCGGTAGGACTAGCGGGGCGCTCCGGCTGCCTCGCGCAGGCGCTCAACGTACACGGTATCGACCTTCCGGGCGCGCGCGGCGCGGTTGTTCCGGAGGTGGTCGAGGTAGACGGTGTCCACCCGCGGCGGTGGATCGAGGGCCACCCCGGGCTTTCTCACGACGGCGGTGGCCTTCCCGTTGACGTACACCGTGTCCTGGCGCTTGCAGACGTTCATCAGGACGTCGGTATGGAGGCAGGGCCGGTTGGCGATCCGGATCGAATCGGCGCGGCGGATGGCGGCATTCTCGGCCGCGGTGTCGCGGGCGGGCCGCTGCGCGCGCGCCGCAACCGGGGTGAGAAGGAGCAGGAGGACCGCAACAGGAGCGCGCACGGGGTATCCCTCAGGCGAGGTTCATCTTCCGGAGCAGGGCCTGGAAGCGTCGGTCCGCCCGCTCGTCGCCGGCCCGCTCCAGGCAGTCCATGGCCTGGTCGTACTCCCCCAGGCCCGTGTAGACACCGGCCAGATGGTAGGGTGACCGGTACCGGCCAGCCGCGATGTCCGGGGAGGCGCCGGAGCACATCCCGTGCCTCGTCGGTCCGAACCCATCAGGCCCAGCGGCTGCCCGTGCTCTGCCAGGTCCAGACTGCCGTCGGGGCCATCTCGGTGGGGCAGGCTGACAGAAGCTCAGCCGGAACCGGCGTTCCGCGCAACCGCGGCCTGGATCAGGGCCCGGAAAGCGCGGGCGTCAATTACCTCGCCTTCGCGGATGTCGA